>CAJJBR010000123.1 GCA_905182475.1 Akkermansiaceae bacterium | reverse complement strand
GCAGGAAAGCAGGAAGGAATCAGAGGGTGTAACTGAAAGTGGTGGGTGCTCAGGTTGTCATTTTTTGAAAAGGCTCAGAAAATAATCATCTTTTTTCGTTCGACGCAGCACTAGATGACCTGCAGGCAGGTCATGACGGATGCGTAAGTTCTTGAACAGGTGGAGTTGTTTATTCTCCAATGTCTTCGTTCCAGAGTTCCGGTTTTTCGGCGATGAACGTCTCCATCATCGAAATGCAGGACAGATCGTTAAGAATCGTGACGTCTACTCCGTTATCCTTGAGTAGTTGCTCGGCACCGAGGAAAGTTCTGTTTTCTCCAATAACCACACGCGGGATTTTGTAGAGAAGGATTGCCCCGGTGCACATCGGACAGGGTGAGAGTGTGGTGTAGAGGGTGCATTCACGGTATGTGTCCGCTGAAAGGCGCCCCGCGTTTTCGAGTGCATCCATTTCACCGTGGAGGACGGTGCTTCCTTTCTGGATCCGCTGGTTGTGACCCCGGCCGATGATCCTATCCCCGTGCACAAGAACGCTCCCTATGGGGATTCCGCCCTGCTTGAGACTATCCATAGCTTCCTCAACCGCTGCTTGCAGAAAAATATCCATGAGCGAAGCTATCGCCGCAATCACAGAAACGTCCAGAGAAAGGCTCGCGGACTGCGATTAGAAATTTTCATACGAAAGAACGACAACAGATGCCAAAAGTAAGACTAGCGGGAACGGTAAAGGGTGAAAAAGATCCGAACAGACAGAGCCGGGCGAAACTATTGTATCGCCTCTTCAGTAAGGGTTGGGATATTTACAACTCCAACGGGGATCAGCAGATTTCTCTGGGGAATATCGAGAAAAAGATCATCGAGGCTGAAGCGTTCGTTTTTACTCCCGGCGCGACGCTGGAGGATTTGTTTAAAGCCGTTTCGATCTTTGTAGGTTACCAGACCGTCGATAAGAATCTAGAGAACAAGCCGACGGTGCTGCTGAACTCCGACAAGTCGTGGACAGGACTCTACGAACTCCTTTCCCATCTCAATGCAATGGGCACGGTAAAGCAGGATGCCCGTGATTTCCTGCTCGAAGCGGAACAGGTCGAAGAAGTGATCTCCTTGCTGGACAAGGCACGCTCGGCAGGAGTTCCGGATGCTGGACGCGAGAAGACGGGTCAGGTGGCCGGAACTTCATTTGAAACGCCACTGCCTGCAAATCACGCAGGAAACATTTGTGTGTTTTGTTCTGCTTCCATCGAGGACCCGGCTTATCTGAATGACGGATACGAACTTGGGAAACTCTTAGCGGGAAATAACTATGGCTGTGTTTCCGGTGCGGGTAATTCCGGGATCATGGGCGAGGTCGTTCGAGGTTCCGTGGAAGCCGGTGGATGGACAGGAGGCTCGAATGTGCCCCACATCATCGAACTCGAAGGATTACCAGAAGGGCTCTCCACCTTCTGGCTGAAACCGGATATTTACACCCGAATGGAGATTATGATCGAGAACTCGGAAGCATTCGTGATCTTTCCCGGAGGTGCGGGGACCGTGCAGGAAATGCTCGCACTGATGATTTTCAAACACCAGAAGGTCAAAGGCATGGCGGATAAGCCAGTTATCGTCTTCGACCGTATGGATGGAGAAGGACGCCGCTTCTGGTCGCCTCTTATCAAACTCCTCGGTGAATGGTGTTATGACGGTGAATTTGTTGTCGTCGATGAACTCTCAGAAATTATCCCCACAGTTCAGAAGATGGCAGTTAAATAACTTTCTCGCGACATTTGCTATCCATGCTTGTCAGTGGCGTGGATTGGAAAGATACTAAATAGAGATTGAAGGTAGGCATATTACTAAATCCGCAAAAATCCGGAGGTTTGAAGACAATGCTGGCGCTCAGAGAGGCGCTGCAAAAGCGTGGTTGCGAATGCCTGCTTGAGCGAGAGACCGCCGAAATGGCCGGTGAAGAAGGCGGGATCGAGGCGGTGGACTTTTCGCAGCACGTCGATATCGCCGCTGTGCTCGGAGGCGACGGCACAATGATGCACGCAGTTTCCCGCCTCGGTCATTTTGAGAAACCGGTAGCAGGAATCAATATCGGAACCCTCGGGTTCCTGACAACTTGCACGGATGTGGATCTGGATAAGTTCGCAGATGCCGTCGCGGAAAGTCGCTTCACCACAAGCACCCGGATGCTGCTTGAGGCCACGGTGCGTAGAACAAGTGGTGCGGTGGAAACTTTTTTCGCACTCAACGAAGTAGCCCTTGCGCGGGGTGAAACCGGACGCTTGGTGACCCTGAAGGCAATGGTAAACGGTGAGTGGTTGAACCGCTACCGTGCGGACGGCCTCATCGTTGCCACACCCACTGGCTCCACCGCCTATTCGCTTTCTGCAGGAGGGCCACTCATCGCCCCACAGTCGTCTGTGATGGTAATCACTCCGATCTGCCCTCATAGTCTCAGCCAACGTTCGCTCGTCCTTTCTGACGATGTGGAGATCGAGATTTCCCCCGAGCGCGCCGATGATGGGCCTATGCTTTTCACCGTCGATGGCCGGGACACTACCCGCATCGACCCCGGTGACCGAGTGATCGTGAAAAAAGCGAAAAGGACGTTCAATCTCCTCCGACTGGAAGGCACTTCGTTTTACGAGGCACTACGGCAGAAGCTTGGCTGGCAGGGTGTGTGAGTTGGTGATTTCATTCAAGCGGCTGATGAGCTTCGCCCGGAGGGAAAACGCTAGTGCCGCCAATCGCCTTTGTTCCGTTTCGTATTCCCTGCGTCCTTCCGGGGTTTCGATTTTCACAGGGACGATGTCCCATTTCGAAAGATCGTAGGGGCTGGCTCGCATATCGAGGTCGCGTAGTTCGTTTGCGATTCGAAAGGTTTCCAAAAGGAGCGTGGAGCCGATCCACGGCATTGACTTCGCCGCCCACTTGTAGAGATCCATGTTTGCGTGGACACAACCGGGTTGCTCATTCTCGTGCCGGGTTGCCAAGGTCGGCTGGATGCGGTTCAGGGGAAGTGCCTGCTTCGCAAAAAAGCGGAAGGCATCGTGGTGGGTGCAGGTGATCGCGCGAGATTCGATGAGGGCGTCAATTTCTTCCTGCTCCAAGCGAAGGGTAGTAAGCGACGAATGGCGTATCTCCTCTGCTCGGTAAACCATCGCCCATTCGTGGAGACCGTGGCACGCGAAGTTCGGCAAGTGGCGTTGGGTTGCTTCAAGTAGTCCTATGATCCAAGTCAGCCTCCCTACTTCTTTTTCCGTAAGCTTATCAGGATCGGGAAAACACAGGTCTCCTTCCACACGGTAACGCTTCCCCTTGAAACGCTCCGGGAGGGTTTCGAGATCATCAAATGTAAGCGCAATTCCAAGCCCCGGATGCCATTGCTCGATGAGAGAAACGGGGTAGGGGTAGTAATCGAAAAGGAAATCTTCCACCGGATGCGCCTCGCCCCTGTCACGACGCTTCCGGGCGTCTGCAGTGAATATCCGAGCCTCCTGGTAATGGCTTTCGGCCATCCCTTGCCAAGTCTCGAAACCGAGGGTTTCGGTATATGCGGTGGTAAGGTTCATGCGGCTGACGGATAGAAGCAAAAATTTCAACAAGAGGCAAAATATCTCTTGCAATCCACTTCATCCTGAGCGTAGTTTGCCGCGCACGCCGGAAGGCGTTCCAAACTAATCGCGGGATGGAGAAGTCAGGTATCTCGTCAGGCTCATAACCTGAAGATCGTAGGTTCAAATCCTGCTCCCGCAACCAATGAAAGGCGCTAAGTTTAAACGACTTAGCGCCTTTCTCCTTTGGTGGGGTAGATGCTGTGCCTTTCCTGATGAGGAGTCCACACCACCCAATTCAATTCTAACGGTAGAATATAGGCTGAGAGCGCACATGGATTCGCGTTTTTCGGATTACGAAAAAACCGGCGATCCCCATGGTGGGAATCGCCGGCTTGGAAGTGATCGGGGAAATGGCTTAGCGAAGGAAAGCCTCGTGGAGGCCGCCATCGACGGTGATGATCTGGCCGGTGGATTTGCTGAGGCGGTTCGTTACGAAAACGAAGTATGCCTCGGCCTGGTCCGCGGGTGTGATCGGGGATTTCGTGAGGGTGCGGTCCGCATAGAACTCGGCCAGCTTGCTGACGAGGGATTCGGTCTCCTCATCCTCGGTGAACGGGATGTCGTATTTCGCGAGGGAGCCGATGACTCGCTCGCGCGGGAACATGGCGGATCCCTGGACAACGGTCGCGGGTGCGACGGCGTTGACGCGGATGAGCGGTGAGAGCTCGATGGCCAGCTCGCGGACGAGGTGGTTCGCAGCGGCCTTCGAGGTATCGTAGGCGAGGGAACCTTTTTTCGAAACCGCACCGTTGGCAGAGGTGGTGAGAACGAGATTGCATTTGAGGCCTTGCTCTTTCCAGCTCTTGAACGCTTCGTCAGCGACGAGGTAGGAGCCGGTAACATTGATGTTGTAGGTGAGCGCCCACTTGTCATCCGGGATGTGGCCGGTGATGTCGGATGGGACGAAGATGCCGGCGGTGACACAGATGTGATCGAAGCCGCCGTAGGCGAGGGAAACTTGGTCGAGCATTTCACGGATGCTTGCGCGATCCGTGATGTTGCCACCGAGACCAATGGCCGGGCCGCATCCGGAGATGCCGCTGCCTGCGACGCCGATGCCGGAGCCGTATTTGTCGGTGATTTCCTTGGCTGTGGCTTCGGCTGCATCCTTGTTGAGGTCAACGCAAACGAGGTGCGCGCCATCTTTGACCAGGCGGTGTGCGGTTTCCTTGCCGATGCCGGAACCTGCGCCGATGACGATGATCGTCTGGCGGGCGAGTTCCTTTTCAGCGGGCATGCGCTGGAGCTTTGCTTCTTCGAGGAGCCAGTATTCGATGTCGAATGCTTCCTGTTGTGGAAGGGAGATGTAGGTATCGATTGCTTCGGCACCGCGCATCACTTCGACAGCGCAGTTGTAGAATTCTGCGGTGACACGGGATTCGGACTTGTCCTTGCCCCATGAGATCATCCCGAGACCTGGGATGAGAACTACGGTCGGGTTCGGATCGCGCATGGCAGGGGAGTTGTCGTGTTTGCAGGTCTCGTAATACTTGGCGTAGTCCTCGCGGTATTCCACGAGGGCTGCGGTGAGCTTTTGCTTGAGGGCTGCGGCGTCCTCGGACTGCGGATCCCATGCTACGTAAAGTGGCTTGATCTTGGTGCGGAGGAAATGGTCGGGGCAGGAGGTGCCGAGCTCGGCGAGACGTGGTGCGTCTGCGGAGTTTACGAAACGGAGGATTTTCTCGTCGTCCTGGATGGTGCCGATGAAACGCTTTTGCTGGGAAACCTGACCGCGCAGCCAAGGTAGGATGCCGGCGAGGGTGGCGCTGCGCTGTTGTTCAGGGAGGGTCTGGTATTTCTGACCGCCGAATGCAGTGGCATCGCCACCTTTGGCATCGTATTTCTGCTGGATATACTCGGCAGCCTTGTCGATGAGGCGGAGGGTGAGTTCGTAGCATTTCTTGTCATCGTCATCCCATGAGATGAAGCCGTGCTGACCCATCATGATCGCTTGAGTGCTTGGCTTTTCTTTTTCAATCGCTTCCATGGCAAGGCCGAGCTCGAAGCCCGGGCGCATCCAAGGGACGTATTCCATTTCGCCTTCGAAAATCTCCTTGGTCAGCGCCTGGCAATTTTTCGAAGCGGCGATGGCGATGATCGCGTTCGGGTGCATGTGATCCACGTGCTTGCCGGTGAGGAAACTGTGGAGAGGGGTGTCGATGGAGGACGGGCGGGGATTGAGATTGAAGGTGGTGTGGAAATACATTCCGACCATTTCATCTTCGGCAGGGGTCTTGAGGCCGTTGCCAGGCTTGTTCGCATACACCGATTTGAGGCCGATGAGCTTGTTCTGGTAGAGAGAGGAGAAATTCTCACGCTTCGAGGTGCGGAGATCTCCGCCAGATCCTTTAACCCACAGAACTTCAGTTTGTTGACCGGTGAGAGGATCAGTCTCGATGATTTTCGAGGAGGTGTTGCCACCGCCGGTGTTGGTGATCCGTTGATCTGCTCCAAGGATATTTGAACGATAGACAAGACGGCCTACAGCATCAAGACTTGCGGCGTGGGAATCGTCCCAGTAATAAGTTACGTGTTTGTAATCAGGCATTGAGTTGGTTGGTTTGGAGTTGACGAAAAAAGGCAATGTTGCCAAAACGGACAAAGAGCAAGAAGAAAGAAGAACAAGCCAAATGTTAGCAATCGAACGACAACGGAAAATACTGGAAAGTGCCAAAAAACAAGGAGCTGTGAGGACGCAGGAACTTTCCTCAGTGTTGAAGGTAACCGAGGAAACAGTGCGCCGTGACCTCGATATGCTTGCACGGCAGGGACTTCTTCACCGCACTCACGGCGGTGCAACCGAAGTTTCCATGCTGATCCATGAGCTTCCCCAGAGCGAACGCGAAGGCCGGCAGGCCGCCGAGAAGATCGCGATTGCAAAGCTCGCGGTAAAACATGTCCAGCCCAACGAAACTCTATTGTTTGATGCCAGTTCCAGCGCCTTGGAGCTTGTCCGCCATCTCCCCGAGGGGCAGAATCTCAGGATCTTGAGCTACGCCCGTGACGTGATCGAACGGCTGACAATTCGGAACGACCTAGAGCTTGTTTTGCTCGGTGGCACCTACGAGCCTAAGGGACGCCGTTTCGGCGGAATGCTCACGGAAATGGGGATCCGTGCCCTACGGATCGACCGCTTCTTTTTCTCCGGTGGCGGGTTTGATAAGAAAAGGGGAATTGGCGAGCCAAACCCTGAAGAATCCCGCCTAAAAGCCACGATCATGGCACATGCGAACTGGAAATGCGCACTGATCGACCACACAAAACTGGGCAGGGGAACGGATTACTATTTTGTCAGTCCTTCGGAAATCGACGTCTTGGTCTGCGACTCGGGAGGGGCGGATTTTTTCGGTCGCCCAAAAGTAAAAGGGCAGGCTTTCGAAATCCGGAAGCAGTGAGCGGAACCACTGGCTGATGGGAAACGATTGCGTGAGGGGATAGAAGGTCGGAAGATAATTCCGTTTTAATGCTATCCCCTAACCATGAAAAAATCCTTCCGCCTTCTTCTCTCCTTCTTGCTTTTCGCATCGGCCCTTGCAGCTGAGTTCAAACCAAATTTGGTTTTCCTGCTCGTAGATGACCTGGGCTGGGGAGACTTCGGCTGTTACGGCGCGGAGTTTTACGAAACCCCCAACATCGACAGGCTGGCCAGCCAGGGCATGAAGTTTACGAACGCCTATGCTGCCAGCACCGTTTGCTCGCCGAGCCGGGCGGCGATCCTCAGCGGACGCTATCCAGCAAGGTTGCAGCTGACCGATTGGATTGCCGGCCACAAGAAACCGCGTGCGAAGCTTTCGGTTCCGGACTGGAAAATGAAGCTGGATCACGAGCGTATTCTGCTCCCAGAAGCGCTAAAAGAAGCGGGATATGCGACCGGCTTCTTCGGTAAATGGCATCTCATGCCCAATGGTGCGAAAGACATGGATCAACATTTTCCCACCGATCATGGATTTGACATCAATGTGGGCGGCCGCGAGTGGGGTCAGCCAAAGGGGAAGGGGAAATATTTCTCCCCCTTCCAGATGCCGAATCTTGATGACGGCAAACCGGGTGACTTTCTGACTGATAAGCTCACGGATAGGGCAGTTGATTTTATCGAAAATCATGCGAAGGAGAAGCCGTTCCTCCTGTACTTTTCCTACTATACCCTGCACGGCCCGATCATGGCTCCGCCGGAGTTGGTAGAGAAATACAAGAAGAAGGCGGAATCCGATGACAACAAAAACGATGAATTCCTGAACCCTGCGCGTGCGGGGATGGTGGAAAAACTCGACGACAGCGTCGGGCGCATCATCGCGAAACTGGAGGAACTCGGGATCTCCGACAACACGGTGATCATACTCACCGGTGACAACGGTGGCGATTACGATGAAACCACGGGCGGCCTGCGCGCCTATAAAGGCTTTTCCCACGAGGGAGCTGTTAGGGAGCCTTGCGTCGTCAAATGGCCGGGTAAAATCAAGGCGGGAAGCACCTGCGGAGAACCGGTTATTGGAATGGATTTCTATCCCACGCTGCTGGAGATTGCGCAGCTTCCCGCGCGCCCAGAAGAGCACAAGGACGGAGTCAGTATGGTTCCGCTCTTCACCGGCGAAAAAACCGAACTGGAACGCGACACCCTCTACTGGCACTACCCGCATTACCACCGGACCAAGCCTTACGGCGCGATCCGCGACGGGGACATGAAACTTATCGAATTTTTCGAAGACGGAAAACTGGAACTATACGACCTCTCCAATGATCCGAATGAAGCCGATAACCTGTCTTCATCAAAACCGGAAATCGCCAAGGCACTTCTCGAAAAACTCCGCACCTGGCGCAAGTCGGTCGACGCGCAGATGATGACGAAAAATCCGAACGATGACCCGACTGCAGGCAAAAAGAACAACCGGAAAAAGAAGCCGAAGAAATAGCTTAGGGAATAACTCGCGATTCTGTTCCGATCACGCGCCAAGCAGCACTTCGGTGTCTCCCGCTCTCAGTTGTTTCACAAATTCTGAATCCGCCGCCTTGTCTGTAATTAGGCATTTTTTGATTGAGGTTCAGAGGGGTTGTTATTTTTTGGAATCTTTAACGAACTCCTTCTGAGCACGCTTTTTTTGCTCTTGGGAAATATCGTGTAGCGTCAGGCTTTTGTCGAACTCCAGCGAATACGTGTATCGCAGGGCGGTCGATTTATCGAGGGAGCCGGGTGGAACATCCATATCCCACCGGAGAATACCTTTGGGTTTCTCGTAGCGTAGGTAGTCGGCGTTTGAGCTGAGGGTGTGGCTGGTTTCTCCGATGGAAACTCTAAGCTTCGCGGTATCCTCCATGAACGGCATGCGCTCGCGGATACGCAGTTTTACCGGCTCCTGTTTGAAATTATCCACCGTGATTTCTGCGGTGATGGCTAGCTGCCTGTTTCCGCCCTGAACGTCCTCGCGGCGATCTACGAGCGAGCGACGCGCCTTAACCTGGCCGTCAACTCCGAAGCCTAGGGTGAAGGTGCGACCCCTAGCGATGCTGGGAATATCCGTGCGTCCCTTGAATTCACCATCGAGGAAAATGTTCACCTGGCCACCTAGCAAATCGCGGGAGGTGGCGTTGGCAAGCTCCGCCTCGCGGAATACCGAAGTGGTAAGGATGGGCACGGCGACGTGGTAGAATTTCGCCGGGGACTGGTGTTGCAGCACAGGCACCATCTGTGCGTCGCGGCGACTTACGAGGGTTACCGGAGTAGCCAGTTCATAGCGGATGCTGAGATCCTCCTCTCCGCCCTGATCCATCAGGCGCAGTTCGCTGAGGCGCTCGGAAAGCTCGATGAGTTGCACGCTGGCGGCGGAATCGTTGGCCAGGAAATTCTGACTCGCGGTCTCGTCCATGGTCTTTCCACGGTATTGGGATTTGATCGCGTTGTTGCGCTTGGCCACAGCACTTTTGTAGGAAGCCGCGTTTGCGTCCGACGCCTGGTTGGTCGCGCCACTGGAGACTCCCACGTAGAGCGGGGCAAGCCGTGGATTGTATGCACTCGTTTTCGGGGAGGCGGTGGAGAGGGCGATTCTTGCCTCGTTCCAATCTTCCCCGCTGACTTGGTGGATGAGCGCGTTGAACTCGATCTCCACGCCGCTGGTCTTGGTGTCGCCACGGACATTATAGACAGGAGACCAACCGCAATCGCCGACAAAGTAATTCAGATTGATGCTGGCAGCTCCGACCTCCGGTTTGTCGAGATAGACCACCGCATCATAGGTTACGGGTGGGCCAGTGGCGAGTTTTGCCTGCTCCTTCTTGAAGTCCGACAGCATCTTCGAGTCCGCCTTAATTTCCAGGTCAAGTTTCAGGATCTCTTGGGACGCTTTTTCATACTCGCGAAAATGCATCTGGGTTACTGCCTCGATTTCCTTGGACTGGATCACGCCATGGGTCATTTCCTGACTTGCTGCCGGGGCAACGAAACGTTGGAGGTCTTTCAGGAAACCCTGGCGGATACGGCGCAGGGCGATCTCGTTGTTCGCAGTGGCCATCTTGATTTCCAGATCGGCAATCCCGCTGGCAACTTCCCCAGCACGACCTTTGAGTTTTGCGGCTTCCGCAGGCGGCCTGCTTCGGCACGCAACGGAACGGACGGTGGCTCCCTTTACCTTGTCCGCATGCACGGAGGATGGATCGGTGGCGGAGGGAAGGGGGCCGATGACGATTTCGAAAGCTCCGGTCTTGTCAGCCGGAATATCGACTAAGCGGGAAACCACGGCGGTTCCTTGGTAGAGGGTGATATCGCTGATCTTCCCGGTCAGCGGGGCCGGCTCGGCTGGTGCGGCAGGAGGCTCTGCCTCCTGTGCGATAGCGAAGGAGGCAATTACCCCGAACGCAATCACCGTCATGGGCTTGCTTGTTTTTCTCCGGAAAATTGTCTTCTTCGGTTGCGGGGTATGCACGAATGGAACTGTAAACATTGATAGAAAGATGATTTTCGGGATGGCCTCTGGCAAGAAGCAAGCTTGCCGTTTCAAAGTTTTTACATAGGCCGCAGAGCCCTATCTGCAGATACGGATCGAAATAGTGCGCGCGGCAGGCTTCGAGCCTGCGGGCGATTCTTTGCAATGTGCTAATGATGAATTAGTTAGTGATCCTGATGTGGATACGTGTATACAAATACACGCACAGATTTCTGACGGTGATCGTCGGTTACTGTCTCAAGTGGTCGAATCTTGGCCTCGGCTGAGTCCGTCTCTCAAGCTGGCTGTGCTCGCCATTGTGGCGCAGGTGAGCGGGCGGGAAAATCTCTGTAGAGACTTTCTAGCGGAAAAGGGCTGATAGGGCGCTTCTGATGACTCAGTCGATCCACATTGCCGATACTCTCGAAGGCTTCGGGGTGCAGGCGTATGGCGACTCCAAGCTGTCCATGGTGGCAATTCCTCTTTACCGACGCGAGACGGATTCAGATGGCAAGAGAGGCTTGCAAATACGTCGTGAACCCCGGGGATTTGCAGGAACTCAACGGGAGTGGAGTCAAGGAGCGGATGTAACTGAAAGTGGTGGGTGCTCAGGTTGTCATTTTTTGAAAAGGCTCAGAAAATCTTCATTTTTTTCGTGTGACGCAGCACTAGAACCAAAATATCAAAATCTTCATACGTCCTTTCTGTTTTGCGGAGTGGTATTATGACCCCAAGCCTAGCGTATCGGTGGGCCGATGATCGGGGAGGTATTTACCCGGCGTCCTGCATTTTCTTTTGATAGAATGCTAGGGACCGAGACGTATGCTCATCTTCTATATGGTTCGGCGTAAAACTTTTCCAGATTCTTGCTGCCGCGGCAGCATTGCTGGCAATGGGGCGTCGGGGGAGGAGGTCTCGTTCAATCACGAAGTCCGGTTCATCTTGTCAGATCAACCCCCTGTTCCCCGCCCTCCGATCCGTGCCGACGGCGGGATCCGCTTCGAGTTCGCCCCCGGCACCGTCATCCCCGCCAATGGAGCCGCAACCTCGAGTAGTTAGACAAGCAGCAATAATCTGTCCGAAATACACCAAAAAATGTCCGACTCAGCCAATACTCTCTGGCGCATTCAATTTAGTCTTAACTCAATGAGCTAGGAAATCGGCTCTCCGATCTCCTCCGCAACGCCCTCAGGGACACCCCGCAAAAAGCAAATTTCTAGCAACAATATGAATATGAACGATCGACGACTGGTCTTGATGGTGGCTCTTCTGGGCTTGGCTCCCGTTGGGGCGATTGCGGACGAATATGAATACTATCGAGGCGCCCAGTTCCCCGGCAAGGGGCTGCGCGAAGATGTCGAGCTTCGCAAGGTGCTTAGCGAAGGTGGGAAGCCCACCGAATACCAGCGGCGCGAAGTGGAGTTCTTTCCGCGCAAGGGTGTGGACGAGATCGCGGTGGTCGCCGGGATGATCAAGCGCGACTGGACGCTCACCGACCTGGGCAAATCGTTTACCCCCAAGACCTTCCTTAAAGGCGACAAGCTCACTGCGCACTTGATCGGGTTCCGTGGGATCGGAACCAAGCACGACGCCGTCCCCGGCAAGCAGCCCTACCCGCCGGCGGTGGTGTTGCGGCTCCCCGACGGCAGCAAGCGCGCCTATACGGGTAAGAGCTTCTCCGACGCGGACATCAAAGTGCTCATGCCCCTTTTCAATCAGGAAATGGCGCGGATTCGCAACTCAGCGATCAAGGTCGACTATAAAGTCCCTAGCTCATTCGGGGCCAGATTCCCTGATATCGCCAAACCCGGCGAGCCGGGGACCATGCTCATGACGACCGATCACATCGCCTGGGGTGCCGGAAGCCAAAACCCTAAAAGCCCGTTCATCGGAGAGACCCCGGAAGCGGGCGAGGCCTACCGTTCGTTCTTGCGTGAGTGGATGGAGAATATGTGGACGCTCTACGAATACTCCGGCGACCTGATGCCCTATTGGGATCGTCCGGTGCAGTACAAGTACACCGTCAAAGTGGGCGGGACCAAGCGTGACGGGCATGAATCCGTTCGCGGGGGCGCCGGTGGCTCATACGGTAGTTGCGTAGCTTCGGATGCCAACGTTGGAATCATCAGCCACGAATATGGGCACGGGATACGGCCCAACGGGCTCCCCATGGGCGGTGGCGAAGCCGGTGCCGACTACTCGAGTGTGTTCTGTTACCCCGGCCCGCGGGGCAGTCATCACACGGTGAGTCCCTACCGTAATGTATTCAACGGATTCAGCGGCTACGGATATGTCACCTTCTGGACCCTGGCGGGCGATGATCCGAATCACGGCTACGGTTGGTTTAACGCCATCCCCCTCGGGCATGACGAAGGCAATCCGCTGGTCTCCATCGCGCGAATGCTCGAACAACGCGGGATCGCCAAGAACGGAATCCGTGGATTGGGCGACCTGTTCGGAGAATATGCCGCGCGCATGAGCCACTTTGATCTCGAACTGCAAGGCGCCTACCGGAAACAGATCTACGCCCCCGCGCGGCAATGGCTGGAACCGGTTGACCTGAAAGAGAACATCTGGCGCGTTCCGATGGGCAACGCTCCGGAGCCCTTCGGCATGAACGTGGTGCGGATTGTTCCGGAAAAAGGCGCCAACAAGATCAGCATCAATTTTCTCGGCTATCACGATCCGAAGACCTTCGCCGATTGGCGATTCTGCCTCAGCCGGGTGAAAGCCGACGGAACGCTCGCCTACTCCCGGATGATCAACAAGGGCCAGCTGGAAATGGACATCGAACCCGATGATGCGTCGATCTGGATGACGGTGGCCGCCACCCCGACGGCGGTATTTCATGCTGGCAAGGCGGGAGAAGGAAAACGCGTCGGGCCGCATGGCAGAGAAGGAATGGACGGCGTTTTCGCCTCCGGACTCCATGCCTACCGCTATCCGTGGAAAGCGCAATTTCTGCACTGCACGCCCGGCTCGCTCGCTCACTTCAAAGATGAATACGGCAAAGACAATGCGTTTAACAAGAGCACCTACGCCCCGCCGCACCCCAGCACTACGGCACCGAACGCTCCTGCCGGCGGGAAATTCCATGGCAACGGTGGCGGATGGGTCGCCGACTCCGCCCACGTGGACGCATCGGCCTACGTCGGCAAGAATGCGATGGTTCTGGGCAATGCCAAAGTGTTGGGCAATGCCAGCATCGAAGACTTCGCCATCGTCAAAGACAAGGCCGTGGTCAAGGACAACGCGAAGATCTCCGGAGGTGCCGTCATCAACGGTGGCGTGTACGACAGCTACGACCGAACCTGGGTCAATTATCCGATCATCGGAGGCCAGGTCAAAAAGCATAAGCAACCGATCGCTCGGGAAGTCCCTGCACGCGGCGAATCCCCTGAGCTCCACCCCGAATCCCTGCTGGTGAACTACGCCATGGAGGCGCCGAACAACGTCCTCCTTGAGGACTTCTATCGGACCATCAGCACCACCGGGTATGCCAAGATGCAGGAGCCCAACTACAACGGGTACCTTACTGGACAGCCCGAGCACTTCGCGCTTGGCGACCGGCTCGGATTCCGATTCAACGGGAAAGACCAGTGGGCGGAGCTCTCGCCGCAGGCGTTCGACCTCGCGTCAGCGACTGTGGATATGGCGATCTGGCTGGATGGGAAGGGGACAGGGACGATTTTCGACTTCGGTTCTTCCAAAGACGATCACCTGGTATTGTCGGTCGAGGCCTCCGGTAAGTTGCAATTGGTGGGAACGCTCAAGGGGCAGCGAGTTCTTGAGTTGAGCGGCCCTGCCATCAAGCCAGACGAATGGATGCAAGTGCGGATCGAGATGGACGGGGAGACGACCTCGCTCTACGTCGACAACAAAGTGGTGGCCAGTAAGACGACTCCGATTCGCCCCTGCGACTTTCACCTCCCCGATGCCGTCGATGCCAACCTGCTGGCGGTCAATCGCAGCCGCAGCCAAGCAATGTCGGTGGCTTTCGATTATGTGGTGATCTACCACACCGTGCACGAAGACTTCTCCAAGCTGAACCCGCCGAGGATGGATACGCCCATCATGCCCGATGCCCAATTCATCGCGTCCTACAAGAAATACGTGGACAAGATCAACGCCATCAATAAGTCCGCCGATCATGGGCGTCCCAGCTTCGACAAGGACAGGGCGATGCTGAAGCCCTACAAAGACAAATCGAGGGGCCGCATGGAGGAACTGCTCGAGCGTACCCCGCGGTTTAGTGCAGCGAAGAAAGCGCTGGCGGCGAAGGAGGATGAACTCGACACGGTGGCCAAGAATATCGCAGCTGAATATGACGCCTCCCCAGAAGGAATACCACTCGTCAAAAAGGAACAACAACTCGATAAGGAATGCGACGCTGCCCGGAATGAGCTTCAGGCGTATAAGGACAAGCTGCTTGTCGAAGATAAGGTGCTTTCCAAAGATAAGGAATACCAAGCCGCACAAGCCGAAGTGAAACAGTTAGGGGAAGACCGCAACAAAGCATATCAGGAAGTGAAAGCAGAGCTCCGGACGAAGAATCCGAAACTGAATGATCAAAAACTGAATGAACAAGTCCATGGTGAATACAGAGTCTCGAGGTTTGTTAACGCCAACCGAAACGCTGCTAGAAAGGTGATTCGCATCAGGAATTCCATCTGGGACATACACAAAGGCGAAAAGGGAACGGCGTTGGAGAAGAAAGAAAAACGACTAAGTGGCGAACGCAGGCTTATCCAAGAACAACGTCGTGAAGCACATCAGTCGGCCGCAGCAATGAAGACCCGAAAGATGAAGCTGGAAATGATTCCTCTTAAACAGGAAGTAGTCGATGCCGATGCTGACGCATATGAACCGTATGCTATCGAGCTGGAATGGCTCGACTCCTTTGAGGGCAAGACGTTTGGAAGGTCCTACAACGCCAACTACGAGAGCTATTTCACGTCGAAGATCGAAGCAGGCGGAACCGGGATTACGATCCACTCCGATGTCAGTCAGTTGCAGCAAATCGCCGAGCTGGGGAACAATCCAGCCGTGTGGCGCACGGAACTGAACTGGGATTGGCGAACGCCCGAAGAGGTAAGCGGTTCGATCGCTAAACTGCCGCTGATGAAGAAATGGATCGAGAGAAATCGCGGACCGCTACAGAAGAGCAATCCTGCGAAGAAGAAGTAGCGGTGATCGGTAAGCAGATGATTTGGATCAGACAACAACAGAAGAAGACTGGAGACAGAATGAAGACTACAACAAAAACGATTGGGACGGCCCTTGCCATTGTCATGACGACGGGGCTGGTTTTGCAGTCGAGTCACGCGGCCAGTAAGGCCGAGCTCGCCGCGAGACAACAGAAGCTCAACGCCGAAGCATTGGCGAAGATGACCATCAAAGAGGTCGTTCCGACGGCCGCGGCGATCGCCGCGATGAAGACCGTCAAATCCAAAGAGTGGACGGTACCCACGCTGGCAATGAAAATGAAGCGTATCCCCGCCGGCACATTTAAGATGGGCTCGCCCGCGTCCGAGAAGCTTCGTCACGATGACGAAACGCGACACAACGTGACGATTTCCAAGCCGTTCTACATGGGCGCCTACGAGGTCACTCAAGCCCAGTTCTACAAGCTCATGCTGCCCGACTTCGATCATGCCGCCTGGACCTACTACCGCGGTCCGTTCTGGAGGGGAACTGCGATCCACTATCGTCGCACGGACATGGGCCAAAAGTTTTCACCCGTCGGCTATGAACTGCAGCCTGAACACCCGATGGAATGCGTCACCTGGCCGCGCTCAATCGACTTCTGCAAGAAGCTTAACTCCATCGAATCCAAGGCAGGTCGCCTACCTGCCGGCTATGAGTATCGTCTGCCGACCGAGGCAGAATGGGAATACGCCTGCCGGGCGGGCACGAACACGCCCTTCAACATCGCCGAAGCGGACTTCGATGAGATCCAGAAGGTCTTCATAGACCGCGTAAATAAAGTTCGATACGACGAAAAATTGCTATCCTTTGCCTATGTGATGGCGTTGCACCCGCGCTTGAGCCTCACCGATAAGGTAGGCGGAAATCGCAAACCCAACGCCTGGGGGCTCTACGATATGCACGGCAACGTGTTCGAGTGGTGTCTCGACACAGTGAAACCGTATTCAGCCCACACGAAGACCGATCCGGTCGTATTCGGTCCGGGAGAGAAGATCATCCGTGGCGGTGGCATTGGATCCGACCCCCGCCTCCTCCGCAGCGCCGCCCGACATGCCGTGCCGAGGGATATCGACTACTACGGCATGCTCGGTCTGCGCTTGGTGCTCGCTCCGAAGGTGGCAGTCGGAAACTGAAGAAATATGAGGGGCCGGTCCCGAATGGTGCTCAGATAAGAGCGATTTCGGAGAAGCCGGAGTGCCGAGGCTCGACTCCGCCCGGGAGGGGCGGGGCTTGAGCCGGGTGGGGGGGAGGAATGGGTCATGGGGGAATGCCACTGTTTTAAGGGGGATCTCAACGTTGGATCACCGCCCCCGAAGGACGGGTCAAAAGTCTGAAAGTCAAAGGTCGAAAGTCCCTCAGTTCCTGCGTTGACGGAAGTCCCAAGCGCTCGGCAGTTCGGACCATTCGACATTCGACTTTCGACATTCGACTTTCATACTTTGGACCTTGCGACCCGAGGCCCGAGGCCCGAGGCCCGGCTTAAAACA
>CAJJBR010000122.1 GCA_905182475.1 Akkermansiaceae bacterium | reverse complement strand
GATTCGTGGTTCCTTCCTCTTTTTGTATCTGGCAGTTCTATGGCACGAGTTCACCATCAGTAGGCACCAGAGAAGCCCCCGATCATTGGCTAAAAATAGTGCCATTCGGTTTAGCCCCATGAACTTCCCAAACCAATCCCATGCGTGCTGAATGCACGCGGGAAATGCGCAACCATCCACCGTGCCTACCGCACGGGCATTGGCTGGAACATGGTTCATGGGGCTCAAGCCCCATGCTGTTGTTGCGCCCTGCCTACAGCAGGTTTTTCACAAGAGGTGAAGCGCGGCGGTATAGGCATCCAGAAATGGAAGGATCTGTTAGAGCGTGGCATAGGCCACTGACTGGCTGCCAGAATTCGATGCAACGGCTTATTGTCGCATTGGAGTGGCGAGTTGAAGCTCTTTTCTCAATGCGCCGGGGCGGTCTGTAGCTAAAAACGTGGAGCCGAGTTTGGTGGCTCGGATAGCGGAACGCCTTCGGTTTATCGTCCAGGCCATCAGTATCCGGTTTGCACCACCAGCTTGCGTGAGCCATTCTTTTGTCACCGGCGCGCTCTCCTTGAATATCAGCCCTTGAGCTCCGCAGGATTCCAGCTCCGCCATAAACCGTTCAGGCGCACCTTTTTTTGAGAAGTTTTTCAGCGAGGATATAAGGCAGGCTCGGTATCCGGGTATAGTTTCGCGACAGGTCTTTACCACCTCCTTGTCGAACGAAATGAGGATCAATCTTTCCCTGTCTGGGCGCTTGCGGGAAAGTATCTCGGCGATGGGCTTCACGATTTTCGGGGAGTCCTTGATCTCCAGGAAAAACCATTTTCCCGATGGGATTTCATCGAGAACCTCAGAGAGAACCGGGATTTTCTCGCCCTTGAACTCGGGGCTCTTCCACGCGCCATAGTCCAGCGCACGCAATTCGGCCAAAGTGCTTTTGCTGACCTTCAGATTTTTGTTGGCCGTCCGTTTCGTGGTATTGTCATGGATGCAGACAACCTCGCCGTCGGCGCTGAGTAGGAAGTCCGCTTCAATGCCATCCGCGCCCTGCTGCCATGCAGTCCTGATTGCCACCAAAGTATTTTCCGGGGCTTGCTCTGAAGCGCCACGATGGGCGATGAGTTTTGGAAGCTCCTCGCCGATTGCCGGAAGCACGGCCAGTGCGAATGCAAAGATGAACCGAAAGCAGGCGGGCAAAGCGATAGTCATGGCGTGTTGGCACTTTTCACAGGGGCGGCTTGATCCCCGTAGACTTGGAATCACTCGCCAAGTAGCATTCCGACTTCCTTGGCATTCAGGATGGCGTAACGGGAGGGCTCGAGGTCGCCGAGCCAGAGGTTTCCGATACGGACTCGGAGAAGCTTGGTGACTTGGTAGCCGAGGGCATCGAACATCACTCGGATCTGGCGTTTTGAGCCGTGGTCGAGGACGACCTTGATCCGGCGTGCGGAGATGCGCTCGATGTTTTTTGCCTTGAGCTTGCCTTCTTCGGTGAAGACACCGGCGAGAAACTGGTCGAGGTGGGAGTTCTGAAAGGCTTGGTTCGAGGTGACGAGGTATTCCTTTTCCACCGATTTCGACGGGTGCATCAGCTTCTGCGAAAGATCACCGTCATTGGTGAGAATGAGCATGCCTTCCGAGTCGGTATCCAGGCGGCCAACGTGATGCAGGGCGTGGAGAGCTGGCGGAAGGATGTCGTAGATGGTCTTGCGCCCGAGCTCGTCACTGCGGGTGCAGACGAATCCGCGTGGCTTGTGGAAAATGACGACGATTTCCTCTTTCGGCAGCACCCGTTTTCCATCGACGCGGACGCTATCGGATGGAGTGACGCGGGTGGCAAGCTTGATGCAGGGCGCGCCGTTTACTTCGACCCGACCAGACTCGATCAGCTCTTCACAGCCACGACGCGAACCAATGGCACATGATGCCAAATATTTGTTGAGACGGACACCCTCGGTCATAAAATTCTAGGGAACCCACGTGCGATACGCGGGAAAATGAGGGAAATGAAAGCGACGGGGGTTATCCCTCGTGCTTGGTCTTAGGAAGACCGACAGGGGAAGAGCCTTTCTTCCAGTCGCCACGCTCTTTCATAAGCTTGACGCGCTCGAAGCGTTTGAGGACGGAACGTTTGCCGCCGACGGTGGCTGCTGATTTGAGAGAGTTGTGCTTGGACATCGGTGAGCGTGGTTAGACGGTTGGGGCGCGGAAACTAATCGGACTTCCCGCAGGTGGCAATGCGAAAATGAAGGTTTTTTTAGAAAAATGGGAATAGGTTAATTAGCTTGGTTTTTCAATGATCCTTATTACCGCCTGCCTTCAGTTTGTTCCGGCTCCTGAGGTGGAGTTTCGCATCGAGGACGATTTTCCCTACGATGAGTAGGATAAGTAGAAACACTGGGCTGCCTAGGGCGGTGATGACGAAGGCTCCGAACAGGATGGCGATGTGGAGGACGACGATGCGTCCGTAGGGTGCGGCCATCTGTGCGGGTGCGGAGATACGGCGGTATTCGCCTTTGGCTAGGTAGTTGTAGAAGAAGGAAAACAGGTGGCTGGCGATGATGGCTGCGATGAACCATTTGCCGCCTGAATCGAGAATTTGCGAAACCATCCGACCCATCCCGGTGAAGGGGCCGCCATTCATCATCTGTCCGCCCTTTCCTCCGAGAAGGGTGAAAACGAAGATGCCGTGGACGAAGCAGAACATCCCGTAGTGGAAGGTGAAAAAGGGAACCAGGAAGAGTTTGATCCCGTAGTTGATGACGCCTCCACCTGTGGGGTTGCGGAGGTAGTCAGGCATTTCCGGGTCTTCGTTTTTGACGCCGTTGTTCGGTTGGATGTCGGAAGCATCGCCGGTGGCGGTGAGTATTTTCAGGACATTGATCGCGCCGATGACGACGTTTTCAAACCAGTATAGGGAGACGATTTCAAAGACGTTCCATCCCCAGAACAGCACCCCGGCGACGGGCAGGAGGTTCACCGCTATCAAGAGCAGGAGCGGGGTGTTTCCGGAGAGCGGGGATGTTTTTTCCACGGCGGTTTCTAGAAAACTTGGCGGCAGCTTGCAACCGCCAAGCCGTTATGGAAGTCCGCCGGATCTTCTCAGAACCCACTCGCCGGTGAGGAGGAGTGCCAAGAGGCTGAAGAGCCAGCCGTTGTCCCAGAGGGTAGTTTCGCGGATTTCGTAGTCGTCTTCCTTTTCAGAAATGAAGAGGTTTTTGAGTTCGGAAATTTTGTCGGGAGTGACGACTCTGCCGCCGGAGAGATCGGCGATTGATTGCATGAGTGGGAGGTTCAGGGTGGTCTCCGCAAGCTCGATTTGGCCGCGTGATCCGATGACGCGGAAGCCGGTTTTAATTTCCTTCGAGCCCTCGTTATTGAGCAGGGATTTCACTTCCTTGCCGACGACGCGCACCTGGTAACGGCCTGCGTCCTTGAAGTTTTCGAGGGACACTTCGTAGAGCCCTTCCGAACCTTCGACTTGGGTCATCGGGACGCTGGCGACGACTTTCCCCTTTTGGTTCAAGACCTCTGCCTTCGGCTCCGCATCTGTCACAGGAGTCAGGTCGGGGTTGCCGAGGCTGGCGATGACTTTCGGTTTGTCGTCCGGAGTGTAGGTGAGTTGGTCGGTTCCGAGGCGGAGGTTTTTGCCGCCTGCGCGGAGGGTCGGCCCCGCGCC
>CAJJBR010000121.1 GCA_905182475.1 Akkermansiaceae bacterium | reverse complement strand
TATGTTGGCGGGAATCGTCTGCGTATCCGCGGCGATACCGGCAACACCTTGCTCGGTGGCGCTCTTAATTTTGTCATTCAACAAAACACCGTCTCCGACATTATCCTGCAAACAACTTACGATGCCGCGGTCGAAGCTCCGGAGGGCACCATCACGGATGCACCCGAAATCCTGCATACTGATTTCGGCGCCAACATCGTGAACTACATCACGCGCGGTCGCGGCGGCAATGGCGACGAAACCGATACCGGCATCCGCGATATCGATGGCATCAACGCGCTCGGTGGTTCGGCGCGTATCATCGACGACCTGAGCGGGTCGGCGCATAACGATCTGGCGGAGGCGCTGGCGGTACCGAACGACCCCAACGGAACGCCGCTGCCGGACACCGCTGGCCTATTTGCGGAGTTCAGTCTGGTATCCGAAGCCGGCGATGCGTGGAACCTGAGCCGTATCCGATTTGAAAATGCCAACACCACCGCATCGGGGTCGGGTTGGGGCATTGCGCTGCTGCACGACGGCGATGCCAACGGCTATGACACGGACGATGAACTGGGGCGGCTTACCGGTACATTCACGGCCGCGTCCCATGGGCAGTCCGTCGATATCGACGTCGGGGCTGTCGCTGCACTCCAGGGCGTGAGCAATGCCGTTTTCCGTTTCTATTTTTGGGAGGATTACCATGAATCTTCGGCCTTAAGTCATGAGTTCGGGGTCTCGAAACTGACGATCCAAGGCTTTCCGGACGACCTCCGGCAAACCACCATCACCAGCTCCGCTCCCGAGGTTGCCTTTGGCGGGAGCGCCGATTTGACCATTTCGTTTGACACCAACGCCACCAGCGCCGTTTTGGTCAACGATGTGGATGCCTCCATCGTCGATTTGATCGCTCTTGATGATGGCGACGGCATCGTTGTGGTTTCCGTCACGCCAACGCTTGATACAACCTACTCAGCCATTGCTCAGGTCAACGGATTCTCGCTGGAGGATTCAGTCGCTGTGACCATTGCCGAATTCTTGGGAACGGTCGGTTCGCCGTCCATCAGTGAATCCAGCGGAGTCTACAGCATCACTGTGGCCAGCCGCGATTTCCAGTATGATGTGGATAGCGGCATCTTCGCCGACCAAACAAGCTTGACCGGCGATTTTCATCTGGAGACCCGCGTGTTTTCAGTGGACGCGGGCATCTATCCCTGGGCGAAAGCCGGCCTCATGGTTCGCGAATCGAACGACGATCAGAGCCGGGCGGCCGGGGTCTATTTCACCCCTGCACGCGGCGCGCTGTTCCAGAGCCGTAACTATGAAAAGGGCGAAACCACGCGCGTGGTCGAAGATGCGCTCGGCACGGACGGCCATGTCCGGCTCATCCGCGTCGACGATGCGCTCTATGGCGCCGCCTCGACCAACGGTCAAACGTGGGTTTCGCTCGGCAAGCAGTCGTGGGAGTCGATGCCCGCCTCGCTCGTCACCGGCATCGGGGTTGCCGGGCAGTACGATGCTGCAGTGACCGCGCAGGTCGAAGCGGTCGTGCAGAACCAAACCGGGCTTTACGACCTGACTCTCGTCGAAAACGGAACGGACCTGCGCTCCTTCTTCCAGGGCGATATCGTGGATCTCGACTACTACACGGACGGACTCTCCGTCCGCGCGGAAGTATCGGCTTCGGTGCAGAGCGTGGTGTTCAACATCGACGGTGCGCCGGTCGCCACCGACAACGCCGCGCCGTTTGAATTTGATCTTTCCTCGCTTTCCGCCGGGGAACATACGCTCGAAGCGGTTCCTGCCGGTGCCGATAGCCTGTGTGTGGACTTCAATGTTATTCGTGATGCCACGACGACGCCACCAAACATTGTCTATATCCACTGCGACGATCTGGGCTATGGCGACACCGGATTTAACGGCAGCCAATATGTCTTTACGCCTGAACTGGATAAACTGGCCGAAGCGGGCACCCGCTGCACGGCCGGCTATGTGACGGCTCCGCAGTGCGGCCCGTCGCGAGCCGGAATGATTTCCGGCATGTATCAGGTGCGCTTCAATTATGACGACAACAGCTCCCATCAGGGGCTGCCGGAAACGGCCGTGGCGAAAGTCGCGCCGGAAATCCTGAAGGATCTCGGCTATACCAACGCGATGATCGGCAAATGGCATGTTGAACAGAATGCCGCCAAGCTGGCTGCAACCATTGCCGCCAACGAAACCAATGTGCTGCCGTGGCACCGCGGGTTCGACTATACCTATGCGATGGATGGCGGCTCCTGCCATTATTTCCCGTACAGCACCACCGGCAGCGATTGGCTGACCAGTCGTGGTTATGAAAACCGGAACCTCGAAGTGCTGGAGGGCAGTACGACCGTCAACTATCTGGATCTGCCGACCGATACCTACCAGACCACGGAATTCACAACTCGCGCGATCAACTTTATCGATCGCAATAAAGCCGGCCCGTTCTTTGTCTACCTCTCCTACAACGCGCCGCACACGCCGGTCACTCCGCCCGCGGCGGATCAAAATCTGAACACCCATATCCCCGCCGGTGCGACACGTAGTTTGGCCGCATCCATGACCGGGGTGGATCGCGAAGTCGGCCGGTTGATGGACTATCTCGAAGCCGAAAACCTGCTGGAAAATACGATTATTTATTTCTTCAGCGACAACGGCGGCCCCACTGGCAGCAACGCTTCCATTAACGATCCGTTCTCCGGGTTCAAGGGCGATGTGCTCGAAGGCGGCACACGCGTACCGTTTATTGTTTCCTGGAAGGGGCGAATTCCTGAAAACCGCGATTTCCATGATCGGGTGTTCTCCATCGACTATATCACATCCATCCTCCATCAGCAGCGGCGCAGTATTCCCGACCATCTCGACGGCCTGCCGATCCTCGAAGATCTGCAGGGCAAGACCTCCGTATTGGCGGAGGCGCCCCGCTTTGTGGTGTGGCGTTCCCAATATAAAAGCGTGCATCAGGGGCGCTACAAAAAACTGAGCCAACCGGCCAACTCGCCTGGTGGTGCGCAGAACGGCCACGTCGATCTGTTCACGAACATGAAGGAAGATCCGAGCTTCCCGGACTTAGAGCCGGCTATTGTTGCGGAGCTGGATCAACTGATGACGGACTTTTTTACGGAGACGCAGAACTCCACCAATCAGGCCTACTGGTTCGACGCTACCGATGCGGACACGGACGGGATCCTTGATACGATCGAGATCCGGGAAGCCGGTGACCTCACCACTCTCGGCGACGGCGGGGCGGATGCCGACGGGGACGGCACCAGTGATGTTGATGAACTCAAGCTTGGGACCGACCCGCTGGATGGCAGCGAATGCTTCAATCTGCTGCCCCTTCCGACGGGGGATGACGACACGCAAGGGCTGAGCTGGCTGGGCAAGGGCTGGAGATTCTATCAGATCGAGCACTCGACCGACCTGACGCCGGGTGGCTGGGCTTCATTGGGAGCTCCAATCTCCGCCGACGGGCAGGACGGTCCGATCGCGATGGAGGTGAGCCGGGGAGGAACTTCACGGGGGTTCTACCGGGTGAGACTGGTGGAGTGACGCAGCGCGTCCAGTGTCACTGAGGCATTGGCATCGGGAGTGTCTCGTCCCTGAAGGGGACATGGATTCTAGCCCAAGATTTTAACCTTGGGTATTCCGGCCATCCTGCGGATCCAGCCTGACGGGGTGGTGGAAACCAACCCCCTTTCTCCCCCTCTCAGATCACCACAACAACGTCCACAGGGGCACCCCTCAAAAAGCAAACTCCTAGCAGCCCTCCCCATACATCAGCTCGATCGAAGAGCAAGGCTCCAGCTCGGCGGTCCTGTCCGACTCCCTGAATTTCATCTGCCCGGAGAAGCTCGTCAGCCAGGACTCGCCGGCGTCGAACTTCTCCACGGCCTTGTCCAGCTTCTCGCGGGCCCCGTCGCCGAGGTCCTCCCCGGTGCAGAAGAGAGTCCACTCGCGGATGGCGCGGGCGCCCCACTCTGGGCTGACCAACCCCCTTTCTCCCCCTCTCCGATCTCCACAACAACGTCCGCAGGGACACAACTAAAAAAGCAAATACCTAGCAGCAGCAAATTCCTAGCATTCATTATGAATATACGCAACAAAACCATCGTCAGTACCAAACTCGTTCTCGCGAGCGCATTAACATTGACCCTCGCCAGTGCCGCCAGTGGCGCTATTACCCTTAGGCTGGGAACCACTCCGGGCAGCACTGACGGCGTAGCCGGTGACGTGACGAACGTTTACGCAGTTGATGCGGCCGGAGCCGCCAGCATCACGACGGACGGATGGGCTGCTCATTTGACCGCATCGTATGCACCGTCTGGCGATACCGGAGTAATTACTCCGTTTTCGTTCTCGCTCCGATCAGTTGCTGCCGGCTCGTTTACTCTGAGCACGGGGATTGAGGTGACCACGGGCACCTTCGCATCAAACTCACTCGGATATGGTGTTTCCGGCGGTCCCGGTGGAAATTTCACTTCCAGTAGCTCGACGGTATCTGAGGGAAACGTGTTCTATTTCACGATTCCTCTTGGGGTTGAAATGACCATCAGCCAAGTCCGCCTCAATGCAAATGGATTCGATGAATTCGATGAATACGCTGTCATCAATGGCATCAATGATTCGACTACGGGTGCCATTGATATCGACCAAAGCGGGGCAGGTGCTCAGACCTTTACTCTGGCAGCTCCAATCGTGGTGATAGGCACTGGTGCAGAGCAGCACGTAGTGACCCTCTGGAATCCAGGCGGCACGGATGGCGACGAGCCTGGCGGCTGGAAGGCTCAACAGTTGGTCGTTTCTTTTGTTCCAGAGCCATCCTCCACTGCTTTACTTGGTATTGGCGGGCTTGCCTTGATCTTGCGTCGTCGCAAGTAGTGGCGAGGCGAACACACTCGCCATAGCCTAGCTAACTGATTGACTAAACTTTCAAATACCCCAGAAAATAAGTCATGAATAAGGGGTCAGGACGGAATGGCACTGACTTAAGCGTATGATCGGTATTTTCCTCGGTGAGGGATTTCTTTGAATTCAGCGCGTCGACGGGTCAGATAGCTGAACGGTTTGGGTCTCCGTTTTATCGCTCTGGGCTCGTGCCGGTCGGGGCGCAGATCGATCAACTTCTCGGACACGATCGCGATCATCTCCTGCCAGATCTCGACGATCTTATCAACCCCCTTTCACCCCATCTCCAGTCTTCGCCAACCTTCGTCGCTCTCCGTGCTATGAAGGTCAAGAGGCTTCGACCGGCACGCCGATCCCTTCAACGGCGCCCTCAAGCGCCCCACGCAAAAAGCAATTTCCTAGCAATACCACCGACCGTGTGAATCGGGGTCAGGTCTCGCATTGCAACATTTTCAGCAACTCACGCGGCATGCGAATGGACTTCGTGTTGGATCCGTTCGCCATTCTCGCGTTCGGCGCGCATGAGATCGTAGTCGCGTTGGAGGCGGAGCCGACGCTACCTCATCTCGGAAGCTCCGCTCTTGGCCGGGGACAGATTGTTGGCTCATCCCAGCAACTCCTGAATCATCGTCGCATCGAGTTTTCGGACCACATCCGCGTCCGCGAGCAACCCCTCGGCGAGCTTCGCTTTTTCCTGCTGGAGTCTATGGATCCGCTCCTCGACGGTTTCTTGGCAGAGGAGTTTGTGGACAAACAGCGGCTTGTCCTGACCGTTCCGGTAGGCACAACCTCCGTTCCTTCAACCTTCGCAGGAGAAATGTTGCAATGCGACTCCTGACCCCAAAAACACCGCACTGCGCCGCCACGATGCACGGGGCGACGTGGATCTGCTTGGCCGGGCCGTGGAGGAAATGTCGCGCCGACTCGAACTCTACAACGCCTTCAACGGCGTGAGGAGACACTCCAGCCTGCTACCGGATGGGTGAGCGGAAAGGCGGCTGGGCTGGGAGACAACCCGCCTCCCAGTAACCTTGAAATCCGGCAAGATGCGTGACAGCCTCGGGTGCCCATGCCCTTCACCGAATTTGAAACCGCCCGCATCGAAGCCGCGATGTCAGACTTCATGGCCGAGCGCCGTCCCCCGGTGGAAATCCGTGACCAGCTCGATCTCGCCTACCGGATCGAAGGTCAGAGTGTGGTGATCTTCTCCATCCGACCCTTCTGGAAGGATGACCGCGAAAAGATAGAGGAACCCGCAGCCAAGGCCACTTACGTGCGCAAGACCGACCGCTGGAAGATCTACTGGCAACGGGCGGATCTGAAGTGGCACACCTACCCACCGCACCCGGAGGCGGTGTTCTTCGATGAATTCCTCGCGATCGTGAACGAGGATGAGCACGGATGCTTCTGGGGCTGAGTCGCCTGACTCAGGAATTTTTCAAACGACAGGATGAGGGTGAAAAAACGAAATGAGATTAAGAAAATGTTGCGATGCGGCACCTGACCCCGATGGACCTGACCCCGATGGATGCCACTTCACCACGCGGTGAAAGTAGTCTTTTGAGAGAAGGTTTGGTGAAAATTACTCCGAGGGGGTGACGGAGATTTCGATGCCTTTGCTGGTGGGGGTGTTGCTGGTGTCGGCGGTGGAGTCGACGGGGACGAGGACGTTGGCCTCGGGGAAGTAGGTGGCGGCGCTGCCGGCGGGAATGTCGTATGGGATGGCTTGGAAGCGTTTGGCGATGCGGGTGCCGTCGGTCCAGTGGCTGGTGAGGTCGACTTGCTGAGCGGGACTGAGGCCGAGGTGTTTCATGTCTTCGGGGTTGAGGAAGACGATGCGGCGAGCGTGGGCTATGCCCCGGTAGCGGTCGTGCATGCCGTAGACTGTGGTGTTGTATTGGTCGTGGCTGCGGAGGGTTTGCAGGATGAATCTGCCTTCCGCTGCTTTGAGGGTTTGCACGGGGTCGGCGGAGAAGTTGGCTTTCTGGTTGGGGGTTTCCCAGGAGCGTTGCTTGGCTCCGTTGGGGAGATAGAAACCTCCGGGTTGACGGGCGCGCTGGTTGAAGTTCTCGAAGCCGGGGATGACTTTTTCGATGAAGTCGCGGATGCCGTCGTAGTCGGCGGCGAGGTCGTTCCAGTTGATTTTTGCGGTGTTGCCGAGGAGGGCGGTGGCGATGCCTGCGATGATCGCGGGTTCGCTGCGCAGGTGGGGGGAAACCGGTGGGAGTGAGCCTTGGGAGGCCTGGACGACGCCCATGGAGTTCTCGCAGGTGATGAATTGGTCGCCGTTTGCTCCAGCATCGGCGTCGCTGCGCCCGAGGCAGGGAAGGATGAGGGCTGTTTTCCCGGTGACGAGATGGCTGCGGTTGAGCTTGGTGGCGACGTGGCAGGTGAGGGAGCAGTTGCTGAGAGCCTTGGCGGTGTAGTTGGTATCGGGAGATGCCTGGACGAAGTTGCCGCCCATGCCGATGAAGACGTCGGCCTTGCCTGCGTGCATGGCTTGGATAGCAAGGACGGTGTCGTGGCCGGGTTCGCGCGGAGATTTGAACTCGAAAACTTCGTCGAGTTTGTCGTGGAAGGCGGGAGGCATTTTTTCGAAAATGCCCATGGTGCGATCGCCCTGGACATTGCTGTGTCCCCGGACCGGGCAGAGGCCTGCGCCTTCGCGACCGATGGCTCCGATGAGGAGGTGGAGGTTGCAGATTTCCTGAATGGTGGCGACGGCGTTCTTGTGCTGGGTGAGTCCCATGGCCCAGCAGATGATGAGCCGTTTTTTGCCGCGCAGCATGGTGCGGGCGAGTTGCTCGATTTCGGGACGTGCAATGCCGCAGTCTTCTACTAGATCTGGCCACTGGGAGGAGGAGACGGCTTGGAGGTAGTTGTCGAGGCCGGCGGTGTGCTGGCTGAGGAATTCGTGGTCGAAGATTTTTTCGCCAGTGGATTCCCATTCCTGCCAGAATTTGGCGATGGCCCGCAGCAGGGCGTGGTCGCCGTTGGGTTTGACTTGCAGGTATTGGGAGGCAAGTGGGGTGGTCTTTCCAAGCAGGCCGGAGATTTTCTGTGGGTGGGCAAAGGCGATGAGGCCCGCTTCTTTGAGTGGGTTGATGGCGATGATTTGGGCGCCATTTTCAGCGGCTTTTTCCAAGGCACTCAGCATGCGGGGGTGATTGGTCCCCGGGTTTTGTCCCATGCTGATGATGGTGTCGGCGGCGTAGAGATCGTCGAGCGAGACGGTTCCTTTGCCGATGCCGATGGATCCCGTCATGGCGGAGCCACTGGATTCGTGGCACATGTTGGAGCAGTCGGGGAGGTTGTTGGTGCCGTAATGGCGAATCATCAACTGGTAGAGGAAGGCGGCTTCGTTGCTGGTGCGCCCGGAGGTGTAGAAGATGGCTTTGTCAGGATCGTCGAGCGCGTTGAGTTCGGTGGCGATGAGCTGGAAGGCATCCTCCCAACTGATGGCTTGGTAATGGGTGGAGCCTGGGGGTTTGATGACCGGCTCAGCGAGGCGACCTTGTTGCTCGTGCCAAGCGTCGGATTGATCGAGCAGTGCGGCAATGGAGTGCTGGGTGAAGAACTCAGCTGTGATCGTGCGCTTGGTCGCTTCGGAGGCGACGGCCTTGGCGCCATTCTCGCAAAACTCTGCGATGGTGCGGTGCTCGTCAGGATCGGGCCAGGCACAACTGGGGCAGTCGAAGCCCTTTTTTTGGTTGAGCTTGAGGAGCGCTTTGGTGCCTCGGACGGGGCCGGCTTGAGTCAGAATGTGTTTCAGCGAGGAGGCGACCGCCGGGGTGCCGGTGGCCCACTTTTTGGGTGAGTCGAGCTCTAGCTGGTCTTCGGATTCGAAGGTCTTGTCTTGCTCGTTGGACATGAAAGGAAAGTGGGTGGGTGTGGTTGAGAGGGCTGAGGATGGTGTTAGCTACTCTGCTTTTGGAGCTTCCTTTTTTGGAGTGACGAAGCTGGCTTTTGTTATATCGCTTTTGGCGTTGAGGAAGATCCAGTGACCATTGGCCGAGTGGGTAGGGAATCCACAGGCGAAGGCGAATTCGCCTGGCTCATCGACGACGAATTCGAATTTTTCGATAGCGGAAGTGGTGCCTGCGACAGGGGATGAGGTGGAGGCCCCGTCGAAGTATGGCTCTTCTCCAAGATTGATTTTGGTCGAGGCTTCTTCGGCATCGACGACGATGACGCTGTGTGGAACCGCGCTGTTGTTGCAGAAGACAACTTTGACTTTCCAGCCGACGGGGATGTCGTATCCGGCTGCTCCTTAGGAGTAGCCGTTGAAGTTCATGACGTAGTTGCTTTTGTCAAAGGTGGCAACGATGTGCAGGGTGGCTTCCTTCTTCTCCGGGTCTTGTGCGAGTAAGACCGGAGCGGTGAACGTGCCGTTGGGTTCGACGGTGTGGCAGTGTGAAGGCTTTTCCTTGGGGTCTTCCTCCGCGATGAGGCCGGGGGTGAGAAGGATGCTGGAGAGCAAAATGGTGGAGAGCGTGGAGTGCATGTCGTATCGAGTTCTAGATGTAGTGAGAAGAAAACGGGGATCAGAAGTATTTGTGACGATACAACTGATCCCCGCGAAAGGAGAGGGCTTTATACCATCTCGACAGTTATATCCGAGTAATGGAATACAGAGAGGTTTTGTAATTTGGCTTCGCGTGGAACTGACCCGGCGCTATTTTTCCGCTCAGCAGCGTTGTTCGTCGGTCATGTGGCTCGCCACACTTCCTCCTCACGCCTCGCCGAACGAAAAACTATTCGCCGCCATTCCTTCAATCGAAGTGTGACAGGGCACGAGGGAATATTCGAGCAATTGCCCTGGTCTTAACCCCGTGCACATGCGGGATCCCATTTTTCGCCCTTACTCGGCTTCAGGAGCAATGATCTCAAGCAACTCGATATCGAAGCAAAGCATGCCGCCGGGACGACCACCGCCTTCTTGCTTGGGTCCGTAGGCAAGGTCTTCGGGGATCCATAAGCGGCGTTTCTCACCCACGACCATCAGTTGAAGACCTTCAGTCCAGCCCGGAATCACACCGCCCAGTGGGAACTGGGTCGGCTCACCACGAGTCACCGAACTATCGAACATTTTACCATCGGACTCCCATCCGGTGTAATGAACTTTGACCGTATCGGAAGCCTTGGGCTTTACCTTGCCTTCACCAGCGTTAAGAACCTTGGAAGCAAGACCGCTTTCGGTCTTCTCTGCATCTGCCGGGGCGGCAGCCACATCTTCCGGTACGGCAGGAGCCGGAGCCTGTGCTTTAAAGGAAACCAGTTCGATATCCGCAGCGATGAATCCACCAGGACTCCTGGGCTCGGGAAGCCAGCACGTGCGTTGCTCACCAGCGTTCATTTCAGAAATGATTCCGGCTAGTTCCGGAGAAAGCTTATCGAGTGGCATGCTTGGCGGCTGAGGTTGAGTGCGGCTGTCCTGCATCACTTCACCCTGCATGCTTTTCGCCGTGAAGTGGAAGGTCACAACGTCAGTGGCACCGGGCTTATCACCCTCACCCTTCTTGATCTGCTTGTAGGCGATTCCAGAAGCGGACTTCTCGGTATCCGTTGGCACTTCCGCAATTGGAGGCGCTTCCTTGAAGGAAATCAATTCGATGTCGGCGACGATGAAGCCACCGGGAATCTTGGCCTCGGGAAGCCAGCAAGTGCGCTGCTCACCGGGAGTCATCTCGCCAAGCAGTTCGGCCATTTCTGGCGGAAGCTGATCAAGCGGCACGCTAGGTGGTGCGGGCTGGGAGCGACTGTCCTGAACAATCTGACCTTCCATGGACTTACCCGTGAAGTGGAATGTCACGATGTTGCCGGCACCGGGCTTCTCGCCCTCACCTTTCTTGATCAGCTTGTAGGCCACTCCGGAGGCGGTCTTTTCAGTGCCTTCCGGCGGCTTGGCTGCTTCCGGTGCTGCCTTGATACCAAGCAACTCCACATCGAAACAAAGCATTCCACCCGGACGAGGGCTACCCTCGACTTTAGGGCCATACGCCAATTCCTCAGGAATCCAGAAGCGGCGCTTCTCTCCTTCGACCATGAGTTGCAGACCTTCAGTCCAGCCCTTGATCACGCCATTCAGCGGGAAACTCGTAGGTTGTCCGCGCTCCACAGAGCTATCGAACTGTTTTCCATCCGTAGTCCAGCCCGTGTAATGGACGGTCACGGTATCGGCGGCAGCAGGCTTCTTATCACCTGTTCCGGCATTGAGAACTTTCGAGGCCAGACCGCTCGCGGTCTTTTCGGCATCAGCGGGGGCGGCGGCTACATCAGAGGGAACTTCAGGCATAATTATTTTTGGTTGTGCAGCCTCTTCTTTTGGCTCGGCTGCAGAAGCTTTCACGTCCGATGTCTCCTCGGAACGCACTAAGGTGGGCACCGACGCAAGCAAGGCGGCGGTCAATAGGGGTGTCAGGGTCTGGGATTTCATGGAAGGCAGGAGCATCCACGCCAAAAGCCGTGTGTCAACCGCCCGAACGTTTTTTTGCTTCATTCTCCGCCTAAATGCTCATAAATGGGATGAATCCCGAATGGTGATAGAAATCCGGAGGATGTTCGCATAAAATGCTGCGATTCTGCACCTGGTAGTATTTATGCCGCAAGAGGTGAGGGGGAGGTTCCTCGATTACTGAGTCGGCACGGACGATGGTGGCTTCGATGATTTTCCGGACGACGGGCACGCTCTCCATTCGTTCCGGAAGTTTCTCCCAATCCGCATTTGGAACAAGAAGCCGCGGATGAACGGGTACGGCGGACGCAACGGTGCAGAAGATCAGAGAGAGGGCGATGGCAAGATCGCTGTAAATTCCTAGGAATTTACTTTTGGGGTGGGGCGCTTTGGTGTGCCGGAAATGAGGTGTGAGGGGCAGAGGGGATGGGATTGAGCTGTCGTGTCAAAAACGGGAACCGCCAGTCGGAGAATCAGGCGAAAAAGCAGGATACCTTCGTCCGTAAGGCGTAGGTCATTCGGGGTGTCAGGAGCCGGACTTTCATGGGATGCAGAGCCATCCACGCCAAAAGTCGTGTGTCACCCGCCCGGACGATCCTCGGATCATATCTTTCCTTCCCCCTAAAGGAGCGATCAACTTATCGACGGCGTTTTACGAAGATCAAGGAGCAGGCGCCAACAAGAAGCATAGAAGTGGATGGCTCCGTCACTGCGAAGCCCACCATAGTTACCTGTATCGGCAAATCACCAAAGCCTGCTGAAGCTCCAGAGGAACCTTCCCCCGTCAGAACAACGTAGCTGACCGCACCTTGCAAGAGTGCTGCAGGCGTAACAACCGTATCTAGGTAGGCAACTCCGGTGGCAGGGCCGTTTGGATCGACAACCGAATAAGTGCCGGCGAAATTCATTGTCGCGGAAGCGGGGCCGCCCAATAGAGTCGCATCGTATGGAGCAGCAGTGACAGCAAAAGTGGACACACCGGACGAACCTAAAATGGAACCCGTTGTGGAGGCGGTAAAGGGACCATGGCCGCCGAACGGCTCAGTTCCACTAGTGATACTAAAGCTTTGAACCAGCGGAGAACCTTCACCAGCGTCGGGATCAAAGACAAATGATCCACTATTCAGGAAAGAGATTGCATCATAAGTTGTCGCAAGTTTGGAGTCGCCTCCAGGAGTGCCAAAATCGAAAGATAAGTGAGAAAGCGCTCCTAAAGCGTTCCTGTCTGAATCAGTGCCCTCACTATCGACGGCTAAAATACGTCATCCATTGAACTGATCAGCCCGTCTGCGCCGGGCCAGTAATTCTCCAAGCTAGAGACTGAAGCCAGTTGGTATGTGGTTGAAGCAGCAGGGGCGGAAACTGAGAGCGAAGCGGCTGCTAATGGCAGAAGAAAGTATCTTGGTTTTATAACCCATGGACAGTGAGCGATTTTGGGATGCATAGCTAGAAGCTTCTTCTATCCGGTATTTTAGCAATTGGAGAAGCACCTCAATGACGGTAACCACCTCGCGCGAATGCTGGGGTGTGATGGCGAAGGAGTATTGAGGCACTTTGGGAAAAGTTGAAAGGCGATTGGCCGCAGGGGGTGTAACTGAAGGTGGTGGGCAGAAACCTTCAACTCCAACGTAGTTACGTATTTTAGACTGGGGTTCCTCCTTCGCCAAGGCTACGGGAGGACAAGTGGCGCAACGCAGTGAAGCCTACCCCGGGGCAACGGTACAAAAAATTCCCCAACGGGGTTGGGGTTGGGATATCGGGGGTCGGGAGTTCCGAGGGTAGCCTCAGACATCCTGAACTACCCATGAAGGCATAGGATGCGTGGGCAGGGGAGAGCAAAAAAATTGATCCCGTTCTGGAGGTTGATTCAACAAGATCCACCAATCAGGCGAAGCCCCAAGGAGGGGCTGCATTCTGCTGCCCAGCAACCCCGGCCACATCCTCAGCGGTTTCCAGATTCTTATTTGAGGGAGGGTTCAGTTTTCGTGTCCCTCTATCTCCGCTGCGCTCCGGTTGGCGGCAGAATGACCGCCAATCCTTGGCCGGCACAGATCGGGGTCTCAATTACTTCCCACTGAGGTCACCCAGTTCAAAAATACTCCTGCCCACCACTTTCAGTTACCCCCTATTTGCAAGGTCTCCTAGATTTTTCTCCAGGCCAAGCATTTAGCAGTAGGAACCATGTTCGCTTCACCCACAGAATACCCGAAAATCTAAGGCGTCGTCATTACCTCCAGACATGCCCGGGGAATTTCTTCGCCACGGTTGGGCGGTGCTTGGACCATTCGCGGGCGAGGAAGTGGGGCCAGGCGGTGGTGCTGGCGATGCGTTTGCCGTCGGGGGTACAGAGGTTGAGTATGACTGGGAGGCGGTTTTCGCAGAGGCTGGGATGCTCTTTGAGGGCGAAGCAATCTTGGATTTTCACCTGTGTTTCTGGTGAGCCACTTAGATAGGAAATTTTCAGAGAGCGGCCGTCGAGGAATGGAATGGAGGGGGGGAGTAATTCATTGAGCCAATCGATTTGGCCTTTTTCCAGATGGCGGTGGAAGGCGGGGATGAGGGGGGCTGCCTGGGCTTCTTTTACTAAGGAGAGGCCTTTGAAGGCGCGGGCTAGACAGGTGGCGATGGCTTCGTCGTCGATGGGTGCGAATTCGAGTTCGGGCAGGGTGGCATGGACGAGGTTTACGCGGGCGATGAATTGGTTCAGCCGATGATCCATCAGCGGTAGCTTGAAAGCTCCGGTGCGGTGAGCTTCGGCGAGGCAGCGTCCGCTGTCGACGGGATCGAGGTCGCGTTGCTGCGGTTTTCGATCGATGACGAGATCGTGATAGCGAGTAAGGCTCATGGCTGCGACTCGCTTGTGTGCGGCATCGAAGAGGTGCTCGACGGTGGTGCTGAGATGCTGGGGAAACATCTCGGCGATCCACTCGGGCTTCACTGCGGTGGCGAGGCTGAGCAGGGTCAGAGGCGTGGGGCCGCGTGAGGGTGCTTGCCGCATACTGGCGGCGACGAAATACGGGGCGTCCTGGACGACGCTTTCGCGAACGAGTTGGCCTTGCCGTTGCTCGGTGAGGTCGCAGCCGGGCTTGCCGGGTTCGCGTCGTTTGGCGAGTTGATCGACGAAGCCGGCCATGAGACAACGCAGCAGGGCTTCGTCGTTTCTCGCTGAGCTGGCGGCGCGGTCGTCGCGATGGTATAGGCGCTGCTGGTGGGCGGCTTGCAGGATCTGTTTGTAGGTCTCCTCCACCTGGCGAGCGACCTGGGCGTTGATGCCGTGGCTGCGGCAGCGGTCGAAGCTGAAGCGGTTCGACTGGGCGAAGTCGTAGGCGCGCATCAGCGTGATGAAATCGGATTCCTCGCTTTCCTCGAACATTTGACGGGCGTCTTGGGTGCGGGTGTCATCGCGATCCAGGCGGGTGAGCAAATCACGTCCGCTGACGAGGGCGGCGCACAAGGCTGCATCGGGCACGCAGCCACGCTGGCTGGCCTCGATCAACATGCGGGAGTAGCGCGGGTGCATGGGCAGGCGCAGCATCTTCCGGCCGATGGAGGTGAGGTCGGCATCGCGCAAGGCACCAAGCATGGTGAGCAAGCGTTCGGCGCGTTCGACGGCCTGCAGATCGGGTTTGTCCAGCCAGTCAAAAGTGGCGGCTTCACGTATGCCGAGCGAGTGCAGCAGCAGGACGACCTCGGCGAGGTCGCTGCGCTGAATCTCCGGGGTATTGCGTTCCTCGCGGTCTTTGTGGCTGACCACAGTCCACAAGCGATGACAGCTGCCGGTCGCGGTGCGGCCGGCGCGGCCTTTGCGTTGGTCCGCACTGGCTCGGCTGATGGGTTCTAGAAGAAGTGTGCCGATACCGCGTTCGGCATCGTATCGAGCCACGCGGGCGACCCCGCTGTCGACGACGTGGCGGATGCCATCGATGGTGATGCTGGTCTCGGCTACGTTGGTGGCGACGATGACTTTCCGTAAGCTATTACTTGCGAAGGCGCGGTCCTGCTCTTGTGGTTCGAGTGCGCCGTGCAAGGGAATGCAAGCGACTCGCTCCTGTGTTCTCAGGCCGCGCAACGCGTCGAGGGTGCCGTTGATTTCGCCGCGCCCTGGCATGAAGACGAGGATGTCGCCGGGGGAATCGTCGTTGATGATTCGCTCGACGGCCTCGGCCGCCTGCGAGGTGATGGTGCGTTGATCGGGGAGGGGGAGGTAGCCGACTTCCACGGGATAGCTTTGCCCTTCGGAAATGAGGATGGGGCACTGGTCGAGATACTCGGCGACTGGCTCGGCATCGAGCGTGGCGGACATCACCAGCATCGCCAGATCGGGGCGCTGGGTCTGTTGCAGATGTTTTACCAAGGCCAGCGCGACATCGCTGAGCAGATTCCGCTCGTGAAACTCGTCAAAAACCACGGCACCGATGTTCGCCAGCGTGCGATCATCCTGGAGCCAGCGCAGCAGGATGCCTTCCGTGACAAAACAGATGCGGGTGCCAACGCTGGTGTGATCGTCAAAGCGGATCTGATAACCGACCTCAGCGCCAAGTTTGACCTCGCGCTCCCAGGCGACGCGAGTGGCCACGGTGCGAGCGGCGACGCGGCGGGGTTGCAGCACCACGATCATCTTGTCGCCCGCGATTCCGGCATCGAGCAGCATCTGCGGCACCTGAGTGGTCTTGCCGGAACCGGTGGGCGCGACGAGCACCAGGCGATTGCCGGTTTGCAGCGTGCGCAGGATGTCGGCGTGGATTTTCCAGATGGGGAGTGCGGTGGAGGCGGGCATGAGTTGAACGGGCACGGTATGGCACGGCAGAGGGAATGGAAACACGAAGCTGGTAAGTGGTGCACGTCCTCCGGCGGAACCCGAGAGTCCCTTTCGATCCCGTGACGATGAACCATGAAAATCTCACGTTTCTATGGAAATTAGGCGGATCTTTCGCAATGCGAACCACAACGGTAGAATACAGAACACCCCGAAGGAACAGTCGATCACGCTCCACCAAAGGGGAATGCCACGTATAGGGCCGCAGATGAAGGCCAGCGGAAAAATCATCAGGGAACAAAAGATCCCCACCCATAGGACTCCTGCGTAGCGCACTGGATCGCGCCATGGCAGCACGAAAAACGCGGCGATCATAAGGTGGGCGAACGCCAGCCAATCCGTTCCGTAAGCGATGAACGGATAGTGTTTATAAGTTTCCTCAAGTCCCTCCCGCACTCGTAGTATCCATTGCACGAATCCGGTGTGTGCCGATGGATCAGTGGCCGCCCCGGCGAGAATTTTGGAAAGAAAATTCAGCTCGTGAAGCAGCGGGAAGGCCGTCACTCCGCTAAGAACCAAACCAAAAATGACGATCAGGATGGCAAGTCGGATTTGTCGCAACGGAGTCATTGGAGCCAGTAGATGCGGAATGGGCAGCCATGTCCACTTGCCGATGGTGAAATTCCTGTGAAGATGAAATCTTGCCGAACCGATCCAAGCCGTAAGGTTCTCTGCCAATACGCAGCGAGTCAGGGCATTTGCGAAGAGGAAGGACATGGACATGGAATAAGAGTGAAGGTGATCACTACACTTCCCTCTTGCCTGATTAGTAAAATTCCAGACGATGGTCTTGCATGGCTGCTGGCAGTTTACTTACTCTTCTCGACGATATCGCGACGATCCTCGATGACGTTTCCATTCTTACGAAAAAGGCGGCGGCGAAGACAGCCGGGGTGCTGGGGGATGATCTAGCGCTGAACGCGCAGCAGGTGAGTGGTGTGGTTGCGAAGCGCGAGCTTCCGGTGGTATTGGCTGTGGCGAAGGGATCTGCCCTCAATAAACTGATTCTGGTTCCGCTTGCCTTGGTGATCAGCACTTTCGCACCGTGGGCGATCACTCCGCTGCTGATGGTGGGCGGGCTTTATCTGTGTTTTGAGGGAGTAGAAAAACTCCATCACGCCTTCCAGCATCGCGGCAAAAAATCCGAGCACGAGGCGGAGAAAGAAATCAAGCAACTCGCAGAAACGACTCCTTCAGAGAAAGTCGAGACCGAGGCGGAGAAGGTCAAAGGTGCGGTGCGGACGGATTTTGTATTATCCGCGGAGATCATTGCGATCACGCTTGGCACGGTCGCGGAAGCGGATTTTACGCGGCAGTTGGCAGTGCTCTCAGCGATCTCCGTGATGATGACGGTCGGCGTTTATGGACTGGTCGCGGGAATCGTGAAACTGGATGATCTAGGCCTTTACCTGACCCAACAGTTCAACGCGATTTTACGTAAAATGGGTTCCGCGATTCTATGGGCGGCACCGTTTTTAATGAAAACGCTATCGATTTTAGGCACTGCCGCGATGTTCCTGGTTGGTGGTGGTATTTTGACTCACGGAATTCCTTGGCTGCATCATCAGATCGAGCATATGGGCGAATCTTTGAAAGCAATGGGTGGAATTATCGCTGTTTTTTCAGCCATCGCGCCTTCGTTGCTCAATGGAATCTGCGGACTCATCGCCGGGGCTGTGGTTTTGGGAATTGTAATGAGTTATAAAAAACTACGCGGAAAGCCTGCTCACTGAGCGGATGAACCCGATAGTTGGTAACTATATAGGCGAGCACATCAAATGGCCGGCCTTGTCGTGCCAATACCGTGCGGCTCGCTGCAGGCTGACGGCACTCACCGGCCTACGGCTCTGCTTTTCTCCAACCGTTTTGGACGATCATCTCCGCTAGAGAATCCCACCGGTGCTGCTGAGAGGAGGGAGAAAATGAAAGCGATTGCGGGAAACGGAATATTCAGGGTGTGGTCGGCTCCGGCTCTTTGCTGTCGTTGTCTTCGGAAAGGGAATCCTTAATGCCGTTGATTGATGCCCGAAAATTGTGCTGGGCAAGGATCAGGAGCAGGGCGAAGAGTGCGGCATCGATCACGACGGCTGCCGTGATTAGCATATCGTCGCTGAAGCCGCTGCTTGACTGCATGGCTAGGATGACGGGAGGCAGCCAGACGAAGAGCCAGAGGAAATCCCGACTGGACATGGAGTCGCCAATACCGGCTAGAACCATTGCTAGGATGCACGAAGCTAAACCGAAGAGTATGTAGTTGGAGACGCGTTGCGGGCCTTTCATCCGTAGGAGATTAACCAGCGCGGCCGGGAAGAGGAGGGTGCCAAGGCAGGCGAGGCTGGCTATGGTGATGTCGTCGTCGTAGTAGCTGGGGACATTAATGGCGAAAGGAATCACCGCAACAATCGTGATAAGTGCGCAGAAGAAAACACCGGATGGCCAGCCGGGAAAGAAGAAGAGGCCGGCAAGTCTTCCTAACGGACCCAGTTTCATGAACTTTAGGTAAACGGGGGAAACGAGAGGGGCGAATTCCGTCAGGGAAACGGCGAACACGGGAGCGAGTATGAGGGCGAATACGAAAGGAATCGCCTCGTAATCGGTGATCGTGGAAATACTACACAAAATCGCGGCGGCGATGGCTGTCACGAATGCGATCAGTCGCCGCAGTGTCGAATGGTTCTCCGCATAGGTGGCGATCAAGGAGGTGCCCGTGGATAGGAAAAAGAACCCGAGATATGCGGAGGCAGCCAGAAACATGGAGAGCCCGATCCACGACTCTTTCCTCTCAAGTGCACAAAACTCCACGAGATCCTCGATGCCCCCGCCGAAGGTGAGGAGCATGAGCAGGGCGTAAGCGCCGATGGGCAACCCGACGATGGGGAGGACGGAACGGAGGATGATGGAACCGGAGGCGGAGAGGCCGACCGTGACAGCTGTAATCGTGGCGGAAGTGAAGAAGATCATTCCCAGTAGAACAATTTCCCCGAGCAAATTCATCCCACCGAAGAAGTAGCGGAGGATGAGATAGGGGATAATTGTAACCAGGATGAGGGCGGATTGGGAAACGATGGCCGACCATTTTCCGGTGACGATACGCCAGGCGGAAAGTCGGGTGAGAACCATCATGTCGATGGTGTTTCCTTTTACCTCCGAAGAAAGCGCGCCAATGCCACGCAGCGGTTGAATGATGAGAACCGCGATGGAGAAGAAGATGAAGATGATATTCGAAATGGAACTGCCCGCGTGATCCGAGGTGGCTGCCGCGCTTGCGGTAAGGAGGATGATGCCGAGAAGTGCCTGGAGGGTAAGGAAGACGGCAATGAAGGATTTTGTCCGCAGTCCCTGGCGCAGCTCTTTTACGAGCATGGGAGAGAGGCGGTCTGGGAAGTCGCTGAGATGCATGAAATTCAAACAGTAAACTTGAAACTCGAAATCTTAAGGAAGAGTTGAGTCGGGGACGGTTACGGGAACCTCGGCGTGTGGAGGGGGCGTGGCAGGCTGTCCTGGAATTGGCGGTGGGGCGTGGGTGAAGTTCTGGTCTTTTTCAAGGTTGGCGAGGATGTCGATGAAGGCGTCTTCGAGGTTGCGCTGCTCGCGGTGGAAGTCGATGACGCGAAGGTTGTCGCGTATCATCCGCGAGAGGATGTCGGCGGCCTTCGACGGGTCTTCAGTGTCGATACGGATACGTCCTCCAGTCTTTCTGGATTCTAGGAATTCGATGTTCGGCTGGAGCACTGTCCAATCTGAGAGCGCCTGCGGATCGCCATCGAGTTGGACATCATAGAGCACGCCGCCGAGAGCATCGGAGGAGCGTTTCAGGGATTCGGCATCGCCGTGGTGGACGATGCGACCGTTGTTGATGAAGAGCAGGGAGTCACACATTTCGCCAAGCTCGGACAGGATGTGGGAGGAGATGAAAATGGTTTTTCCTTCCTTGGCGAGGACTCGGATAAGGTGTTTCAGTTCCACTCGTGCCTTTGGATCAAGACCTGCGGCGGGCTCGTCCATAATGAGAACTTGCGGATCGTGCAGCAGGGAGCGACCTAGGCAGAGGCGCTGGGTCATGCCCTTGGATAGCTTGTTGGAAAATCTGTCCGCCAGAGGAACCAGGTCAGTGAAGTCCATGACCTCGTCAATGCGCTGACGGCGTTCGGCACCTTTGTAGCCGAGGGCGCGGGCATAGAAGTCGAGATACTCCAGCACCGTCATGTTGTCGTAGTTTCCGAAATGGTCGGGCATCCAGCCGATCAGGCGTCGCACTTCGGCAGGGTGATGGACGACGTTGATCCCGCAGATTTCAGCATGCCCCATCGTCGGGTAATCGAGACTGGCGAGAATGCGCATCGCAGTTGTCTTGCCAGCGCCGTTCGCGCCGACAAAACCGCACACGGATCCGTGTGGAATTTCAAAGGAAATGCCGTTGACTGCCTGAAGAGGGCCGAAGAAGCGGTAGAGGTTGTGGACGGTGATTGCGCTGTCGCTCATAAAACTTTAAATTTCAAAATTCAAAATTCAATTCTCAAGGAAGCGTATCTTCGGCGGACTTTTTCGTGATGATGGACATGAAGGTTTTTACAAGTTCAGTCGTTTCCTGAACGAGGTCGTCGAGATCGCGGTGTATAGCTTCGTCGATGGGATTTGAATCACCAATAAGACGCAGCCAGATGCCGGTTTCACGGACTTCTTTTTTGCAGATACGGACGCGGTAGAGATAATCGGCAGGGCTGATCGCTTCCTTGGCTTCGACCCAGTTTGCTGAGACGGATCCCGACGAGCGCAGAACCTGCTTTATGTCCGGCCAGGAAACCGGATCCCATCTAGTGTTTCTGAGAAATAAGCGGACTTCCAGCGCGAAGGCGTAGGTGCGTTCCTCCAGATCGTAAGGTTTCTCTTTCTTGTGCGGCTCGGTCATCTAGCTCTGGCTTGAAAGTTGAATTTTGAGTTTTGAATTTTCATCGGGCGATGGGGCCGGTGATGACCGTGGTGGTTTTCCAGTCGATTCCCGTGTGAGTTTCGATACCGGGGGCTTGGGAGGTGATGGCGATAAAATGGTCGTCCCTCGCTTTGGCTTTGTTTAGGAAGAGCCTGTTTCGCTGGGTGAATCTGTTAGCGAGTTCATTGAGGAAAGGGAGCATCATCGTGGGGTCGACGGGTGTCGGGGTGATGGCGCGGCCTTTGGTGATGTTTTCGGCGCGGTACCAAGTGCCTTCGGGATCCCGGAAGACGAGGGTTTCGATGGGGAAATCGAAGGTGGAGATCAGCTTGCCAGGTTCCGATGCTGCTTCGATGCGGCCCCGGGTGGGGACAACTGCGGTGATGAGTTGGCCTTGTTCGGAGCGGCTTTGGAACCAATCGCCGGAAGCATAGAGTTTGCCATCGGTAGGCTGGATATTGTAGGTGCCGCGCGAGTCGTAACCGTCGGTGAAACGTGCCCAGCGTGATTGGCTGAGTGGGACTGGGACGATGAGGGCGGAGGCATCGACGGTGAAGCCCGGGGAGGTCATGACCCCGGTGCGGGAAAATTGCTCTTGCTGGATGAAGGCGGCGTTCTGGTTTTCATCCGGCCGCACTTCCATGAGTACCATGCGGCTGCCATCTCCGCCGAAGCCATCTTGGAGGATGATCAGGACAATGAGGATTAGCGAGGTGCCTAGGGAGATGAGTGGTGTGGTGATGAAAAGCCGGTGGCGCTGGCCTGATTTCGCGAAGACGAAGAGGTTCACCGGCCCGACGAGGATACCGAAAGCGATCAGGATGATGATGAAGACCACGTAGTTGAATGATTTTTCCCCGAACTCGATTTGGATGGGCCATTTTGCGTTGAAATCGTTGGTGACGGAGTTCAGGCGGGTTCTGGTGGGAGATTTCGGGATAGAGAGGGAGACGGTCTCCTTCGCATCGAGTCGCAGATCTGCAGCTATCCGTTTCATGACCACGGTGCCGAAACTGGTGTCTTCCGGAATGCCGATGGCCGAGGGTTTGGAAGGGCTCTGGGAATAAACGACGAGTTGGCCGCCGAGCCGCATCCACGAGAGGATGGCATTGCGAGAACCCGGAGGAGTTGCCGCCCAGTCGGTTTCCGTGAGCATGATGGAATCGAATCCGGAAAAGGCGCGCCAGTCGTCCGGGAGGCGCTTGGGATCGAACTTCGAGGAGAAACTATTGGATGAGGAACGACCATATGAGCCGGAACCGCGCGAGTTGCGCTCGGTATCGAGGGCTGAGCCGTTTGGTGTGTAGAGGCTTTCGCTGAGAAGGACGGCGGGTTGGTCAGGGGAAAATACCGTGGAAACATTTCCTGAGATGTTCCCCATGCTTCCGTTCAGGTTGACGCTCAGCTCTTGGTAAGAGGAGGTGCCGTTCTGAGCGGTGAGTGGAACGAGAATATCCTGGCTAACGGTTCGCCCGGGGGGGGCTACGAAAGAGTAGGACGAAGATGTGGAGATCTCGTCGCTGTAGTTGGTGGCGTCTTTAAATCTGAGGAAAATCTTGTGTGGGACTTTCTGGTTGTTTGCGACGATGATGCGCACCGGTAGGTAGCCGCCGAGACTAGGGTGGGAGAAAAGGGATGTGACCTCTACGTGGGTGTCGGTTTTCGTATCGGCCACTTGGCGGAAGATAACTTCCTGGGCAGATGCAGCTAAGAGAAGGAATATCGAACATCCAACGCTGAACATTGAACATCGAATGGAAGAGAGAGAACGGGGCATGGTGGAAGATGTTCCGAGACTCGCCGCGAGACGCGGCTTACACGCACTGCGGCGGGACGCCGTAGCTACGCGGGGACTAGGGTCTTCGGGGTTGGGCTGTCTTGGAAGGGGACTTCGCCTAGGATTTTTTCGACCACGGAGTTTGTGCTGTGGCCGTCAACGCGGGCGTTGTAATCGAGAACGATACGGTGGCGAAGGACGGAGGTTGCGACGGCTTTCACGTCCTCGAAGGATGCATTCGTGCGCTCGTAAATCAGGGCGCGGGCTTTGGCGGCGGAGGCCATGGCGAGGGCGGCACGTGGGCTGGCTCCGAATCGGATTTGCGCTGCGGACTCCGCCTGACCCGGATGGGTGGAATCGACGAGGCGTGCGATGTAGTTCGCGACGACATCGGGAAGATAAATGCGGCGGGTGAGGGCAAGGAGTTCGGCTAGGGTTTCTCCTGACATGATGGGATCTACCTGTGGCTCGGTCCCCAGCTCCCGGTGGGAAACGATGCGCTGGAGGGTGGCGACGTCGTTTTTCATGATCTCCAGTTTAAAAAGGAAACGGTCGAGCTGTGCCTCGGGGAGGGGATAAGTGCCCTCGAGTTCGATTGGGTTTTGTGTGGCGAGGACGAAAAACGGTAGGGGAAGTTCGTGTGTTTTCCCAAGAACGGTGACGCGGCGCTCCTGCATGGCCTCAAGGAGGGCTGATTGGGTTTTAGGGGATGCTCGGTTGATTTCGTCGGCGAGAACGATGTTCGCGAAAAGGGGGCCTGGCTGAAAGATGAACTCGCGGCGGCCATCGACTTCCTGGAGGACGGGGTTTCCCGTGATGTCACCGGGGAGAAGGTCTGGGGTGAACTGGATGCGCTTGTTTTCCAGTCGCAGTAGCTTGGAAAGGCCTTTCACGAGTTCCGTTTTTCCAAGACCGGGAAGGCCCTCGAGAAGGATGTGACCCCGTGCCAAGACACCGGTGACGACCAGTTCGATGATCTCTTCTTGACCGAAGAGTATCTGGTTGAGGCCTTGTTTCAGGGGACGGAGGTGCTTTGCCGCTTCAGCGACTTCGGTCTCAGTGGCGTAATCCATGGATGGGAGGTTCAGTGAAAGTGGAGGAAAGAGCAAGTGAAGAGGAAAAGCCGGTGGTAAAGTTTCTTGTCGGCGGATGTGGACAAGACTGAGTTCCTCATTACATTTCCGCGGACAAATGCTTGCGACCGATCTCGAACCTGTAACTCCCAGCCCGAAGAAGAACTATATCACGGCTCTTATCCTCGTGGCGGTAATGGTCGTGGGCGGGATCGTGATCCTGAAAGCATACGAAAAGCGCACCAAAGAGGGAGCGAAAGACGACAGGCCGAGCTTTGTGACCCAGATTTCAGGAACCAAGGATCTCACCTTCATCCGCCAGGACGGCAAGATGACCAATCTGATGACGCTGAAGGGAAAGGTGCTGGTTATTCAAAGCCTGCCGCAAGCGCAGCCGGATGCAGTCACTATCGGGGTGATGAAAAGGCTTTCGGAGAAGTATGCAGGTAATCAGGATATTGCCCTGGTGACGCTTGTGCTGGATCCCGGTTCTGCGGAAATGCTTCAGCCACAGTTGGAAGAAGTCGCCGAATCTCTGGGTGCAGAGCTTCCAATGTGGACGGTGGGCTCGAACGAAAGGCCTACCCTTCACAAGTTTATCAAAAACGAATTCAAGGCGAACCGTTTGCCCCACGAGAAGGATGGTGTCTGGCAGTATGATAAATCGCTTTTTGTGATCGATCGGAGCCGCCATGTAAGGAAGGCCGTTGTTCCACAGATTAACGGTAAATCCTTCGATATTCCGTTTGATTTTGAAGAGGCGGAAAAATGGGATGCAGACGGGATCAAGACCGGAACCGAGCTTACCAACATCGGGCAGATGGAGGTTCTTTTGGGTGAAACCATTGAGCAGCTTCTTGTCGAAAAAATGGATGAGAACAAGGCGATCAGTCCAGCCGTAACCGTCATAGGGACAGGAGCAGGTTTTTTGCTTCTTATGCTCCTCATTATTTTGAAATCGAAACAATCCAAGCGTAACTAATAAGTCATGAGCAAGAAGACAACGATCATCCTTTTCTACTGCGGCGTCGCGGTGGTGTGCGCGGCCATCCTTGCGCTAGTGAATCTCGTCCTGGTGCCCAGCCTTCGTATGAAAGGTGAGGAGACCAATGCCTTTACCAACATAAAGATCGAAAAGAAGGACGAATGGTATCCCATCGAGAAAGATCTGGTCGCAACGAACCAAGCGGGCGAGACGGTCAAGCTCTCTGACCTGCGCGGGAAAGTCTGGATGGTGGCGGAATTTTTCGCGATTTGTCCCCATTGCGCGGTGCGTAACGGAGCTGAACTCCGCAGCATTTACGATGAATTCAAAGGCCACCCGGATTTCCACATGGTCTGCATCAGTGTGGATCCCGAGACGGACGATGTGGAGAAACTCAAGGACTACGCGCAGGCGCTCGGCGCTGACGTGGAAGACTGGTGGTTCCTGAACGCTGGCGAGGAAAAGGCGACTCATGAGTATCTTGAAAATACCTTAAAATTCCTTGGTGTGCGCGAGCGCGCGGATGCCGCGCAGATCGAAGCCAGCGGAAGATTCGACCACGATATGGGACTCATCGCGGTGGACAGGGATTTCAAAGCGATAGGCAAGTGGGATCTCGCTTACCAACGCTCCGAGAACGGCTCTCCCGAGGGCTACAAGGAATTGAAAGCGCAGTTAAAGCAACGGATCGCAGCAGAACTGGAGCGCTGATATTCCCAGGGTAAATTTTCACGAAGGAAAACAATCATGGCAGACACGCAGGAGCACAGGGAGTGGCTGAAGAGGGAGCCGAATCACAAGCTTTCCAGGCTTCTCAAAATCGTAGCGTGGATTGTCACGGCACTGGTTCTGATATTGGTGGTGATGATGCGTTCGCCCTACAAAATTCCGCTGCCGGAAGGTTGGTCGATGTCGTTCCTGCCGCCCATACATGCGGTTTTAAATACGTTGGTAGCGCTAGCGTTAATTGCGGCGTTAATCTCGGTAAAGGCTGGGAGGATTGCACTGCACAGGGGGTTTATTATGGCGGCGATGGCTTTGTCCGCAGGCTTCCTCCTTTGCTATGTGGCTTACCATTTTACCACGGTTGAGACGAAGTTCGGTGGGGAGGGCTGGGTGAGATCTACGTATTTTTTCCTGCTGATCACGCACATCGTTAGCGCTGCAGTTAGTCTGCCTGTGATCTTTTTAACCTTCATTTCCGGGTTTACAAATCGTTTTGGGTCGCACAAGAGACTGGCTCGCTGGGTTTTTCCGCTCTGGCTTTACGTGGCAGTCACCGGGCCGATCTGCTATTTAATGCTCCGACCTTACTATTCCTGAGTTACAAGTGAAGAGGTTTGTAGTCCGCCGGGGTTGACCTCCCGCCGACTACGGAAAATAGTCTCCTCGTTCATGAAGCTACCTCCAAAAAAGACTAAACCGTTCGAAGTCCGCCGGTCTGAGACCCCTCCTTTATCTGAAGATGTCTGGGATGACGTTGAGGACGATTTTAAAGTTATTCCGGAAGCCGAAGAAGAACCGGATAAGAGCCCCGACTTGAGGGTTATTAAATCCCCGGAGGTGGAACCCGTTGAACCCCAATACGTGGCTGCAGCCCTGAGGAAAAAAATAGGTGAGGGGAAGGTTAGTCTTGAGGATGCGGTGAAGTCGGAACACTCCGGCGACAAGTGGTTCGCTAGCCACTCTCCGGATGTGGTCGTTTTTGCGGAAAGCACGGAAGATGTCTCAAAGGTGCTGGCATATGCCCACCGAAACCGCGTCCCAGTTACCACCCGTGGAGCTGGGGTGGGATACGTCGGAGGATGTGTGCCAGTGCACGGTGGAATCGTTCTCTCCACCGCACGGATGAACAAGATTTTGGCGATTAATCCGAACGATGGCGTTGCTGTGGTGCAACCGGGAGTGATTACCGGGGACTTGCAGACAGCTGTGCGGGCACTTGGTTGGGACTATCCACCGGATCCGGCTTCGCTTAAAGAGTGCTCGATTGGTGGAAACGTCGCAACCAATGCCGGTGGGCCGCGTTGTTTGAAATACGGCGTGACCCGGAGTTATATTTTAGGTCTTGAGGTGGTATTAGCCAACGGTCGTGTGTTGCGCACTGGAGGCCGAGTGCATAAGAATAAGACTGGGTTTGATCTGATCGGGATGTTCGTCGGCTCCGAGGGGATGCTGGGGGTCGTGACCGAAATTACAGCTCGCATCATTCCGAAGCCCGCTTGTCGTGGGATGCTGGCAGCCATTTTTCCTAATTTCCCCGCTGCCGCGAAAGCGGTTCAGACCATCCTTCAGTCCGGGCATCTTCCCTCCGCGCTGGAGATCACGGATGCGTTCACCCTCGCCGCTGCGAGAAAGAGACTGGGTAGCGATGTCTTCCCTCCGGGGGATGGTCATCTCATCGTTGAGATCGATGGAAGGCCGGCGGCGGTTGCTTCAGAATTGGAGGAACTTTACAAACTGCTGCGTGAATGTGGTGCCGAGCAGATCCGAATCGCCCGGGAAGAGGCGGAATGCGACGCGATCTGGCAGTTGCGCCGCGAGTTTTCCTATTCCCTCCGTGATACTGGCCTCACAAAACTCAACGAGGATATTGTCGTGCCGCGTGGGAAGCTGGTCGATCTCGTGAACTTCGCGAGGCTACTTGAGAGGGAAACTGGAATTGCCATCGCATGCTTCGGACACGCGGGTGATGGCAACATTCACACCAACTTGATGGTGGACAAATACACCGATCCGGAAACCCGCCAGCGTGCAGATGCGGCGCTGGATATTCTATTTACCTGGGTGCTCGACAACGGGGGCGCGATCACCGGAGAGCATGGGGTAGGCCTCGCGAAAAAGCCATGGATCCGTCAGGCTTTAGGAGAAACCTCCTTCGCTGTCCACCGCTCGCTGAAACGGACGATGGATCCCCACGGTATCCTAAATCCCGGAAAATTCTTGGACGATTGATCAGGCTGCGGGCTTGATTAATATTACGTGCTCCGCTGGTTTTACGGTGTCGGTCAGCTTTTTTACGAGAGCCTCGCGCTCGTTCTCGCTGCTCTTGAAGGTGCCTTCCATGTCCTCTTTGCCGGCCTTACCATGGACCAGTTTCTTGATCTGGTGTGTCTCGAACGCTTGCTTTGCTGTTACCGCATCACGAATCTTTTGGAAGGGAGCGACAAGCGGATTATTTTCGAATTCGACGGTGAGGTTGATGCCGTTGAGGAGTTGCTCCGCGTTGTAGGTTTTCGATTAGGACAGAGTATTGTTTCTGCTCCGTGATCGAATCCCCGCAAATCGCGAGACGGTCGCTTTTTTTTAGCGTGACCGATGGCTCCGGAGCCTCAGCGAGATGGTAGTCCCAAGTTCGGTGGGAAGGGGAGGAGCAACCTTGCCGAAGCTGACAAGGGTGGAGGAGAATAGCAGGGCGAAGGTTTTTCGAAGCATCACGTAAGAAACGTGATCCATCCGCCTATCCCTGCAAGGTACTTACTTCCCGAAAAAACCTTTCAGCCCGCCAATCAATCCGCCGAGGGCACCGAGATCTGGATTCTTTCCGGCCATCACGTCGTCGATGGCGGAGTGGAGTTGCTCGGGGAGCTTTGACTTGGTGAACTCCGCCACGGTTGAAATTGCTTTAGTCGCCATTTCTTCGCTAAGTCCCAGATCAGTGAGTTTGGTTTTTAGTTCGTTGATCATCATAAGAAAATTTTGGTACCGGGGACAGGACTCGAACCTGCACATCATAAGACACCTGAACCTAAATCAGGCGCGTCTACCAATTCCGCCACCCCGGCAACACGCGTAAGTTGGAGTCTTTTTTTGAAATCTGCAAGCGCGGAAGTCAAAGTGCGAGACGATGAGCTACTTCGGGAGGGACGGAGCCTGTTTTAGTAAGCTCTATCGCGTGGAATTTCCCGCCTAGGTGAGCGGGGTGGGTGAGGGCCTGGAATTGCGCGATTGTTTTCGGCTCTTCGAAAGCGCCTGAGAGGATTAGGGGTTTGGCGAGGTGTGTGAGATAGCTGCCTTGGTTGCTGAATGCGGTGGGGAAATACCCGATCTGCGCGGCGGCGCGGGCAAGATCCGTGAAATCGACGTGGGCTGTGATGTCGAGCTCACCGGGGCGGTCGAGAGGGTCTTCGGCAGCCTTGTGTTTGGAAAAGGTACGGAGGGTGCCGGTTGTGCGCTGAGTATCGTAGTATTCGGGCGCGGCGAAGCCGTAGTCGATGAAGAGTAGGAGGCCGTCGGTGAGGCAGGAGCGGACAGATTCGAGAAATGCGCGGAAGTTCGTGCGGATTTCGGTGCGGTAGTTTTCGGGGAATCCGTTGCCTAGTTTTTCGCAGAGAGGGCTCGCATGGTTGCCATTACTCAACTCAAGGGAACCCTCCTCCCCAATACCAACATGCACCTCCCTCCATTCTTCCGAAATAAATTCGACAAGATGGAACGGAAGCGCATCAAGGATCTCGTTCCCAAATGCGATGCCTGGAAGCGGTGAGGAGGAGAGTTCTGAAAGTGAGCTTGCGAGGTGCAATCGCTTGGCGATAGGTGTGAGTCGTTCGCGCTGAGCTTTGCGTAGGCGGGGCAGGGGTTCGGAAATGGCGTATTCCAGTGTCTCGCTCGCTTCAGATGAAATTTCCCGGAGAGTGGTAAGGATGTCGACCGCAAGCTTCCCGTCGTGCGCACCGATTTCAAGAATGCGCCACGAGGTGGGTTTTCCGTTGCCCTCCCACCAATCTAGAAAACGACGCGCGAGTAGTTTTCCGAACAATGGGCCGACACTAACACTGGTATAGAAATCGCCCTTTTTCCCAACTTGGCTGTCGGTTCGCGCGTAATAGCCGAGAGTTGGATGATAAAGGGCGAGATCGAGAAATTTCGGAAAGGAAATATTCCCATGCGATGCTATTTTGTCACGGATGCATTCGTCCAAGGAAGGGGTTGCCGAGTCCAGCGGATTCAGGTAATCCTCGGGGCATGAACATTCGCCTTCAGGCGGTTGTTTATCAGATTCAGGCATGGCGGCGAACAGGAAAAGCACCCAGAGAAAGAGCGGACAGCGTCGCTTCTACAAGCGCAAAACCTTCTGGGGCGTGCTCTTCCTGCTATTTTTGATTTCCTGCGTGGCCGCATTCATCTTCGCCGAGCAATACACCCGCGAATACCGCGAGCGTGCGGTGACGTATGATCTGGAGAAAATCAACGAACTCGAAATCCCCAGTATCATGCTCGACCGGAACGGAAAGGAGATCGGACGGATCTTTGTCCAGAACCGGAGCATCATGTCCATCGAGGACGTGCCTGATCTCTTCATCGATACCCTCCGTGCCGGGGAGGACTCGCGTTTCAATACCCATGACGGCATCGACTACATCGGGGTTCTTCGGGCGGTGAAGCTGAACTGGGAGGCAGGAACGACGACACAGGGTGCGAGCACGATCACCCAGCAGTTAGCTCGGAATGCGTTCCCACTCAAGCAGGACGCGATGGCGAGGGGCGAGGGAGGTTTTCAGAGGAAAATGGTTGAGGCTTTTTTGGCGCAGCGGATTGAGAAACGTTATAAGAAGAAGCAGATCCTCGGCTTTTACCTCAATCGGATTTACCTAGGTAGCGGTTTCTACGGCCTTCGCTCCGCATCACTCGGCTATTTTGGCAAGGAACCCAAAGACCTGAACCTCGTGGAATGTGCTACCATCGTTGGACTGATCAAAAATCCGACCAACAACTCCCCGCTGAACAACCCGAAGCAGAGCAAATCCTCGAGAGATAATGTTTTAAAGCGAATGGTGGACGAGGGGATGCTTTCGAAGTCGGAAGCTGCTGAAGCAAGGGCAAAGCCCCTGGAAGTCGATCCGAAACCTCTCCAGCGTGGCACGTCCCACTTGTATGAACGCATTGCGGACGCGGTAGCGAAATCGCTAGGGGAGAATGCACTTGCGGCAGGTGGGTATAAAATTCACACGACCATCTCGCGCGAGATTCAGTATGCTGCAGAGAAAGCTTTGGCGGTTTCCCTGCACGAAGCGGAAGAGTATCCCGGTTACGCACATCAGAAGTACGGCGAATATAGTAGGAATGAAGACGGGATCGAAGCTTCGTATCTTCAGGGAGCTGTTTTCATGGTGGATCACTCGACTGGAGAGGTTCTCGCTCACGTTGGCGGCCGGGATTATGCAGAGGTGCCGTTTGATTTTATTGAAATGGGGACGCGTCCGATGGGAACTGCATTTTATCCGTTTCTCTACTCCGCCGGTCTGGCGGACAAGCATAGCCCTGCCTCCACTGTGAACGACGATCCGATGGACAACCGGGCAGTCATGATCGGTGGACGTGAGGGGATTCTCGGGGAGTGGGGCATGGAAGTCGGTTCTCCGAAATACGAGGGGCAGATCACTTTGAGGCGTGCCTTCGAGGATTCAAAGATTGCCGCGACCGTGAGGCTGGGAGCGGAAATCGGCCTACAGCGAGTGATTGATGCCGGAGTTGCTTTCGGATTCCCGATGGAGGATTCGGAACCCCTGCCACGGGTGAGTGTCGGCTGGGAACCCGCTTCCTTGAAACAGGCGGTGACAGCGATTTCTACTTTCCCCTTGGGTGGCTACAGCGGACCGACGAAATTTTCCTACATCGATCACATTGAGAACGGCAAAGGGCGTGTGGTATTTCGAAGCAAGACCAGCCTGCAGAAGAAGATGAAGCTTCTGGATGAGGCGGTGGCTTGGCAGATGCACAGCATGATGGATGGCGGGATGGTTGATGGTAGCGCACGCGGCCTGAATGACATGTTGATCGAAAAACCGTTTCACGGAGCTGGCAAGGGTGGGAGTACCCACGACTTCGCAGATACTTGGTTCCTCGGTTACAACGGTCGCGTTTCCTGCGGTGTATGGACAGGTTTCCTGAATGATAACGACGCGATTTACCCCGGTGCCTTCAGCCGCGATCTTGCGATGCCTGTCTGGGCTGCTGCAATGAATGCTGCGGCTCCTGCCTTTGGTGGTGAAAGAATAGCCCGTCCGGAGTCGATGGTCGCGATAGAAATTTGTTCTGTCTCAGGCCAACGGGCGACCCAGTTTTGTCAGGACCTCCAGGAAGATGTGAATGCTGGCAGTGTGAAGTCCGTGAGCACCGCGTTCGCAGAATATTTCCGGAAAGGGCAGGGGAGCCTTCCGTTCTGCACGCTTCATTCGGGATCACTCTCAGGCCAGATCGATCCGAATATCGCGATTGGAACGATGCCTGCACTTGATGTCCTACCCATCCGTCCGAAAAGTTCGGTTCTACTCGGTGAAGATCCGTATCATACCGAGCTTCCAAGCTATGCTGCGAGCCGTGGTCAGAGCGGTTTGATCCGCAAGAGTACCAATGTCTTGGATAGTCTGGATCTGGGCGATTTCGACGAGACCATCAAGATGCGCAAGCCGCCGAGGCTGCAGATCCAACCGGATTGAGCCATGCTATAGGCCAGCGCTCTGAATTAATGAGCGGAGCTGAGTTTGGAACTCCATGATGTCTTCTTGTGTAGGCTGGTAGTCCGGTGTTGTAGGGTCGAGGCTAGGGCGGCCTGTTTGGTCTAGTGACCAGACGGCAGTTTCCCCATCACTGAACTCGACCTTTCCACTGACCATGGTGCCGGGAACGGCGATGGAATCCATCGTCACAGTCGTTTTTCCTGTCGGAACCAGTGTTTTAACGACTTCCGGTGCAGGCTCTTCCTTTTTCTCCTCTATTAGTTCGATACCTAGATCTAGGATGACGAAGCGCGTATCCATGTAAGTCACGGTGATTTTGAACTCTTCGGTGATTCTTTTCTGAATCTCCGGAAGCTGCGCGCCATCCGCCACCCAAGATTTAATGGTGGCGATTTGGTCTTCGGAAAGCTGTTTGCTGCTGAACATGTGGTTAGTCTGTATTCTTGGCACGATTTGCCTAGGGAGAAAACTGGGATACGTCAGATTCCCGGTCAGAAAGAATACTCGGCGGCAAATCTGATTGACGGGAAAATGAAGAATCCAATCCCAAGCAGTCCTTTAGGTTTGCCTGATTTTAGTAATTTTGGGGATTCAGTCACGATAGAGTTATAAATTGGGGGCGAAATTTCTCCGTCTTGCGGGGCTAGCAAACGGCCCAGAAGTCCTCGCCTTCGCGGCGACCTGCGGCGATCGCCATTTGTCGAACGGTCGATCGCGCTCCTTTGAGCCCAACCGAACCGAGCATGATGCTTGAGCGCCACTTGGACTTCATCTGTTCGGTTGCTGCCACTTCGGCACCATGGATCCACTGACCGACCCGCGCCGGATTTACATCGAAAAAGCCTTTCACTTCGACCCCCTCGCCCTGGAGGTTTAGCGCCAGTTTTTTACCGATTGGGCCGGCGCCTGCAATGACCACACCATGTTCACTGACGCCCGGAAGATTGTGCAAATGGTGCGCCCGCATCCTACTTCTCGCGTCGCTCCCATAGCGCGGATCCTGCCGGGTCAACCTCTCCGGTGAGTCCCTCCATTGGAGAAGAACCTCCGGTACCCGTACGAATCGACAGCCAGCGGCGAGAAGCCTGAGCCAGAGATCATGATCTTCAGCCCACGAGGTATCGTGATAGCCGCCCACACGATTCATCCAATCGCGCCGAACCATCGCCGTGGGATTGATCACCGGACACTCGATGAAGCGTGAACGGGACATCGCATGATGGTCGGTCAGGCTGTTTGCCCAAGCGACATAGCGGCGTATGCCATCACCATGGCAATCAATCGTCTCAACACCGCAGGTGATCACTCCGGTATCGTCCTCTGCCGCATTGAGCTGCTCACCGATCCGCCGGGGCATCGCCACATCATCGGCATCCATCCGCGCGAACCATTCACCACCAGCCAAACCTAGACCCGTTGCCGAGGCTCCAACGACTCCGTTATCAAATTTGTTCCGCACGAGTCTGAACCTGGGATCTTCGATCCCAGCCAAGGACGCGACCGATCCGTCACGGGATCCGTCATCCACCGCGATGAGTTCAAGGTCACGAAACTGCTGCTGCAGGATACTCTGAACGGCATCCAATAGCGTCGATTCCGCGTCGCGAAAGGGAAGCACCACAGAGACAACCGACATGCCCAGTTCTCAGACATGCGGCCTAACATTGCAATCAAACAGCCCGCGAAGTTCAAAAGGGGAAGACGTGGGTGGATTCTGGAGCGAAGTGAAGAATTTTTCGATTTCAGGGTGTTCAAATGGCTCTGAGGTTCTAGGTTCCGCCCCCTGTATGCCTGTTAAAATTCGTTTCACATCCGCCGCGGCCGCTGGTCTGGTTCTTGCTAAAGTCGGTCATCCTCAACGCGATGAACCGCTCCAGACCTCGAAGGAGGTTTTCACAATCGATGAGAACGATGAGATGACGCTTGCCGCCATTTTTCTTAAACCGTTTAAGAATCTCACTGCGCATCGTTTCAGTCATCATTCGTCGCTCGATCAGCATGAAATGATGACCTATGCCGGCGCGATCTTCGACTCGGAAGACGGTTTGCTGGAAAAGGGCTGTGACATTGCGAAGCGTCTCTACTCCAAGTCGAACCATCCGAACATCAAGTCCGGCGATCTCTGCATTTCCTTGATCAAGGATATCGAAGTGGACGGTGAGTTCATCCAGGGACTGTGCATCCTCAAGTCGGAAAGCGTCGTCCCGTTCCTCAGTATTTCCACCCGTGACGGGGATCTTGAATTGCACACCGAGCAGGGCATCAATCCGGATAAAATCGACAAGGGTTGCCTGATTCTCAACCACCTGGCCACCAAGGGCTACTATGTGCTGACGTTCGACCGCACCGGATCGGATTCGCGCTTCTGGGTGCGAGATTTTCTGGGAGTGGTGCCTATCGCCGATAGCCCGTTTCTGACGAACAAATACGCCAATATGGCCGTTGCGTTTATGGAAAAGGAGAAGAAGGAAAAGCCTGCCGCAGAGGACGATGCACCGCCATGGGATGCCTCCAATGCCGCTAGGGATGCGATCACTTACTTCGAGGAAAAGGAAAAGTTCAATTTGGGGGAGTTTGAGGAGGAGGTTCTCAAAACTCCGGAAGCCAAAGCCAAGTTTGCGGAACACCGCAGCCAGATCGAAGAGGAGCAGGGGCAGAAACTGGAAGATTCCTTTGAGATTTCAAAGAAGGACGTCACCAAGGCCAAAAAGAAAATCCGCACCGCGATGAAGCTCGATACGGGTGTGGAAATCCGGCTCAAGCCGGCACTTGCAGCCAAGCCCGAGCAATTGCTGGAACATGGTTTCGATGAAGAGAAAAAGATGAAGTTTATCAAAATCTATTTCAACGAAGATCTCGCCGAATGACGAATACCAACGCACAGACCCATCTGGAAATCCCTCATTGATGGTTTCGAAATCCACACCGTAGGCAAGGCCGTTTCAAACGGCGCGAGGCCTAGCGCCCTGAAAACCTTAAACTGACGAATAGGGATTTTTAAGGTCTTAAGAAAAAGGCTTCCGATGGTCGCGAGAGTCAGAAAGCTCGACGCTTTTTCCCAATAGCTGCGTTGCGCGGCGAGTCGTGAATCTCGATGCACTCCCTCCTTGCGCCTTACTCTTGGAAAAAATCGCCTTCGCCCATCCGTCAGATTAAGGTTTTCAGAACACTAGCAGGGATACATTTCACCCCGGCAGGAGTTGGGTGGAAAAATGCGCGCCGTCGAGGCTTGCTGAAGAGTAAATCCTGCAATACATCGACCAATACTGGGAAGCATACGAAAGAACTTCTACAGATTGTCGCAAAGGGGCACACCAGAATGGCACTGTTTTAAGCCAATGATCGGGGGCTTCTCTGGTGCCTACTGATGGTGAACTCGTGCCGCAGAACTGCCAGATACAAAAAGAGGAAGGAACCACGAATCTAACGAATCCTACGAATGAAGAGAAGAAGATGAACCACGGAATACACGGAAATTGGACGAGCAGCGTCTTGATTCGTTAGATTCGTCGGATTCGTGGTTCCCATCTCTTGTGGAATCACTGGAATCACTGGAATCACTGGAATCACTGGAATCACATACTCGGTTTTCCCATCCGCAAATTCCGGCAGCAATCGCCGACGGGGCGCTTA
>CAJJBR010000120.1 GCA_905182475.1 Akkermansiaceae bacterium | reverse complement strand
CTGCTAAGTTTCGCTTCCTCCCTTAACAGACATCGGGGAATCGGCGTTGCCGTCAATTAAGCAGCAAGTGCGAGCTCGTTAGAGTTTGCATTTATGTGTGTTGGGCGGCTTTTTTAAGAGGCCAACCGACCAACCTCTACGTGCAGCCAGCGCGTCAAACATTCCGTCGAAACCAGAACGCCCCCAGTGCTAAGCGATACTTAGAGTATACTAGGAATGGATTTATTCAAAGGAAATTCTCGGTGGTGAATGGAATCCATTGAGGCCGAGAAAGGAGCGAGGTTGTCATGTATGCGGTCATACGGTCAATTGACCGACACCCCGTATGCGAAGCGGTAGAACATCGTGTCTTCACCTGAGAGGATGGGGACGGTTTGCTCAAGTAGTCCATCGGAGCCCGGGACGACGACGGTTGATGACCACTGATCGAGATCCGGGGACGATTGGAAAACGTAATTGACGTTGGGAACTCCTGTTGCACGCAGGGTTACTTGCGGGGTGTTGTTTCCAGCGGTGGAGAAGGTGGTTTCTGTGGATTGGGTAGGCAGGATGACGACGGCGAGAGAACCGTCGAGATTGAACGGTGTGGAGTATTTCTCGTCGGTGTAAACCGCGTTGCCGGTGAGTGTTTCGAGGAAGGCTGCGAGGTCGGATTTTTGCTGGGCTGTGAGGTTTAGGCGTTGCGGTTGAGGGGCGCCTCCGCCCGGACCACTGGATCTGGTTAGGCGGTTGTCTAGACCGGTGACAACTGCGGGGATGGCATTGTAGTGATCAATGACGGAGAGGAGCGTGGGGAGGGATGCGTCGTGCATGAAGCTGCCGTGGGGGGTGCCGTTGCCATCGACGAGATCGCGGAGGCTGGGCGAGCGGGTGTTGGTGAAGTTATTACCGCCGCCGAGCGAGCCGACCACCCCATTGTTCCCGGAGTTCGGGGTGATATCGAATTCGGGCGGCTGGTGGCATCCCGCGCAGCCGGCTCCGTTCATGTTGGGAGGTGCTAGGAAAAGCTATTTTCCAGCGTTTTCATTTGCGGTGAAGTTGAGGAAATCTTGGTCATCGTTTCTATCCGTCCGGCCTTCATCATATTTGCTGTCGAATGACTGAATGCTGCGGACGAATTGGGCGAGGGCTTTTCCTACACGCTCCTCGGTGACGGTGGCATCGCCGAAGACCCCTTGGAAAAGAACCCGGTATTCCTCGATGGCAGAAAGTTTTACGACGAGATCGGAAAAGGAAGGATCATCGTCCGCCCCGCTGAAGCCCATTTCTACGTGATCCTGGATTGGTTGGGTTGCCTGGTCTTCCACACTCGCGGCTCGCTCGTCCCAGAAGAATTTTTCCTCGTTGGAAAAACGGCTGTTGATGAGGCGCATCGAGTGGCGACCGGTGGTTCCTGCAACACCGGTGCTGGCCGTAGAAGTATCGCCGAATCCATCCTGCTGGTTGTGGCAGGAGGAACAGGATACCGTGTCGTTGCGCGAGAGGCGCTTGTCGTAAAACAGCACGCGGCCGAGGGTCGCGCCGAGATCGGTGATTTCGTTGCCGGCGGGGGTGTTGTCCTTGGTGATGTAGGCGGGGACGGGCTGGTTCGCGTAATTTTCGGGACGGGTGAGATCGAGTGTTTTCTCCTGCGCGAGGGCGGAAATGGTGAGAGGGATGAGAAGAATGAGGGTTTTCATGGTCTTGGTCGCTTAGAGACTGGGAGGAATCTGGCTTTTCACTGTAAAGCCCGTATGGTTTTTCTTTGGGGAATTGTAAAGATTTCGTGAGGATGGCAGGTCACAGGTTTCCCACGCGTGGAGGTGCCCCTTGGAAATGCTGAACCGCGCAAAGCGGCAGAGCTGCAAAGTTTTGGATTATGGGTCTTGAGGAAGAAGCTTTTCCACCTGCCCGGCTTTGCGCCTTCGCGGCTTTGTGCGAGCGGTTCTTCAGGGAGGAACCCGGGTATGGTTCATCCCTCCGTCCGAATCATGCCTTGGAGCTTCATCCGGTATTTCCTTGGCGTTAGCCCTTCTTGCTCGAGGAAGCGTTTTCCGAAATCGCTGGCGTCGTAGAAGCCGCATCGACCCGCGATGTGGGAGAGCGGCAGGTCGGTGCGGGCGAGCAGATCCTTCGCCGTCTCCAGCCGGTGCCTGAGCACGTAGCGGCGCGGCGAGCAGCTCATGATGCTGCGGAAGACGCGGTTGAACTGGCTTTCCGAGTAGTTGCAGGCGGCGGCAAGCTCCGCCGTCTTCAGTGGGCCTTGCTCCTCGCTGTGGATGAGTTTCAGCGCGGGTTTGATTCTGGAAAAAGGTTCCGTGAGCCCGGCGGCGCCGGAAATTTCATACATCACCCCGGCGACCCCGCACACGGTTCCATCCTCGCTCAGGATTGGCGCTTTCCGCGAGATCCACCAGCGCAGGACACCTTTTGCGCTGGGAGCCATCCAGATGCGGTTCGAAGACGGCACCCCAGACTCCATGACCTCCCTGTCCTCCGCGCGGTAGCGGTCAGCGATCCCGGCTTCGTTGAGATCGTGGTCGGTCAAGCCGATCGCTCCGCCGGGTTCCAGTCCGTGGAATTCCTCGAAGCGGCGGTTGCAGCGGACGAATGCCCCGTCCGCATCCTTGATGTAGAAGACGAGCATAGTCAGGTCGTCGAAGAGGGCCGAGATGGAGATTTCTGGATGAGGGATATCGCGCCGATTCATGCGCGGATATTACCATAAATTGACGGGTTCGGCATGGAAAATCGACCGGCTTTCTGCGTATCTTTCGTCTACATGCGTTCCACCTTGTCCATTATCGCCGTGTTTCTCCCTGCGCTCGCGCTCGCCGAAAAGGTAGATTTCACCACCCAGGTGCAGCCGATCTTTTCCGAAAACTGTTACGCCTGCCACGGTCCAGATGAGGAGGCGGTCGAGTCCGGGCTGCGGCTTGATGTCCACGAACTGGCGTTGAAAGGCGGCGAGAGTGGCAAGGCCATCGTGCCGGGCGATGCCGCCGCTTCCCTGATTCTCAAACGGATCACCCACACGGATCCCGACGAGATCATGCCTCCGCCGAATAAGAAGAAAGCTCTCAAGCCGGAGCAGGTTGCCGTCATCCGCCAATGGATCGAAGAGGGCGCGGAGTGGGGGACTCATTGGGCTTTTCTGGCGCCGGAGCGGCCGCAGGTTCCTGCCGTGAAGGATTCCGTGTGGGTGAAAACCCCCATCGATCGCTTCGTCTTGGCCAAGCTTGAGGCGCAGGGTGCCAAGCCTTCCCCTGCCGCCGATCCGGCAACGCTGCTGCGTCGCCTTTCCCTAGATCTCACCGGTCTGCCGCCGACACTGGAGGAGCTTTCCGCAATCGGGAAGACGGAGGTCGAGGTCACCCGCCTCATTTCCAGCCCCCACTTCGGCGAGCGCTGGGCGCGCGAGTGGCTGGACGCTGGCCGTTACGCGGATTCCGCAGGCTACGAGAAAGACCTTCCACGCTTCCATCATTTCTACCGCGACTGGGTCGTCTCCGCGATGAACTCAAATATGCCATACGATGATTTCGTCGTGAAACAGATCGCCGGCGATCTCCTCCCGGGCGCGACCCAGGGCGATCGCATCGCCACCGGCTTCCTACGCAACTCGATGACCAACGAGGAGGGTGGAGTCAAGCCTGAGCAGTTCCGAATCGAGGGCATATTCGACCGCATCGATGCGGTCGGAAAATCCGTGCTCGGGCTCACCGCTCAGTGTGCCCAGTGCCACACGCACAAGTATGACCCGCTCACCCACGACGAATACTACGGCATGTATGCCTACCTCAACGGCATCGAGGAAACTTCCATCGCCGCCCTCCTGCCTTCGGCGAAAGAGGAAACCGACAGTCTGCTCGCGGAGATCGTCTCTATCGATCGAGAGATCGTGGAGAAATCCCCTGATGCCACGGTGGCTTTTGAAAAGTGGCAGCAGGAAATGCTCGCCCTGCCACGCACCGAGTGGCACGCGCTCGAGCTCTATCAGCTCGGCGACTCGGGTCAGAAGTATTTACCGCTGCCTGATAAATCCATCATCAACAAAGGCTACGCGGCCACCCGCGGAACCGAAGCATTTTCTTCCTCTCTGGAGATTCCGGAAATCCGCTCCGCGCGTCTCGAATTGATGAACGACGCTTACCTTCCCATGTCCGGGCCGGGTCGTTCGACTCGCGGCACCGGCGCGCTTTCCGAGTTCAAACTTGAGGCCGGTAGCGATCCTGAAAAGGTCGAGCCGCTGCCTTTCATTAATCCTGTCGCCAGCGTTAATCCTGCGGTGACCGCTCTCGATCACAGCCTTCACCCAGGCACCGCGAAACGCGAACCCGACGACCGCAAAACCGGTCCCGCCTCCTTTGCGCTCGACGACGATGTAAAAACCGCCTGGACCAACGAGCGCGACCCCGCCCGCAATCATGATCCCGCCGTGCTCACCTTCGAGTTGGCCGAGCCGTTTCAGACCGGCGGCACCGCCCATTTCAAATACACTCTGACCCAGCGCCACGGTGGCTTCACTTCCGACGACAACATGACCTACAACCTCGGTCGCATCCGGCTCTCGGTCGCCGCGACCCTGCCGAACGCCCTCGACCAACTCCCGCCGCTCGTGCTCGAAGCGTTGCTGGCAGACTCCGGGAAACGTACCTCTGAGCAGGCGACTCACCTCTTCGCTCACTGGCGAGAAAGTAATCCTTCCTTCGCTGCCGAGACCGCGAAAATCGAAGCGCTCTACGCGAAGGTTCCGCAACCCACCTGGGTGCTCGTCGCCGCCGAGACGGATGAGAAGCGCGAAACCCGCCTCTTCGAGCGCGGTGAGCAAACCCATCCGAAGCACGTGGTGACACCCCACGTCCCCGCGTTCCTGCATCCGCTCCCACCGGGTGATCCGGAGTCGCGCCTGACTTTCGCAAAATGGCTGGTCGATGCAAAGTCGCCGGTCGCCGCGCGCGTTTTTGTGAATCGTGTTTGGCAGGCATATTTCGGCACCGGGCTGTTGGAGACCTCTGAAGATTTTGGCCATCAGGCCGCCGCTCCTTCGCATCCGGAGTTGCTCGATTGGCTCGCAGTGGAATTCATGGAAAGCGGCTGGGACATGAAGCACATCCACCAGCTCATCACTACCAGCGCTACCTACCAGCAGGCCTCCGTGATGAGTCCCGCTATGCGCGATCTCGATCCGAACAACCGCCTCCTCGCCCACGGCCCGCGCCTGCGGGTGCCTGCGGAAACGGTGCGCGATATCCAGCTCGCCTCCTCCGGCCTGCTCGATCCCTCGCTCGGAGGTCGCAGCGTTTTCCCGCCCGCACCGGGCTACCTTTTCCGGCAACCCGCCTCCTACGGGCCGAAGACATGGTTCGTGGAGAAGGATTCGAACCGCTATCGCCGCGCGCTCTACACCTTCCGTTTCCGCTCCGTGCCGTATCCGATGCTCGTCACCTTCGACGCACCGACCGGCGCGGTCTCCTGCGTGCGGCGCACCGTTTCGACCACGCCCCTGCAGGCACTCGTCACGCTCAATGAGCAGGTCTCCCTGGAGTCCGCGCTCGGCCTCGCCCATCTCATGCTCACCGACACCGGGAAGCTTTCCGAAAGGGTCTCCCGCGGCTTCGTCCGCTGCACCTCCCGCGAGCCGGAAAGCGATGAGATCGATGCCCTCGTCTCCGTTTACGAAAACGGCCTCACCGCCGATCCCGAGCAGGTGAAGCTTTTTCTCGAAAGCTACCAACCCGTCACCCTCGACCTCTCCGCCCATCCGCTGCCCGAGCTTTCCGCCGCCACCGCCGTCGCCCGCGTTCTGCTGAATCTCGACGAAACAATCACCAAGAATTGAAAACTCAAAATTCAACTCTCAAGGAAGAGCATCGGAGCGGTCACTCTTCCATTCGATATTCCATCCTCCAACCCAAGTCTTCCACTGATCACTGATCACTCGGCACTTTCCACTGACATGTTACCCGACTCCACACTCACCGCCGCCCAGCGCTCCTTCTCGCGTCGCTGGTTCCTTAAAGATTGCGGGCTCAGCCTCGGCTCGGTCGCACTGACCTCGATGTTGGGGAAAGCCTCGGCCAGCTCGGTCATCGCGAATCCGCACTCGCCGCGGCCGCCGCATTTCCCTGCGAAGGCGAAGAACGTGATCTTCCTCTACATGGGTGGCGCGCCCAGCCACCTCGACCTCTTCGACAACAAGCCGGTGCTGCGCGAATTGGACGGCACCGCGCCTCCCGCCGAGCTTCTCAAAGGTTACCGATCTGCCTTCATCCGCCCGGAGAACAAGCTGCTGGGCTCCAAGTTCCCGTTCAAGAAGTATGGCAAATGCGGGATGGAAATGGCGGATATCCTCCCGCACATCGGCTCCTGCGCGGATGACATTTCGCTGATCCGCTCGATGCACACGGATGCGTTCAATCACGCCCCCGCGCAGATCCTGATGTCCACCGGCTCCCAGCAGTTCGGGCGGCCTTCGCTCGGTTCATGGGTCTCCTACGGACTCGGTTCGGAAAACGACAACCTGCCGGGTTTCGTCGTCATGTCCTCCGGTGCCAAGGGACCCTCCGGCGGCAACGGCAACTGGTCCTCGGGCTTCCTGCCCAGCATCCACGACGGTGTCAGTTTTAATTCCATCGGCGAGCCCGTCCTCTACCTCTCCAACCCCAAGGGCATCACCCGCAAACAGCAGCGCCAAACCATTGACGCCGTCAATCTCCTCAATCACAAGCGCTTCGAATCGATCGGCGATCCCGAGATCAACTCCCGCGTCGCTGCCTTCGAGATGGCCTTCCGTATGCAGGACGTCGCTCCCGAGGTTACGGATATCTCGCTGGAGCCGGAGAACATACGCGAAATGTACGGAGCCGAGCCGGGCAAACGATCCTTCGCCAATAACTGCCTGCTCGCCCGCCGCTTGGTGGAAAGGGGAGTCCGCTTCGTCGAGCTTTTCCACGAGTCATGGGATCAGCACGGAAACCTCGTCAAAGACCTGGAAAAGAATTGCAAGAATGTCGATCAGGCCTGCGCCGCTCTCATCAAGGATCTCAAGCAGCGCGGCCTCTTGGATGAAACGCTCATCGTCTGGGGTGGCGAGTTCGGCCGCACCCCCATGGTCCAGGGCGGCAACGACGGTCGCGACCATCACCCCAACGCCTTCACGATGTGGATGGCCGGCGGCGGCGTGAAAGGCGGCGTCGAGCTCGGCAAGACCGACGATCTCGGCTTCAACGCCATCGAGGACAAGGTTCACGTCCACGACCTCAACGCCACCATACTCCACCTGCTAGGCTTCGACCACACCCAGCTGACCCACCGTGCCCAAGGCCGCGACTTCCGTCTCACCGATGTGCATGGGAATGTGGTGAAGAAGGTACTGGCGTAATAAGGAGAAGGGTCTTTCCAAGCCCTTTGCAGAGGATGGGTAAGGAGAAGACTCGACTTGATAAAAGGGGTTAGGAAACACCCTTCTCCTTATTGTGAATTCCGAGCTATGTTCCTCGATCCGGAAAAGCCAATCTCAAAGCACCGGATCAATCTCCCGCACTGGCGGCAGGAGGGGACGTGGGTTTTCGTGACCTGGAGGCAGGCGGATTCCCTGCCAGAAAGTGCGGTAAGCAGAACACCAGCCTGGAAATTCAACGGATATTTCATGCCCCAATCCCTGTCGCGAATCCTGATCCACACGGTTTATTCCACCAAAGACCGCCTTTTTTTCCTCCGCGATCCAGAATTTCGGGACGGGAAATACGTCTGGGATTGATTCCGGAACGGACGCAACTCCGTTGGAGTTGAAGGTTTCTGCCTACCATTTTCACTCCTTGTGGGTGCTCAGGTTGTCATTTTTTGAAAAGGCTCAGAAAATAATCATCTTTTTTCGTGTGACGCAGCACTAGTGGTTTTCAGTCTAATATTTTCTCCAGAGCTGAGGGACGAATAGCACGAGTAGTGCAAAGAGTTCGAGACGGCCGAGTATCATGATCCAGCCTAGGAAGGCTTTGGTCGGCTCACGTAGTTCCGCGAAGTTGTGGGTGGGGCCGACGGCGTCGAAGCCTGGGCCGATGCTGGAGATGGTGGCGAGTATCGTTCCTGCGCAACTTTCCAGGGAGATCCCGGTGCCCGCTTCTAAGAAGCCGACGACTGCGGTGCCTGCGATACAGATCATGAAATAGAGCGTCAGGAAAAACATGATCCGGGCGCGGGCTCCATCATCGATAGGGTTGCCGTTGACGACGACGCGGAAGACTTGGCTGGGGCGGAAGGTTTTGATGATCTCGTTGCGGGCGGATTTTGCGAAGACGATTAGCCGGCCGACTTTGAACCCGCCAGAGGTGGATCCGGCGCAGCCGCCCATTAGCATGATGCAGGCGATGAGGACTTTCGCCCATGTGGGCCATGTATCGTAATCGACGGTGCCGAAGCCGGTGGTGGATGCGATACTGACTACGGTAAAGAGACTTTCACGGAAGCTGATGAGCGGGGAAATGCCGTCGTTGTAGGAGCGGCCTGCGGTGATGAGGATGATGACGATGGCGCAGATTCCGAGAAACCAGCGGGCGTCTTCTTCCCGGAAAACTCGTTTCCAGTTTTTCCGCAAGACCACGATAAAGAGGAGGAAATTCAGGCTGCAGAGGGCCATGAAAAAGGTGAGCCACAGCTCGATGACCCAAGAATTTCCCCACTCGGCGTAATAGCCGATACTCGTGCTGTGCGGGCTGAGGCCGCCGGTGGAAATGGCGGTGAAGGCGTGGCAGGTGGCGTTGAACCAGGTCAGGCCCATGGCTTTCAGTCCGACGAGACAAATGAGAACGAGGCCAATGTAGATGCGGAGTAGCATCGTGGCTGTGTCTTGGATTCGGGCGAGGCCGAGGTCGCCGCTGCGGAACGAGGATTCGTTATGGAAGAGGGATTTTGATGAGACGCCTATATAAGATAGTAGGGCAACGAAGAGAACTAGAATTCCGATACCGCCGAGAAGCTGGGTGGTGGCGCGCCAGAGGAGGATTCCACGGGGCCATTGTTCGATGACAGTCATCACGGAGGAACCGGTGGTGGTGAAGCCGGAGGCGGATTCGAAGAAAGCGCTGGCCGGTGTCATGTAGGGTGCGCAGAGGAGATAGGGTAGACCTCCGAAAATACTGCATAGAATCCAGCCGAGGCCTACGATGACGATTGCTTCCCGTTTAGGAATGGTATTGTGCTTCGTCTTGGTGATGCCGGGGATAATCGCAAGAAGTGCGAATCCGCCGGTGATGGCAGCGGAGAGAAAGAGCGCCGAAGCAGCTTCGTGATCACCGGTGATGATATCGAATTCCGCGAACAACCCACAGGCCACCATCGTCAGCGCCTCTAGCGCCAGCAGCAGGCCGAGTATCCTTGCGATCAGAAAGAAATTCATGGGTGGGGCGCGGGGGATCAGGCTTCGAGCAGCTTGAGGAAGGCTTTCTTCGCCTCCTTGGAAACCATGGCGTAAAGGTGGTCGCCTCCGAGAAGGACTTCATCAGGGCCTGGCACTTCCGCGTGGAGTCCGCGCAGTTTCCCGACAAGAACGACTCCCGGTGGCCACTGAATCTCCTTCACCATGTGTCCTGCGGCGATGGAGCCTTTCCCGACGCGCAGTTCGACGAGGTCTACAGTCTCGAATTTTTTCAGGATGGTGTAAGCTGCAGTGGTGATGAAGCGTTGGATCTCGCGGCGGGTTGCTTCCCGTGGGCTGATGGCGGCGCGGATGCCGAAATGATGGCCGCTTGCGGAAATTGCTGCCGCGTAGTCCGCGCGGTGGATAATCGTGAGGCAGTTTTTCACTCCTAGCGTGTGTGCCTGTAGGCAGGACATCACGTTGTCCTCGTCATCAGTACTCGTACTGATGAAGAAATCTGCATCGCCGATTTGTTCTTCTTCAAGTTCGGCTACGACTGTTGCGTCGCCATTGATGATAGTCGCGTTGGTGAGCCGGCCTGCCAGCCCCATGCAGATCTGGGGGTCGCGTTCGAAGACCCGTACGGTGCAGTCGATGCTTTCGAGCATCTGTGCGAGGGAAAATCCGTATTCGTTCCCTCCGAAGATTACGACTTTGAGCTTTTCGCTACTTTTCCGTTTGCCCTGAAGCTCGGATGCGAAGCCGCGCAGTTTTCGTGGCTCTCCGAAAATACTTACCAGATCGTCTTCTTCGATGGTTGAGCTGGCGGTAGGGACATAGGATTTATCGGCTCGTGAAATGAGGGCTACCCTCACTCCTTCTGGGGCATCTAGGTCGCGGAGGGTTTTTCCAACCGCTTTAGAGCTACCTCCGACACGGACTTGCTGAAGTTCAATACGCCCACGGGCCAACTCCTCGACAACGAGAGAATCCGGATTCCGAACGAACTTCGCCAGCTCAATGGCAGCGAGACGCTCCGAGCTGAAAATGTGGTCGATCCCAAAATGCCCTCGGAAATCAAAGAGCCACTCCTCACGCTGGAGGCTGGGATGGACGCGGCTAACGACTTTCGAGACCCCCATGGCCTTTGCCATTGAGGCGGCCATGGTGTTTGTGGTGTTTGAGGAAGACATCGCCAGGAAAAGGTCGCACTCACCGACATCCGCGTCCGCAAGGTCGGAAACGCTGGCTCCGTCGCCATGGATGACTTTTGCGTCGAGTATGGCCTCAAGTTCCTCCGCGAGCGCCTTGTCCGCCTCGATCAGGGAAATGCGGTGCGCTTCTTGGGCTAGACAGGAAGCGAGATGTCGTCCGATTTCCCCGGCTCCTACGATGATGATGTTCATAAATGCGAAAAAGCCCGAAAGCGCTGTTGTTCTAATCACTTTGGCAGCGAGTCGCAATCTCAACCTTTTTCCTAACCATTCTTGATTTTTAAGGAGTTTTGATGAATAGTTAAAACAGTCGTTTGTATTGAGCGCGGAAAATTACGTCCTGTCTCCTAGCTCGGAACTCAAGTACACTCCCGTGCCTATTTTTAGATCTACAGTACACTCCAGTCAAAAAACTGAAGAATATTACGAAAAGCATCCTTATTTTTTGTAAAAACATCCGAATCTAATTCAGATTTCTGTAGAAATACTGTTTTTAGAACACGTGAATTCTTTGAGAATAAAGGGATTGAGCGTTTAATTTTAAAAAGATCACTTTCAGCTTGTATCTGGGTGTACTGGAGTGCATTCTCTGGGTGTTGACGCGATAGTCATCCCTGAAATGAACGACCAGTTTCTCCACTACAACGGCACCCAGTCCTACAAGACTGACGCGAAGAATCGCGTGACCGTCGTGGCAGGGTGGCGTACACCGTCCGGAGATCCCGTCTATCTGATGGCCTCCCAAGACGAAGGGGTGAACATCATCAAGGTTCTCACCGCCGGTGCAGTTCAGCACCGCATCGATACTCTTGAGAAAAACGTCACGGAGCCGAAGAAGCTCGCGAAGCTGAAAACCAAGCTCAAACGCGTTCTTCGCGATTCCTCGATCAACGACCAAGGCAAGCTTCTCATTCCTCGCGATCTCGCTGCTCACGCAGAAATCGCTCCGGATACCGAGGTCATGCTCTCCGCTGGCGACAGCCATTTCGAGATCTGGCCGAAAGCCAAATACGAAGAACTCTTCGGAACTGCCGCAGTGCCAGAAGAAGAGGACGAATTCGGCACATTCTAAAAATTTTCCAAACTCACCTATCCCACACCCCACTGACAGCATGCTGTTCAACCCACCAACCCCAGCAGACGAAACGGTCCACCTCACGGCGGCTTCCGGCGTGTTCGTTCGTTCGCTCGGGTTGGGTCTCTTTCCAAAACAATCACAAGGCCGCGCGCTCGGGACAGTTCGCGGTTTTGCTTTAACGGACGCCGCCGCTCCTGGCTGGTTGTCGGCACGGCGTCCGTTTACCCCTTTCTACAGTTTCATGGCTGGGTGTTTGAAGTCTCTCGGGACAGAGCTTCAATCGTCATTTAATCCGATGCGCGCCGCTGCTCCTGGCTGGTTGTCAGTGCGCGCATCGGTAAATTTTTCCAAACAATCACAAAATTCTGCGCTCGGGACAGCACAGGGTTTTGCTTTAACGGACGCCGCCGCCGCTCCTGGCTGGTTGTCGGCACGGCGTCCTTTTACCTTTTCCACTAGCTTTCTGGCTGGGCGTTTGAAGTCTCTCGGGACAGAGCTTCAATCGCTATTTAATCCGATGCGTTGCGCTGCTCCTGGCTGGTTGTCAGCGTGCGCATCGGTAAATTTTTCCAAACAATTTCAAAACAAGCCGCATCACCGTGCGCTCGGGACAGCACATGGTTTTGCTTTATCGGACGTCGAGGCCGCTCCTGGCTGGTTGTCGGCATCGGCGTCCGAGAATTTTTCCCCGGAGGGCTACCACCTTCCGGTTCTTTCTAAAGAGGTCGTTGATTACATGGCTGCCTCATCCGGTAAGTTTGTCATTGATGGCACGCTCGGCGGGGGAGGGCATTCGAAGCTACTTCTGGAAACGGGAGCGGAGGTTCTCGGCGTTGACCGCGACCCGGAAGCTCTCGCGCACGCGACTCAACGGCTTTCCGGTTTCGGATCACGTTTCTCCACCTTCCAAGCGAATTTTTCGGAGATCCCTAGCTATCCTGGAATCGTCTCCGGCGAACTCGCCGACGGACTCCTCCTTGATCTGGGGGTTTCCTCCCGCCAGTTGGATTCCGCGGAGCGTGGGTTTTCATTTATGCGCGAGGGTCCGCTCGACATGCGGATGGGGCCGAACGCGACGATGTCCGCCGCCGACCTAGTGAACGCATGGCCGGAAGAGGAAATCGCGCGCATCATCTACGAGTTCGGCGAGGAGCCCCGGTCACGACGAATCGCTGCGGCAATCGTCAGACAGCGTGATTCAAAACCGTTCGCAACCACCCTTGAACTTGCCTCCTGTATCGAAAAAGCAATCGGTCGGAACAGCAAGATCCACCCGGCAACCAAATCTTTCCAAGCGATCCGGATGGCGATCAACGAAGAGTTGGAATCGCTTTCCTCCATCCTTTCTTCCGCTTCGCAGGTTTTGAAACCAGGGGGGCGACTGCTGATCATCACCTTCCACAGCCTAGAAGACAGGATGGTGAAACGTTTTTTACGCCACCATTCGCAACCTTACATCGACGATCCGACCTGGCCGGAAGCCCGTCCGAATCCTGATTGCCAGTTCCGCCTTCTCTCGAAGAGGGTGATTGCGCCAAGCGCCCAGGAAATCTCCGCGAACCCACGAGCCCGTAGTGCAAAACTACGGGTCGCTCAGCTTTTAGACCCGAACGAAATCCGGTAACGGAATTACCCAAACTCGACCTCATCCACCCATGAACCGCCGCCGCCAAGATGCACACACAAGGATTTCCTCTGTCGTCATTTTCGCTCTCATCCTTGCAGGCGCGATCGGAACTGTAGGTGGGGTGACGAACGTTTATTACAAGAACTGCCAGATCAAGACGGCACGAGAAATCGATGCCATCGAAAAACGTATCGATCGCCACAAGCTCGCCACCCGCACGATCCAAATGCGCAGCGACCAGATTCTCAACCTGTTCTCCATCCGCACCCAGTTGAAGGAAGAAGGAACCAGTCTAGTGTCCATCCCAGCCGGAGTCTCCGAAGATATTTCTCCGGTTGAACCAACCGCTGTGGCATCCGTCCAGCCAAGCTTGTGAACCGTGCCTTCCAAAATCGCTGTATTATCCTCTGTCTGGTTCTGGTGAGCCTGCTCAGTATTCTTTCGGCGCGCCTGGTTAAAATACAACTTGTTGACCGTCAGCGTTATGCTGCTTCTTCAGCGAAAGCTTATAACCGAGTTGAAACAATTTTTGCAAGCCGGGGGATGATTGTGGATCGCAACTCGGATCCCATAGCGAAGAGCATCCCGGTGGCCTCGATTTTCGTCGATAAAAACCACCTCATGGATCCGAAGCTGGCCTCGTTCGGACTCGCTTACCAGGAAGCTTCTGCAGAATCAGATTGGGCGGAACTTTCTGAGGAAAAGCGTAAGCGCCGGATCAATATACTTCGTGGTGAAATCCTCTCCCGCGAAAAACCGGATGTGATCGTTCAGAAGCATCTCGCCCAAGCGATCAGTCTTCTTTCTAGTCCTCTTCGCATTCGCCGCGACGAACTGCGCGACAAGATCGAGAACAACAAGGGCAAGTGGTTCGCTATCGCCAAGGATATCCCGGACGACATCGCGGAACGCCTCCAGAAAAGCGTCGAGGAAAACCACCTCCAGGGATTCGTTTTCCAAAACTCGATCCAGCGCTGGTATACAAATCCTGATCTGGCAACCCACCTCACCGGTTTTACTGGCGAGATTACAGAGAAACTGGAGAGCGGTGGGAAAGCCTACCGGATGATAGGGAAATTCGGAATCGAAGCTGCCGCAGAGCAATACCTTGCCGGTCGTGACGGCCGCCGCGAGCACAAGCGCGACGTTCGGGGATTGGTGGTTCCGGGAGATGCCGCAAGTCTCCTCCCACCACGCGCAGGGCTTAACGTGAAACTCACCATCGACCTCGGAATGCAGGCAATCGTGGCCCAGGAACTCGACGCCGGTCTTAAGCAATACAAGGCAAAGAAGGGAGCCGTGATCGTCATGGATCCCTCGACTGGCGAGATCCTTGCTCTTGCCTCACGTCCGCATTTTAATCTGAATCATAAGCAAGGTCTCGCGGAAAACTCGTTTAACTACGCGATCCAGGCAAAATGCGAACCCGGCTCCACGATCAAGATCATCGCGACCGCTGCTGCGCTCGAGGAGCGCCTCGTTTCCCCCACAACTATCATCAACTGTCCGCACCTTCTCCAAGAAAACGGGTTCACGGTAACCGACGATCATTCCGGCGGCATGCTCTCTTTCGAGCAGATCCTCCAGAAATCCAATAACGTAGGCGTCTGGAAACTCGCTAAGCAGCTCGGCGTAAAACGTTACTACAAATACGTCCACGGCTTTGGCTTCGGCGAGCGATCCGGCATACAGCTTAGCTGGGAAAATCCCGGAATCGCGGACGTCCCGAGCATTCCCATCGATTTTTCACGTTCCTCCTTCGGTTATCGTATCGACGTAACTCCCATCCAGATGGCCACCGCCTACTCGGTTATCGCGGGAGGCGGACGTCTGCTGAAGCCGAAAATCATCAAGGCTCTCGTCGCCAACGACGGGACTGTTATCGACGATTTTCCAACCGAAGTCCGCGGTCAGCCCATTTCTCCAGCCACCGCGAAGAAAATGCGTGCCGCACTCCATAAGGTCACTCTTCTGGGAGGAACTGCTACGAAAGCATGCGTCGCGGGTCACAAGGTTTGCGGGAAAACCGGAACCGCCATCAAGCACGATCCGAAACGTGGAGGCTACGTCCACGGGTCATACGTCGTATCCTTCGCAGGATTCATGCCCGCAGATAATCCTGCTTTTGTTTGCTATGTTGTCATTGATGAACCTATGACGACCGAAGTGCCACGCTACGGAGGTTCGATCGCCGCGCCGATCTTCTCCAAAATCGCAGGGCGCCTCGCCGCACACATGAACATCCAGCCCACCGAACCGATCGAAGAACCGGTCGCGACTCGGTAAGCAACCCATTCCTGAAAAATGCTTCTCCGCACCCTAATTTCCCCTCTAGAAAAAGCCACGATATCCGGCTCGTTGGACATTGAAATCGATGCCCTCACTGCAGATTCCCGCGAAGCAGGCGAGGGGATTCTCTTTGCCGCCATCCGTGGCACCAGTATCGATGGCCATCGCTTCATTCAGGACGTGATAGCAAATGGCTGCGCCGCCATCCTCGCAGAATCGGCTCCCCCTCAGGATTTGCCCGCCACGGTCAGATGGATCTATGTTCCCGACAGTCGCGCTGCGCTGGCCGTTCTCGCCACCATTTTGAATGGAGAGCCGGCCGGAAACCTCCGCCTCGCGGGCGTGACTGGAACCAACGGGAAAACCACCACGGTTTTCCTCATTCATCACATCATGAAAACCGAGTGGCACCGGGCTGGACTGCTCGGAACCATTTTTATCGATGATGGTGAAACACAAACTCCCGCGAAACACACCACGCCCGGTTCCATTGAGCTGAATGCCATTCTCGCAAACTTCCGCGATAACGCCTGCCGGGGTGCTGCCATGGAAGTTTCATCCCATGGGATCGACCAGAAGCGTGTTCACAACATCGCCTTCGATGCCGCCGTTTTCACCAATCTCACCCAGGATCACCTCGACTATCACGGCACCATCGAGAAATACATGGAGGCAAAGGCATCTTGGTTTCACGCGCTGGCTGTGAACCCCCAAGGAAAAAAGCCAGTGGCCGTGATCAATACCGATGATGCCCGTGGAAATGATCTCGCAGTGGCTCTCGGCGGGAAAATGCCGGTGATTCGCTACGGCTTCAACGTCAACTGCGAGTTCCGAGCGAACAACTTCCAGCAAAAGCGCGACGGAATGACCTTCGAGCTGACCGTGAAGGGGAAATCCTACCTCGTCCGCGCCCCGCTGATCGGCCGTTTTAACGCTTACAATCTCCTTTCCGCCATCACCGCCGCATCAGCCTGTGGTATCAAACCGCGTCAGGCCATCGCTACACTCGCGGATTCCCCGCAGGTTCCAGGTCGCATGGAATACGTCGGCAATACCGGCGGCGCCACAGTTTTTGTGGACTACGCACACACTCCAGACGCTATTGAAAACGCCTGCAGTACGATCAAGGAACTCGATCCACGCCGTCTCATCACAGTCTTTGGTTGTGGTGGAGACCGCGATAAGGCGAAGCGTCCTCTGATGGCCGCTGCTGCCGCCCTATCCAGCGATATTGTGATAGTGACCTCGGACAACCCGCGTTCGGAAGATCCGGATGCGATCATCGCCGAGACCGTCAAGGGACTGCCGAAAAACTGCAATTACCTCGCAATCTCCGACCGCGCCGAGGCGATCAATGCTGCCGTCGAGCAAGCTCTCTCTGGCGACATCATTCTCATCGCCGGGAAAGGCCACGAAACTTACCAGCAGTTTGCCGATCAAACCATAGACTTCGACGACCGTAAAAAGGCAAGGTTCGCGCTCCGGAAACGTGCCGCGGATATCGCCGAAATGCGTGAAAACCCACCCGAACGCTTTTGAAAAACTGAATCATTTTCCTGCCGTCTACGTCCTATCCTTGCAACCCGAATCCTAGTCAGCCATGCAACTGTCCGCAAAAAAAATCAGCGAAATCCTCGATGCCAAGCTCGTCGTAGGAAGCCCGGACGCGGTTGGTAACTCGGTCTTCACGGATACCCGCAAGCCGGGCGCCAACGGTATTTTCATCGCCCTGCGTGGCGAGAATTTCAACGGTGATCAATTTGCAGGAAAAGCTCTCGAAGAGGGTGCATCCATTGCCATTGTCCAGGAATGGAGTGGTGGCGAGATCGCCGAAGGAAAGGCAGTCATCGAGGTCCCGGAAACACTTTTCGCACTCCAGCGCCTCGCCCACTGGTGGAGGAGCCAATTGGACATTCCCGTAATCTGTATCACTGGATCAAATGGAAAAACTTCCACCAAGGATTTCGCTGCAGCAATTCTTTCCCAGGCGTTCAACGTGAACGCGACCAAGGGGAATCTGAATAATCACATTGGCCTCCCTCTCACCGTCCTTTCGACAACGGAAGAACATACGGCTGCGATCTTTGAAATCGGCATGAACCACGGCGGCGAACTCTCTCCGTTGTGCGAAATCGCCAGACCTAAGTTCGGCGTCATCACGAATATTGGCTCCGCACACATCGAGTTCCTCGGCTCCCGCGAAGCCATTGCGGAAGAGAAAGGGACACTCGCCCGCTACCTTCCGGAGGACGGCCTTCTCTTCACACCCGCAGGCTGCGAATTCAACGAATACTTCCGTGCACGCACCCGCTCCCGCCTGACTCCAGTCGGAAACGGTAGGGGACTGGTCCGTGCAGAAAACCTCAGGCTCCAACCGGACGGCACCCGTTTTACCCTCGTCATCGACGGTGAGGATTCCGCCGAGGTCTTTCTTCCAGTTCCCGGTAAACATATGGTCACCAACGCCCTGCTCGCTGCTGCTCTTGGTTGGAAACTGGGTATACCTCCGGAGAAAATCGCTCAAGGGCTTTCCTCCACGAAGCTAACTACCGGACGCATGCGCCGCATCGAGTGGGAGGGCATCACACTCTACGACGATACCTACAACGCGAATCCAGAGTCGATGGAAGCTGCCATCGAAACCCTCGCCGATACCGCAATTCCGAAAGGAGCAAAGCGCATCGTCGTTCTCGGAAAAATGGGTGAACTCGGAGTTTATGCCGAAGCTGCCCATTTAAAAATCGGCAAGCTCGCCGCCGACAAAGGCCTGACCCTCATTGCCGTGGGCGAAGGTGCCGAGGGCATTGCCGAAGGCGGCTCCGCCCCACATTTTACCGATATTCACTCCGCTGCCGATTGGTTACTCGAAAACGCCGGCCCTGGTGATGTCGTCCTCTTCAAGGGCAGCCGAACTGCCGCCATTGAAAAAGTCTTACAAACCGCTTTCCCTGCCGCTTTCCCGACCGCATGTTAACCGCCATTTACGACTTCTGGTTTGCCGCCTTCCAAGCCGAACAAACCTCTGGTAGTGAGGGCTGGGCGCATAGCTTCTCTTTTCTCAACCTGTTTCAGTATGTGACTTTCCGCGCCGCAACGGCCGGACTCCTCTCGTTCGGGCTCTCTCTTCTCATCGGTCCACGCATTATTCGGAAGCTGATTTCGCTAAAAGTCGGTCAGCCGATCCGTACCGCCGAGGAAGTCCACAAACTTGCCGAACTCCACGGTGGAAAAGTAGGCACCCCGACGATGGGCGGAGTCCTCATCATCGCTACGGTTCTGATTTCGACTCTTGTCTGCGCGCGAATTTTTAACCCTTTCGTAGTGGTATGTGCATGCACCATGGCTGCCTGCGGACTGCTCGGATTCGTTGATGATTATACAAAGGTGAAGAAGAAAAACTCCGACGGAGTTTCCAGTCGTACTAAAATGTTCTGGCTGTTCGTGATTGCACTGATCGCCGCGTGTTTCATCTATTTTAAAACGGAAATCTCCGGATTCGGTGCAACCGCCAAACAAATTCAGGACGGAGCCGCAGGGTTCCGCCTCGGCGAGCAACGAATCGGAATCGGCGAGATCTGCTTCCCGCTTTTCAAGGTTTCCATCGTGAACCTCGGCTTCCTAGTGATCCCGTTCTTTATCCTGATTATCATAGGCTGCTCGAATGCCGTGAACCTCACCGACGGCCTCGACGGGCTCGCTACTGGCTGTACGATCTCAGCTGCACTCAGCTACTCGATGCTGGCCTACCTGGGCGGACACTTTTTCATGGCTAGCGAGTATCTCGTGATTCCGCACAACCGCTACATCGGAGAACTCGCGGTCTTCCTCATGGCGCTCGCAGGCTCGGCCTTTGGTTTCCTCTGGTTCAATTGCCACCCGGCGAAAGTTTTCATGGGCGATACCGGTTCGCTCGCGATCGGTGGGGCGCTCGGGGCCGCCGCGATTTGCACCAAGCAGGAACTTCTGCTCGTCATCATCGGTGGAATTTTCGTGATGGAAGCTGTCTCCGTCATCCTCCAGGTCGGCTCTTTCAAGCTACGCAAGAAACGCATCTTTAAAATGGCACCGATCCACCACCACTTCGAGTTGCTCGGTTGGCATGAATCCCAGGTGATCATCCGTTTCTGGATACTCTCTATCATGCTCGCGCTATTCGGCTTGGCTCTTCTGAAAATCGCATGAACGAATCCTTCTCCATCCTCGACAAACACGTCGCCGTCTTCGGAGCCGGTCGGTCGGGTCGTGCCGCCGCCGCGCTTGCTTTGCGTGAAGGTGCCGTCGTTTCCATGTGGGATCAGGGCGGTGAAACTGCTTTTAAAGGCATCCCGACTGGGGTGGAAATCCATCCGAATTTTTCCGAAGCGGATGTGGAAAATTTCTCCGCCCATCTCATCGTCATCAGCCCTGGTATCGATACCTACTCGCCCCTGATGCAAGCTTTCTCCGCCAAGGTTCCACTGATAGGCGAAACCGAATTTGCTTCCCGATACTTCGAAGGTGGCATCATCGGCATCACCGGCACCAACGGAAAAACCACCACCACGGAACTAGTCTCTCGAATCCTGAAACAAGCGGGACTGGGCGGCACTCCTTGCGGAAACTACGGCGCACCCCTCAGCGAGGTGATCCTCTCCTCGGAGGTTCCTGCAGCGGTCGCTTTAGAGCTTTCCTCCTTCCAGTTGGAAACCATCGAAGACCTCAGACCCCGCGTTTCGATCTGGCTGAACTTTGCTCCAGACCACATGGATCGCTACCCCTCGGTCGAATCCTACAAACAGGCGAAGCTAAATATTTTTAAGAACCAGACCGATGAGGATACCGTCGTAGTAAGGTATGGCGAGGAGATCGGAACGCCGGTCTCGAAAGTGCTCACCTTTTCTACCGAAACCCGTGAGGCGGATTTCTACTCCGACGGCGAAACCATCACGCGGGGAGGACGGGTTATCCTGGATCTTGTGGCGGAAACATCGCTCCGCGGACTTCACAACGCCGAGAACGCGATGGCGGCCATGGCCGCGTGTATTGCCTATGGGATCGACCCTTCGCTCATCTCCCCGGCGCTTCAGGGCTATGCACCTCCTCAACACCGTTGCGAGCTGATCCGCACCCTCGACGGGGTGGAATACCTCAACGACTCCAAGGCAACGAACATCCATGCCCTGCAATGCGCCCTGCGCTCGCAAAACCGTCCTGTTGTATTGATTGCTGGTGGAAAGGATAAAGGGCTTGATTATTCGCCAATCTTAACTACCGTTGGAAGGCAGGCGATTTCCGCAGTGACCTTCGGGCAAATCGCCCGCCCTTTGGCGGAGCTTTTCAACGGCTCCGTCGAGACAACCGCCGTCGGAACGTTGGAGGAGGCGATCCATACCGCCCGCTCCCTCGCTCCGCGCGGCTCCACAATTTTACTTTCACCCGGGACATCCTCCTTCGACCAGTTCACTGGATACGAGCAAAGGGGCGATGTATTTCGGGATTTTGTCCACCAACTTCACTGAACCTTCAATCCGGAACTTCCCATGAAATACGAACGCCTCCCCACCCGCCGCAAGCCCGTCCGCAAGACCCTTTCTGCGCGTATCTTTAACAAGACGAAAACGAAGCGTCAACGCGCCTCGGCAGCCGCCGCTTCACCTGAGGATATGGAAGAATCGGGAATCAATATTTCCCGTTCACTAACGATCATTTTCGCGATCCACATCCTCGCGATCGGAATGATCTTCGTTCACAAACAGTATCTCTCCGACCGTACCCCTGGGCCTGGGGCTGGCGCTGGTTCGTCCGGTTCCTCTGCCGCGGTTTCGACTCCAGTCGTCACTCGTAACAACGACCTGCCGAAACTCAGCACAGGCGACACGCCCTATATGTTGCGGCAAGGGGACAACTACTCGATTATCGCCGCAAAGCACAATGTGGATGAAAGCGAGCTGCGTAACCTAAACCGCGGTGCCGCTATCCGCGCAGGTGCCGTTCTGCGCATTCCTCAGAGCAACCGCATCATCGCGGAAGATCCTCCGGAAGTCGCTGCGATCCGCAACCAGCCTAGGTTGAATTATTCCGAGCGTGGCTTGGTGGAAATCGTTCCGCTGGTGGCTAGCAATCCCGCCCGCGTGATCCGCCCCGTGACCAGCCCAGTGACCAGCCCCGTGGCCAGCCCCGTGACCCGCCCCGTGACCCGCCCCGTGACCCGACGTGAAGTCGAGAATGCTCCGCGTGCAAATGTGGTCGGCTCCGGTCGGACCCACATCCTGAAAGCGGGAGAGAATATCTGGAGGATTTCGAACAAATATAAAGTGAGCCAACAGGAACTGATGGCTCTCAATAATATCACCGACCCGTCCAAGTTGCAGATCGGACAAGTGATCAAGCTGCCGTAGTTTTTTCCCCAATATCGAATAACCATTTCCCTGTGCTCCGCCATAGCTCTACCCTGCTGATCATCGCCGTCGCCCTCCTTTGTGGACTCGGGCTGGTGATGCTGGCGAGCACGGGAGTATGGGTCAGGGACTTGGAGCGGCCGTATCATTTCGTGACCCGTCAATCGATGATGGTAGTCATCGGTCTGGGAGCCGCGTTTTTTATGGCGAAATTGCCTATTGAGTTGATCCGTAAGGGACTTCCCTACGCGTATGTCGTCATCTGCATTGCTCTCGCGCTCTGCTTCGTCCCTTCGGTAAACGTGGAGGAATATGGAGCGAAGCGCTGGATCAAGGTTCCGCTGATCGGTCAGTTCCAGCCTTCCGAGGCTGCGAAAATGATCATCGTCATCGCCTTGGCATCATGGTTCGCACGCTGGCAGACGGAGGTGCACACCTTTTGGCGCGGATTCGTGTTGCCGAGTCTGATTGTTGCTATCCCGCTTGGCCTGATCGCGGCGGAAACGGATGTCGGAACCGCACTTGCACTCGCTGTTACGGCAGGAGCCCTGATGTTCTGCGTCGGCACCCGCCTGCGCTACATGTTCCCTTCCGCTATCGCCGCGATGGCTGGTGCTGCATACTACATTTACAACGACCCGAACCGCTGGGGTCGTATCGAAGCCTGGCTAGATTTGGAAAATCCTGTCCACCAACTCGACCGGGGGATGCAGCAATGGCGTGCCCTTCTCGCCCTCGGAAATGGAGGTCCGTGGGGTGTCGGCCTTGGAAACGGGGTGGAGAAATTCGGCACCCTGACCTTCGCGCACATCGACTTCATTTATCCCGTGATTGGCGAGGAACTTGGCCTTCCGGGAACCCTGGGAGTGATCGTCTGTTACGTTCTGATCGCGGTGGCTGGAGTTGGAATCTCTCTCCAGGCGAAGCAGGTATTCGAACGCTGCATTGCACTTGGTCTTACTTGCGTAATCGTGGTTCCGGCCATGGTGAACATCGGGGTGACCACCGCCGTGCTTCCAAACGACGGCCTCCCGCTACCTTTCGTTAGCTACGGTGGCACGAGTCTGATCTTCAGCCTTGCTGCTGTCGGTCTGCTTGTGGGAATCCATCGTCGTTCCCAGACAGCAGTCGTCAAATCCTTTCCGCTTGGTAAGGAAGTACGTTTGGCCGTCCGTCTGTAACGCCTTCCGCCTTCGGTGCTTGTGAATGGCATGGTGAACGCTATCCTTGATGCATGATTGGAATTGTTCTTGGATCGGGTCTGGGTGCGTTGGCGGATGAAGTGGAAGTTTGTGAAGAGATCGGATTCGCCGAAGCCGGATTGGCTGTTTCCACCGTTCCCGGCCATGCGGGGAAGTTTGTCTTCGGGAAACTAGGAGGAACCGATGTGGTTCTTATGAAAGGGCGGGTCCACCTTTACGAAGGCCACGGAGCTGATGCTGTAACAGCAGGCGTGCGCTGGATGGCAGGGAAAGGTGTGAAATCCATCATTCTTACCAATGCCGCTGGAACGGTGAATCGGGACTTTCCACCGGGCACATGGATGGCGCTTTCTGATCACCTGAATCTGACCGGAACAACACCTTTGATCGGTGCGAATTTCATCGATATGAGTGAAGCATATGACAAGAAATGGCGCGCAGAATTCCTGCAAGCCGCGTCCGAACTCGGGATGCCTTTGAACGAAGGCGTCTATGCCGGACTGCGCGGCCCTCAATACGAAACACCTGCCGAAGTGAGAATGGTGAGAACTCTAGGCGCGGATGCCGTAGGAATGAGCACCGTCCTCGAAGCTATCCAGGCGAAATCGTTGGGGATGCGGGTGGCCGGGTTCTCCTGCCTCACCAACTGGGCTGCCGGAATGCAGGAAACCCTTAATCACAAGGAAGTTCTGGAAGTAGGAAAAGCCGCTGGAAGCGTGATGGTAGGGCTGCTGGAGAAAGTTCTTGGTCGAAATTGAGCAGGTTTTCGCTGCTTGAAGGTGGCGGTGTCTGAGGTGTTCTCAGCCTATGGAACTCTTGGGAACTAACGAAATCGTTTCCGTAGAGGAATACCTTTCCGGAGAACTCGTTGCGGAAATAAAACACGAATATCTCGGCGGAATTGTCCACGCAATGACGGGCGGTAAAGTCCGGCATAGTAAGGCTGCCGTGAATATTTGTAGATTTCTGGGCAATGCCTTGGAAGGAAAGCCGTGCCAGCCGTTCAGCAGCGACATGAAGGTGAGGATCGAACTTCCGGAGCAGACCCGATTTTATTATCCAGATGCCATGGTTGTGTGCGATTCACTGGACGACGACTCCACCTACCAGGACAAGCCTGTCGTCGTTATCGAGGTTCTCAGTGAATCCACAAAGCGGGTCGATATGGGTGAAAAGCGTGATGCATACCGGGCTGTCTCCACTCTCCGGGCTCTCTTGCTGGTCGATCCCGAAAGGCCGTATGTGACCGTGGATCGGAGACGGGAAAACGGGGGGTTCGATACGGAATTTTATACGGATATGGGGGAGGTGATTCCTCTAGCTGAGATTTCAGCGGAGCTGCGGATGGATTCGATCTATTCCGGAATGGAGATTTAATTTTCAGATCAGCTCCGCCGCGATGGGATCTACAAGCGGGCGGCCCAGTGCGGTGAGGTGGAGGTGGGTTTCGCCCAAAAACAGGAGATTTTCAGCAGCGAGTGTTTTCGCTTTCTCCAAGGATTCTGTTCCCAGCAGATCGAGGGGAATCCCATGGGTGGTTCTCAACCCCAAGGCGATGAGTTCTATCCTGCGTTGGGCTGGGGTGAGGGCTTCCGTTTCATGGGTGGCGTGGCCGATGGAATTCACCTGCCGGATATAGGCTGCGGTATCGGGAATGTTCTTCTCGCGAATCCCGTTGATCGTGGAGACGGCGGAGGGGCCGAGTCCGAGGTAGTCGGATCCCTGCCAGTAGCCTTGGTTGTGCTTCGAATGTTGGCTGGTTTGGGCGTAATTTGAGGTCTCGTAGTGGTCGAAGCCCGCAGCGGTAAGAATTTCCTCAGCTAGATGGTAATGGTCGGCGTCGTGGTCTTCGTTTTCCTGATAGGTTCCGTTCTGCAGGGAATCGAAAAATGCCGTATCCTCTTCGTAAGTAAGGTTGTAGGCGGAAATGTGGTCGGGTTTGAGGGAAACGGCGTGGCCTAGGGTGCTTTCCCAATCGGCAAGTGACTGACCGGGGATGGAAAACATGAGGTCGATGTTTACCGAGGGGATACCGGCTTCGCGGAGGATTCCCACGGAAGCGGTTGCCTGTTCCGGGGAGTGCTCGCGACCCAATGTTTCCAAGACATGGGGAGTGAAGGACTGGATGCCGAGTGAAACGCGCGTGACGCCTAAAGATTTGAAGAGTTCTGCTTTCTTTAGATCGAAAGTGGCAGGGTTTGCTTCCAGGGTAACTTCTGTCACATCCGAGAAATCGAAGCTTTTTCGAAGGGAGGTGAAGAGGTCGGTGAGGTGCTTCGAGGAAAGCATCGAGGGGGTACCACCACCGAGGTAGAGGCTGGTGGGCGCATTGAACTTCGAATTGGATTTGGTGCGATACGCTGCCTCCTTGCCCAGTGCGCTAACGAATTCACCTATGGGCGTGTTACCCGGGGTGTGTTTGTAAAACGAACAATACGGGCAGATGCGGTGGCAGAAGGGGATGTGGAGGTAGAGGAGCACGAAACTTTTAACTCAAAATTTTAAACTCCAAGGAAGATGGCGGCGAACTAAAGTCCGCGCTACTTTTGGGCACGGACACGGCGCACGTAGTTTTTTGCTGCGTGGGAGGTTTCGCCTGACAGATCTGCCTCTGGTTTTGCAAATGGGGGCACGAACCAAGGATAGGAGCCGAGGAGGTCGGTGACGACGGCGATCTCTCCATCGCAGGTGGCATCCCCGCAGCCTATCCCAATGGTAGGAACGGGAATTTCACGGGTGATCGTTTCGGCGGCAGTGGGAGTGAGTGATTCGAGGACGATGGCGAAGACCCCTGCGTCAATGAGTGCCTTGGCTCCTTGCATGATCGCTTGGGTTTGTTCAGGGGTTTTGCCTTTCTTGTAGTAGCCACCTTCTTCGAGGACGCGCTGGGGTAGCATACCGAGGTGGCCGCAAACTGCGATCCCTGCCGAGGTGATCGCGCGGACTTTTTCCGCTTGGCGGACACCGCCTTCGAGCTTCACCGCATCGGCACCGGTTGCAACAAGTTGCTGCGCGGTTGCGAGTGCCTGCTCCGGGGTATCGTAGGTATTGATGGGAAGATCCGCGATCACAAGTGCCTGTGGTTTCGCCCGGGCGACGGCTTCGAGATGATGGAGTATGTGGGCGAGTGTGACGTGTGTGGTGTCCGGATAGCCGAGGACGACCATTCCAAGTGAGTCGCCCACGAGAAGGACATCGATACCCGCTTCATCAAGAACCCGAGCCATCGGGTAATCATAGCAAGTGAGGGCGGCGATGGAGCCACGACCTTTGCTTCCTGAAATTACGACTGTTTTTTCCCGGGAGGTCACGAAGTATTGGATTTGTAGAAATGGAAAAGCCTCCGGGAGCGTGTGCTCTTTCGGAGGCTGTTTTTACCATCAACTACCAGAGTTTCCTAGAAAACAATGGCGACCCGTAAGGGAGTCGAACCCTTCTTGCCAGGATGAAAACCTGGAGTCCTAACCGATAGACGAACGGGTCGTTGATCGCGGTGCGGGCGGAAAGAAAGCGGAGTGGCGGGTTTGTTGCAAGGTTATTTGACATGTTTTTCGAATTTTTTTTCAGAGCCGGCTCGGGCGACCGAAGATCGCGGCCACTTTGCCTTGATATGTGGGAGGAGCTGTGCATTGTCGCGCCCCGCGCAATGGCTGGTTCAACATTTCAAGCACTCCCTGGTTTCCGTGATTTCACCCCCCGTGAATGCGCGGTCAGAAATTATTTGTTCGAGACCTGGCGCAAAGTCGCCCGCCGCTGCGGATATGTGGAGTATGAGTCTCCCATCCTTGAGGATACCGGGCTGTATCTAAAAAAGTCCGGTGGGGAGCTTTCCTCACAGCTTTTCCGCTTTGAAGACCAGGGTGGACGGGATGTGACCCTGCGCCCGGAAGTAACCGCTTCATTGGCGAGGATCGTGGCAGCAGAGCAACGCCAGTATCCGAAACCGCTTAAGTGGTTCGAGATCGGCCAGTGTTTCCGTTATGAAAAGCCGCAGAAGGGCAGGGGGCGTGAGTTTCATCAGTTCAATGTCGATATCCTAGGTGTAGCTGGACCAAGCGCGGATGCAGAGCTGATCGCCCTCGCTATCGAAACGATGCTTTCTTTCGGTTTTGTGGAAGGTGATTTCGTAGTCCGGGTATCCGACCGTAACGCATGGCTGAAATTCGCAGAAGGTAAAGGAGTCGGTGAGGAGAAGATTTCTGATTTCCTCGGCCTCGTTGACAAGCTGGAGCGTGAAAAACCGGAAGTGCTGAAGGAGAAACTGGCGGCATTCGGAATGAACCTGGAGGAAGTCCAAGCATTTGTGTCCAACCCGGATAATGCCTCGGAAGCATACGAAGCAATCTCGGTGGATCTCACAGCACGAGGCTTTGGTGATTTCGTGGAACTGGATCTCTCGATCGTCCGCGGCCTCGCTTATTATACCGGAGTTGTTTTCGAGGTTTTCGATTCGACTAAGTCGATGCGTGCCGTGGCCGGTGGAGGCCGCTACGACACCCTCGTGGGAACCATTTCCAACGGCTCCGTCGATATGCCCGCGACAGGCTTTGCAATGGGTGATTACGTGATCCGCAATCTCATCGAAGAAACCCCGCATACTGCCATGCAAATGGAAGTATGGCTGCAACGCAACGCGGCGGGCTGTGAGGCCTACATGGTCATCCCCGATGAATTCCGTCGCGCCGATGCTCTCGCATTGGTAACCAATCTTCGTCGTGCAGGGATTTCCGTGGATCTTCCCCTTTCGAATGCGAAAGTCGCGAAGCAGTTCCAGTCGGCCGAAAAGTGCGGGGCGAGGTTTGCAGTGATCATCGGTGAAGAATTTCCGATGGTGAAAATTAAGATCCTGGCGAACCGATCGGAAGAAACCTGCCATGCGGACGAACTGGTTGGGTGGATGATGCAGCACCTCACCGAACCCGATGGACCTTTGCTTGCCTAAGAATTTAACCGCAGATGGACGGGATGAACGCAGATGGAAGAGATGGGATTTATGTTTTGGAAACGGAACAGATTATTGGTTCCGCGTTTTCAGTAATCAATTCCGTCGGTCATGGGTTTCGTGAGAAAATTTACGAAAACGCTTTAGTGGTGGATTTTGGATACCATGATATTCCCTTTCTTCAACAGCCCAGCTATCCAATCCATTATCGGGAAGTCAAAGTCGGCGAGTTTATTCCCGATCTCATCGTTTTCGAGAAAGTTGTCGTCGATACGAAAACTATCGAACGAATCACCGATCACGAGATCGGCCAAATGCTCAACTACCTCCGCGTCACCCGTCTCCAGGTTGGCCTTATCCTAAATTTCAAACATTCAAAACTAGAGTTCCGCAGAGTCACCCTTTTACAAAAATCAGTGACTCCGTCTTAATCTCTTCCATCTGCGTCCATCCCGTCCATCTGCGGTTTAAAAATTCTTAATTACTTTTCATCATGCGAACACATCACTGCAACGAACTCCAAGATTCCCACGTCGGGCAAACCGTAACCCTCATCGGCTGGGTGAATTCCGCCCGCGACCATGGCGGTGTCATTTTTATCGATCTCCGGGATCGCGAGGGTCTGACCCAGTGTGTTTTTCGTCCTGAGGAATGTGCTGAGACAGCGAAGCTTTCCCACACACTGCGTGACGAGGATGTCGTTCAGGTGAGCGGGAAAGTTGCGAGGCGCCTTGAAGGTGCGGCCAACGCCAAGATGGCGACTGGTGCGATCGAGATTGTTGCGAGCGATTTGAAGATCGTGAACAAGTCTGACGTGCTTCCATTCCAACTCGACAAGGAACTTTCCAACGAAGATCTCCGGATGAAATATCGGTATCTCGACCTGCGCCGTGCGCGCATGAGTAAGAATATTCGCCAGCGCAGCAAGATTACTTCTGCCGCCCGCCGTTTCCTCGACGATTCCGGTTTCTATGAAATCGAGACTCCCATCCTTTCGAACCCGACTCCAGAAGGTGCTCGTGATTTCCTTGTGCCATCCCGCCTGAATCCCGGGAAATTCTACGCTCTCCCGCAGGCTCCGCAGCAATACAAGCAGTTGCTAATGGTTGCAGGAGTGGAGAAATATTTCCAGATCGCCCGTTGCTTCCGCGATGAAGATCTTCGAGCCGACCGCCAGCCGGAGTTCACCCAGATCGACATGGAGGCGAGCTTCGTCGGACAGGAGGACATCATTTCCCTCGTGCAGGGGCTTCTAGGATCGATGTTCAATGCCGGTCTCGGCATCGATCTTCCGAAAGAGTTTCCACGCATGACCTACGCGGAAGCCATGGATATCTATGGCTCCGATAAGCCGGACACTCGTTTCGAAATGAAAATCGCGGATCTTGCAGAAGTGTTCGCGGGCACCGAGTTCAAGATTTTCCGTAGCATCCTTGAAGGCGGCGGCGTGGTCCGCGCGATCAATGCCAAAGGCTTCGCAACGATCACCACTGGCCAAATGAACCGCCTCAACGAAATCGCGGTGCAGGCGGGTCTTCCCGTGAAAAATCTGGCATTCATCAAATTCGAAAATGGCGAATACAAGAGCCCGCTTTGGAAGATTTTCTCCGAAACGGAAAAGGAAGCAGTCACTAATGCGATGAATTTGGAGGAAGGCGATATCGTCTTTTTTGCTGCAGGTTCCCGCGAAAGCGTTTCCACCATCCTTGGTCGTGTCCGCTCCGAGTGCGCGGTGATGCAGGAACTGAACAAGGGATCCGACAAATTCAACTTCCTATGGGTCGTCGATTTCCCGCTGCTCGCGCAGGACGAGGAAAGCGGTGCGTGGGTCGCGGTTCACCACCCGTTCACCCGCCCACACGCGGATGATATGGAGAAGCTGGAAGCCGGTGATTTCGCTAACGTCCGTGCTGAGGCATACGACGTCGTGCTCAACGGCTACGAACTCGGCGGTGGATCAATCCGTATCCACGAAAAGGATCTTCAGGCGAAGATGTTCGAGGCTCTCGGAGTCACTCCTGAGGAGCAGCAGATCAAGTTCGCACACATCTTGGACGCCTTCCGCTTCGGCGCACCTCCACACGGCGGCCTTGCCCTCGGTCTGGACCGTATCGCGATGCTCGTTTCCGGTGAGGAAAGTATACGCGAGGTCATCGCTTTTCCGAAAAATAACAAGGGTGCTGACCTTATGGCGCAAAGCCCGTGTGAAATCGGCATGAAGGAGCTCCGCGAGGCATACGTGCAGAGCACCTACAAGAAGAAGACGGAAGAAGCACCGAAGTAGGCTCCTTCCTGGCATTGTCCTAGGGATTTTCTTTTGGGTGAGGTGCTTGAGGAGGGCGTTGGGAGTGGGGAAAGGAACCGCGATTTAGAAATCGCGACCTGCACGGCGAATCGTCCTGTGCTTCCGCTGCGGTTGCAGAGGTAATATTTAAATCACGGTTCCTTTCCCCGCTCTCACTGGATCGATTAGATGCCGTGTTCGGGGATTACCTACTTTTTGAAAATCCCGTCGGCGAAATTCAAGAAGTAGCCCCAGTCCTGTTCGGTCAGGTTGTGGACGCCGGTTCGGATGTGGTAAGCGGTTGAGCCGACGTGCCGCGGCGTGTTGAGCTGCGGCATTGCGGGGTCGGTGATGTGTTTCAGGTCGAGGAGGTCGAACACCGGTCCGGCTGCGATCAACGAGGCATATTCGCCCCGGGGATCCGCCCACAGATCCTCGTCCGCACTGGCAACATATACCGCACGTGGCGCGATGAGCGCGATCAATTGGTGCTGGTCGACGGGTATCTCGTTCTCGCGATCATCATATGCCTTGAACCGTTCGCAGAACCAGTGGGGGAAGACCCTGTTGATGCGGGCGACCGTTTCTCCGAAGGCTCGCCTGGAAAGCGCCGCTCCGCCACAGCCCGACTCATTGCTGTAGGTAATCTGAAACCGCTCATCCTCGACCCCCGCCCACAACGCGGTCTTGCCTGCCCGTGAATTTCCGGCGACTGCGGTTCGCTTGGGATCGATTCCCGGTTGCTTGATCGCGAAATCCAGAACCCGGCTCGCACCCCAGGCCCAAGAAGACAGGCATCGCCAGCGGGTTGCCGGATCGGAATCAGTATCGTCCAGCAGGGCACGGATTCCCTCTGCATATTTGCCGCGCTTGTCAGGGTCGACATCCGAAGTGTGGAATCCGGCCGTGGCATAGCCACGACGCACAAGTTTCTCCACCGGCCAGAACGGATCGGACTCGTCAACCGCCTTGTCGAGTGGGATCAGGTAACGGTTGTTGATGTGGACGATCACCGGCGCGGGGTTTTCCAACTGCGGGACGACGATGACGAAATCGAATGAATGGGACTTCCCGCGCGCGGTGATCGTCGCTCGGATTTGTCGCGCCGTCGCGCCGATGCCGAAGGCGTTTTCCCTCCGTCCGACTTCCTTATAACCGACCTCATACTTGGTTGTCGGCCGGACACCGTAAATGTTTTCGCGGAACAATTGCAGGAGAGCAGGTCGCCTGACTGTCGTCCATTCCTGAGGAGTTGCGACCGGCTTGCCGTCTTCCGATATGAGCGGGTCAGGCAGTTGGTATTTCGGCACGCGGGACTCCTCGAAATTCATTCCGGCGCGCGACTTGGTGGAGCTTTTGATCACACTCTCTTTCGCCTCCCATCCGCTGGCCGCTGGCTGAGCGGCGATAGGAATTCCTGCGAACAGGATTGGAAACACAGAAAGTGCGCCCAATCTAAATTTCCGTAATGAACCTTTTGCTGTCATAAAAAATGCCTCTGGCGATACCCTAAGCTCCGCTCCGACACCTTACCCGAAAAAAGTGAATTACTAGCAATAATCAATTATGTTTACTCGAATTATCCTTCTCTTTGTTGCCATTTTTTCCTCTTCCCTCGCCTTCGTCGCCGACCGCCCGAATATCCTGTTCTGCATCGCCGATGACTGGGGCTGGCCGCATGCCGGAGCCTACGGAGATCAAGTGGTAAAAACTCCGACCTTCGACAGGATCGCGAAAGAAGGTGTGTTGTTCCAGCACGCCTATGTTTCCTCGCCGTCGTGCACGCCGTGCCGGAACTCGATCATGACCGGCGATCACGGCATGCCTTTCCCGCGCTGCAAAAGTATCCTCTACGATTGTGGAACGCAGGTTCCGCTGGCGATGCGTTGGGGCGCGAAGGTGAAATCCGGCCAGGTTCTCGACGGCTTCGTTAGCCTGATCGATCTGGCTCCGACTTTTCTGGCGACGGCGGGACTAACAATACCAGAAGCGATGACCGGCCGCAGCCTGCTCCCGGCCGTGGTCGAAGGCAAAGGGGATGCCGCGCTGCGGCCATTCATTCTGAACGGAAAAGAGCGCCACGTGCCGAGTCAGGAAGCTCCCGACATGGGTGGCTATCCGTCGCGGCGATTCGCAATCATGACTTTCTCTACATTCGCAACTACGTCACCGATCGCTGGCCGAACGGAACGCCGAACTGGGAAAACACGGCCATCCCCGGCGCGTGGTACGCCGATACCGACAACGGTCCGACCAAGAGCTACATCATCGACAACAAAGACAAAGACGAGGCGCATCGTCAGGCCTACCAATGGTGCTTCGCCAAACGTCCAGCCGATGAGCTCTTCGATTTGAAAAAGGATTCCCATCAGTTGCACAATGTTGCTGGCGACGCAGCCTACGCGGATCAGCTCAAACAGACCTCTAACCAACTCACCGCCGAACTGAAAGCTGCCGGCGACCCCCCCGCCGTACAGGCGGAGCTGGTTTTGATTTCGATGCCATGCCCTACGGTGGAGGTGCCCCGAAGTATCCCAATGCAGCTCGCGATTCGAAAAAAAAGAACAAGCGCGGGAAGGAATAATATGCAGCCACCGAGTGACCTTGAGCTGCGTAATTCTTAGCAGTAATCGAGGTTTAGGTGTCTCCAAGACCGAAGAGTTAGCGTTTCAAACTTTCCTACTGCTTTTCCGCATAGTCTAGCAAAAGCCGTACTCCCACGCCCGTCCCCCAAGATCCTCCTTGATAGTCGCGATCAGTCGCACCCCAAGCCGTCCCGGCAATGTCGAGGTGAGCCCACGGAGTCTTCCCCACGAAGTTGGAAAGAAAGGCTCCCGCTGTCGATGATCCCGCGCCCGTTCCAGCTCCTCCGATGTTCTTCAAATCACCGACTGCGCCCTTCATGTCTTGCTTGTGGAAATCAATGATAGGCAGAGGCCACACGGCTTCACTGGTTGTCTTGCCTGAATCAACCAAAGCCTGAATCAGCGGCTCGTCATTCCCCATTACCCCGGTCAGCTCGTGGCCCAATGCCACCACCACCGCACCGGTCAAAGTCGCCAAATCGATCATCGCATCCGGCTTGATCGTCTTATCGGCATAAGCAAGCGCATCCGCCAAAATTAAACGCCCTTCCGCGTCGGTATTGAGTACCTCAATCGTCATGCCATTGCTCGCGGTCACAATATCGCCCGGCTTCACCGCACTTGCATCCACCATGTTCTCCGAGGTCGGAACCAGCCCGTGAACTTCGACATCCGGATCCAGTGCCGCGAGTGCATGAAACGCTCCCAGCACCGCCGCGCCCCCGGACATGTCGTATTTCATCTCATCCATCCGCGCCGAGGGCTTGATGCTAATACCACCCGAATCAAAAGTCAGTCCCTTGCCCACAAAACAGATCTTCCGCTTCGCTTTTTTGGCCGGCTTGTAAGTGAGATGGATCAAATAGGCAGGCTCAGATGAGCCGCGCGAAACCGAAAGCAAGGACCCCATTCCCAACTTCTCCATTTCCTTCTCATCGAGAATTTTGACCGACACCTTAGACGATCCTTTCGCGATTTTACGAGCCTCCGCCACCATATCCCGCGGCCGCATCTTATTCGCCGGAGTATCCTGCAAGCGCCGCGCAAAGACATTACCACCACCCGTGATCTCACCCCGCTTCGCTCCCTTTTTGAAATCCGCCGAAGCTTGAATCACAACTTTTTTCAAAGAGATCTTCTTGGGATCACTTTTAAAGTCATTCAATTGATACGCTCCCATTACCGCACCTTCGGTCAAAGCCTGACCCAGCACTCCGGCCTGCTTTTCGTCGAGAGAATCGACCCAAAAAGTCACCGACTCCGCGTCCGTTTTTTCAGCCTTCTTCACCGCAATCGCCGCCGCCCTCCGAACCGTTTCGGGATCTACTTCTTTTCCTTCTCCCAACCCAATCATTAAAACCCGCTCCGCCGGCCCATCGATGGCATCCGTAAAACGGGCCTCCCGGGTTTTTCCTCCAAACGATGAAAGAACCTTCTCCGAAATTGTAACATCCTTCGGCAGTTTCGGCTTCTTTCCTTTCGCTGATAACACCACCAATAAATCGGTCTTGGTCACTTTCCCGGCGAGAGTCTTGTAGGAGATCTTCATAGCAAAGTGATGCCCAAACTGACTTCGAAACTCCAGATCAATTTATTCCTGACCCCATTTATATAGTGCCATCAGATCCCGCTCAGCGGTCGGGCAGGAAGTGGGCATTAGTTGTGTTTGATGGAGAATTTCTCGGCGGCGGGGTCGGCGCCTTCGTTAATAGTCCAGTAGATGGAGAAGCCTTCATAGAGTGGGCGCTCGCCCTTGTCCTCGAATCGGAGCTTGGAATTCTCCGAGGCGGTGAGGTTCCAGCGGAGGCCTCCGTAGCCTTTGGTGCGGACTTCGGCGGCGATGAAGCCGTCCTTGATCTCCTTGGCGGGGTTCATGGTGTCGAGGAAGTCGAGCTTGCTTCGCTCGCGGTTGTCGAGATCGAGGCGGATCTCGTCGCGCCGGGCTTTTTTCTTGAACTTCTTCTTCTGTTCATCGGTGTCGCCGCCGCTGCTGTATTTGTAGGGGAGAAAATCGATGGAGATGGCGAGGTGAAGAGGGTTTTTCAAGCTGCCCTTGTCGGTGATGCGACCGGAGAGGCAGACTGCTCCCTTGTCCTCGCTGACAGTGATCTCGAATTTTGCGTCGCCGGTGATGGTGCCGCGGATGGTGACGGGTTCCTTGGGGTCGAGGACGGCGGGGCTGTCGCTGGTGTAGAAGTCGTCATCGATCTTCTTGCGGACAGTTTTTCCGTCGGGGAGGGTCTCGATGATATCGAACTTGACCTTCACGGGGTTGGTGACGGCGATGGGTTTGCCATCTCGCTTGAGAGGTTCGAACATGCTGTTGCCCTTGGAGCTAAGGAGGAAGCGTGCGCCGCGATCCTTGAAGGCGATGAAAGATCCGAGCCAGGGCTCTTCTTTCAGCATAGGAAGATCGGCGCGGGTGGGGAGGGCTGCGGTGAGCGCGAAAGCCGCGATGGCGAGGGAGGTGAATGAATGTTTCATGACGATTAGGAATACCATGAGTCAGGGGGGGTGGAATTCAAGGTGGAAGTTATATAAAATGAGTCAGGCGTGATTGGTGCAGTTTTATTGCCTCACGGAAATCGGAGTTGTTAGTCGCTTAATAGGTGGCGGAAAGGATGGAAGCCACGCGAGAAAGTTGAAAGAACTCGAAGAAATGTGATGCCAAGACACATGGTATCATTTTACAGATCAAAGCCCGACATACAGGCCACTGAAATTCAATTGGAGAACGCTCGCACCATGGTTCTCGTATACATCTGAGCCGCCCGGCGAAGTTTAAAAATCGACGGCCAAAATGATTATTGGCAAAGCTGCCTAGAAAGCTATGCTCGCGCCGAGTGTAGAGCGATCTGAAGCCTGCGGATTCCGCCCGATCCCGGCGTTCTGCGGAAGCTTCTTCATTTCAGAATTTTAGCTTTAACGAATCCCCCGTAACTCCCCATGAAAACATATTTCACCCTCGACGATGACGGACCGGTTTTTCTCACGGACTCCGGCGGACGCTGCCTGCCCCAATTACAGATCCTCTCAGCAGTGCCCTTCAAGCTCCCCACCTCAAAAGTAAGTTGCTAGCAATCATATGACCAAACTCCAAATCACAACCGCACTTGGTGCCGCGCTTCTAGTGGTTTCCTGTGAACCGATTCTGGTTCACCCGTCAGAACAGGATGCAGCGGCTCGTGACGGCTCCGGTCAGGACACCGCCGGTCCTTCCAAAAGCCCTGACATTCGCGATAAATCTCGTCGCGATAAAGCTCGTAGAGGTCCTTGGATTCGCGGGTCTGGATACCCGGTCGAGTCTGAAGGTTTCCAACCGGAAGCTCAGCGTCAACTGGAAGCTGAGAGTCGACCGATACGCGACGAGTATCCCGTTGCCGTGCGCACTGGCGATACGCGACCGAGTGATTAGCCCGTATTCGCCGTACAATGTGATTGATGTGAAAGGCTTTCGCTCCGGACAGCTTGCGAAAGACCCATCGAACAGGAAAATCTTCAGGATTCCCTAAGCTCGGAGACGGTACTCGGCCTAGATCTAGGCACCACGCACCACCGCTGTGGGCGTTGTGGATACCGGCTTTCCCATCCTCCTAGCTAGTGAGGAGGGCATTGCCTCGGTTCTCAAACGGGGTCTGCAGAGTTTGAGCGGGACGGCTCTTATACGGCCTGCTGCGGGACGCGGCAGCTACTCAGCTTCGCCGGGACCTTGGTTCCATGCTTTGTGCATTTCCTCGGCGGTGGGGGTCTTGAGCGGGCGGACGATGCGGAAGCCGAGCCACGGGGCGTCGGTGTAGTACCAGATGGATTTTGGAATTTGTGGATCCTGGATCTTTAGGTCGGCCGAGGTCTGGCCACGGGTTGCGGAGCGGAGCATTTCAGAATCGGCGTCCCAATGGCCACCACGGAAGGCGGTTGGGTGGCGGGTGACGGGTGGATTCCATGGGTTTACGGTCTTGTCCCCGAGCTTCGCGTAGGCGTCGGGTAGGTATTGGTCGAGGGTCAGTTCCGCGACATTTCCGTGCATGTCATGCAAGCCCCAGGGATTTGGTTTCTTCGTCCCGACCTTTTGGTATTGGAATTCAGAGTTGTCCGCGAACCATGCGTATTCCCCGAGTTGCGCGCGATCATTGCCAAAGGAGTAGGCAGTCGTGGTGCCGGCGCGGCAGGCGTATTCCCATTCCGCCTCGGTCGGGAGTCGGTAGAAACGCCCGGTCTGTGCGGAGAGCCATTCGCAGAATTTGTTCGCCGCATGGTAGGTGATCCCAATCGCGGGGTAGTCCTTCGAGTAGCCGTCACCCATGGAAAAGTGCATCGGCATGTAGGGTGGAGTTGGTTGGGTGACCGTATCGATGAGTGTTTCACCCTCTTTCATCTCCGGAGCCTCGGATGTGTAGAGATCGGCATCCCGGTTCAGAGTGCCGTCCTTGTTTCTAGCCATCCCATTTTCCATGAAAGGGCGGTAGAGGTTCCAGGTGGTTTCGAGTTTGGCCATCCAGAAAGGCTCGATGGTCACCTCTTTGACTGGAGTCTCGTCCGGTTGGTGACCCACTTCGGTGTCTACGGATCCGATTTTAAAAGTTCCTGCCGGAATGGGGATCAGATCGATGGTGGCATCCTCGGCGAGGGGGATGGTTTCCGTGTAGGCTTCCATCCCATCTTTCGCTGGGTTTGGATTTGCCACGATCTTTTCGTGGATCGCCTTCGTGGTCGGAAGGAACTGAGGATTTGCCAGATCTTCAGCAAAGCAGGTGTTAATGCTGACTAGGAGTAAGCAGAATGATGGTTTCATGGCGGTGACTTTACGTGTGGCAGGGGCATTCCTGTCCCTGCTCCTTATTTTTTGAAGGTAGAGAGGAGCGAGGCGAAATCAACGGGTTCTGCCTTGTCGGCATTGATAATCGCGGCTTTCTGTAGGGAGAAGATTTCTGAGATGCCTTTGGAGGAAAGTTCCAGCATGGCATCCATCTGGGCTTTGGTGAAGACCGCCTCTTCTCCCGCGCCTTGGACTTCGACGTATTCCAACGCCTCGGTCATGACGATGTTGAAATCAACCGTGGCCGCTTTGTCCTCCGGATAATTCAGATCGAGCACTGGGGTGTCTTCGTAAACACCTGCGGAAACGGCTGCGACGAGTTTTTTCAGAGGGAAGTCTTTAATTTTGCCCTCGGCCATCAGCCGGTTGAAGGCGATGGCGGTGGCGACGCAGGCTCCGGTGATGGATGCGGTGCGGGTTCCGCCATCTGCCTGGAGGACGTCGCAATCGATCCAGAGGGTTCGCTGGCCTATCTTCTGGAGGTCGACCACAGCGCGCATGGAGCGGCCGATGAGTCGCTGGATTTCAGAGGAACGACCGTCGAGTTTTCCACGAGAAATGTCGCGGGATTTCCGGTCGTGGGTGGAGTAGGGGAGCATGGAATACTCTGCCGTCAGCCAGCCGCCGGAGATTTTCTGGTAGCGCATCCAGCCGGGGACGCCGTCTTCGATGGTTGCGGAGCAGATGACGCGGGTATCGCCGAAGCAAACCAGGACGGATCCGGTGGCGTTCGGGGCGACGTTTGGGTGGAAGGAAATAGGGCGGAGTTGGTCGTCTGCGCGATTGTCGGGGCGGGGCATGGCGTGAGGTCTAAACTTTACGCCTTAAAGTTCAAACCTCAAATGAGATGGTTATTTTAACCTACAACGTGCAGTTCGAATCGAATTTATTACCGCAGAGCCGCAGTGGTCGCAAAGGGACGCAGAGCGGGGTAGGTTTTTTTCGAGAGGTAGACTGGTGTCAGCTCCTCCGGTTGTGATTGGGATTGTTTGTAGGCGGGTGAGGAGATAGTTATATTTGCGGATGGGGCAAATGGGATTTCTGGGAAATTTGGGGGTTATTGCCGTCAGTGCGGCGGTTCTGGTGACCGTTGGACGGGCGGTGCGGATGCCTGCGATTGTGGTCTATCTGCTTTGCGGGATCCTGCTCGGGCCGGTGCTGGGGCTGGTGGAGATGGAGGAAGGGCTGGAGCTGGTTTCCGAGACGGGGATCGCGTTGCTGCTATTTCTGGTGGGACTTGAGCTGAGTATTGGCAAGGTGAAGGATGTCGGGAAAGTGGCGCTCATCGCCGGTTCTGTGCAGGTCGGACTGACGGCGCTGCTTGGATTCGGGATCAGTGCGGCGCTTGGGTTCGGGCTGATGGAGGCGACCTTCCTCGCGATGGCGTTGACGTTCAGCAGCACGGTGGTGGTGGTGAAACTACTCGAGGAAAAGGGCGAGTTGGAGAGCCTTTACGGTCGGATCGGAGTTGGGGTTTTGCTGGTGCAGGATCTGGTGGTAATCATGTTGCTGACCTTCCTCGCGGGGATGTCGGGGGCTGGCGAGGCGATGGATGCGGGGACGATCGGAATGGGTTTGCTCAAAGCTTTCGGTGGTATGGCGGTGCTGCTGGTGGTGGCTTTGGTGGCTTCGAAATACCTTTTGCCCAAAGCTTTTAAATGGGCCGCGAGATCGCCCGAGGTGCTGTTGGTGTGGGCGCTTTCCTGGTGCTTTCTGATGGTCTTCGGCGCGCATGTATTTCACCTCTCGCTGGAGATTGGGGCGTTCCTTGCGGGGATGAGCTTGGCGCAGCTGCCCTACAATGAGGATCTCCGCCGGCGGGTGCATCCGCTGATGAATTTTTTCGTCGCGGTGTTTTTTGTGACCCTCGGGATACGAATTGATCTGGGCGGTGCGACGGATCAGATCGGGGCGGTGCTTGCGCTTTCCACCTTCGTCCTGATCGGGAAACCGTTGATGTTTCTGGGAATTCTGGGGCTTCTGGGATACGGCAGAAAGACGGCGTTCCTGACCGGGACGACACTCGCGCAGACCAGCGAGTTTTCGTTCATCCTCGCTGGGTTGGCGATGAGCAAGGGGCTGATCGGTGGGGAGATACTTCTAGTTTCCGCGCTGGTGGGGGTTGTGACGATCGCCGTTTCCTCCTACATGATCATTCAGAGTCACGGTCTGTATGCGTGGGTGCTTAGGACGGGGTTTTTACGATTCAAGTTTCTCGATGGAAAGCCGGAGATAACGGCGCAGATCGTCCACGCCGGTGAGCACCTCAGTGGGCACGTGGTCGTCGTAGGAATGAACACGCTAGGGCGAGAGCTTGTCCGGAGACTGGTTACGAAAGGCGAGGATGTGCTCGCGGTGGACACCGATCCGAATAAGCTCGAAGACCTGCCTGGTAGAAAACTTTTCGGCAGCGTGGGCTATCTTTCCGTTCTGGAGGAGGCGGGCTATCAGCGTGCGAAGCTGCTTGTTTCTGCTCTACAAATTGAGGAGGTGAATGACCTGCTCGCCTACCGCTGCAAGAGCACAGGAACTTCCTGCGCGATCCATGTCGTGGATTTTTCGGTGGTGGAAAACTTGCTCGATCTTGAGGCGGATTACCTGATGGTCTCCAAGGTCGACGGGGTGAAGGCGCAACTCGCGATACTGAAAGAAATGGAGGTGCTGAAATGAATGCCTTTGCTCTCTTGCTTGCGACCGCTGCCGTTGCCTACGGGCTGGCGAGATACTTTCGGCTGCCATCGATTCCCATTCTGATCGGTGCGGGGATGAGCCTGAGTCTTGCGGGGCTTGCTCCGAAGGAAATTGAGATCGGCGGCGATGGCGCGGCGGACATGTTGGAGCTCGGGCTGGTGTTTCTGGTTTTCGCCTCGGGCGTGGAGCTCAACCCCCGGCGCTTCAAGCGCTTTGGAAAAGCCGTGCTTTGGGTGGCCGGGGTGCAGTTCGCTTTGGCGATGGGCGTGGGTTTCCTGTGCGCGAGATGGCTGGGCTTGGAAACGCTGGAGGCCGTTTACATGGGCGGCGGGTTGGCGGCGAGTTCTACGCTGGTGGTGCTGCGACATCTGCAGAACCGCAGGGCGATGTTCGAGCCATACGGCCGGGTGGTGACCGGGGTTCTGCTGCTTCAGGATGTCGCCTTGGTGCTGCTGATCGTGCTGCTCTCGCGGGTTGACGGTGGAGGATGGGATGTGGGGAAAGCGCTTTTCGAGGTGCTGGTGATGGGAGGGATCGCATGGATCGCGCAACGCTTCGTGATCCCGAAGCTGGTTTTCCGCGTCAAGCCGGATGAGGAGAATCTCCTGCTGTGGTTGGTGGCGGTGCTGCTGGCTTTCGCCGGTGTGGCGTCGTGGCTGGATCTTCCGCTGATCGCGGGAGCCTTCGCGGGTGGTTTTGTTTTTTCCGCTTTCCCTCTCAACGGGCTGGTGCGTGGGCAGCTGTCCTCGCTGGTGGACTTTTTTCAGGCGATGTTCTTTGTCGCGCTTGGTGCAATTCTCGGGGTTCCGGAGCCGGGGCTGTGGATGCAGGCTGCGCTTTACTCGGTGGTGGTGCTCGTGGTGACGCCGCCGCTTGTTGCTCTGGTCGCGGAAAGGCGTGGACTGAACGCGCGGGCGGGAATCGAGGCGGGGCTGTTGCTGGCGCAGACGAGTGAGTATTCGCTACTGCTGGGGCTGAGCGGGGTGGTTCTCGGGCACGTGAGTCCGGATACGTTTTCCATACTCGCGCTGACAACCGTGGTGACGATGACATTGACCCCTGTGCTCGGGCGGGAACAGGTCGCAAATTTCCTGTTGCCCTTCCATCCGCTTCGGAAAAAGGGGCGCATCGCAGATGTTCCGGAAGGACATGTGCTGATCCTTGGTTTCGGTTCCGCCGGAATGTGGACGCTCAAGCCGCTGCTCGCGCAGGGTGAGAAGGTGCTGGTTGTGGATGACGATGCGGTCGTCTGCGCGGCTCTCGCGAAAAAGGGAATCCCTTTCCTGCGCGGAGATGGCGCGGAGGTGGATGTGCTGGAGAAGGCCGGTGCGAGAAACGCGAAACTCGTCATCGCCTCGATGCGGAGGGTGGGGGATGCGTTGACCGTGCTGCGCTATGTTCAGGGCGTGCCGGTTGTCGTGAGGGTGTTCGAGGAAGAGGATGCGAATTTAATCCGTAGGGCTGGTGGAAAACCCGTGATGAACTCCATGGCCGCCGTCGATACTTTTATGGCCTGGCTGGAGAACAATGACCGGGTGACAAAATGATGTAAAATTGACATCACCTATGAGCGATGTGAGTTTGGCTCATGACGAGAACATAGATCCAGCTTCCCGATGAGCTTTACCAGCGCGCGAAGTCTTTTGCCGCGCAGAGGGAGCTTTCCCTGGCGGAAGTGACGCGCCGGGGTTTGGAGCTTTTTCTGGATAGGTTTCCAGAGAAAAGCCCTGAGCGAGAGCCATGGAAAATCCCTACTTTCGATGGCGGGGTAATGCTCGTTCCACTGGAGGAATTGCGGGATATTACCTTTGATGAGGAAGCAAATCGTAGCTTGCCGAGACCATGATCTCCATAGCTACGAACATTCTGTTCCTAGCTATGGAGGAGCGAAATCCAAATCACTCAAAAGCATTTGAGTTTCTCGCATCATTGGAGGACAGGGACGATGTCGTGATCTCCGAATTCATTCTCCTCGAACTGTATGTATTGCTGATAAATCCGGCAGTATCTGCCAAACCGATGGAGCCGCGTGCCGCCGTCGCCATGTGCGAATCATTCCGAAATCATCCTCGATGGCAGCTCATTGGTTTTCCTCCAGACACGCGGAGGTTCCACGATGAAATGTGGCCGATGCTGAAGAAAAAGGATTTCGCCCGCCGCCATGCTTATGATTGGCGCACCGCACTCTCTCTCCTCCGCCAAGGCGTCACCGAATTCGCGACTGTGAATGAAAAGGATTTCCGGGAATTTGGCTTCAAGCGGGTTTGGAACCCGCTGTAGAGGTGATCTTCGGTCGCCTCTTGTCTGGAAACGAGTGGCGACCGAAGGTCACCGCTACGTTTCCTGCCGCCACTGGCCGAGTTGTAGATCTCCCAGCGTGTATGACCCAATGGATTCGCGGTGGAGGGCGGTGACGCGGATGTCGAAGCGCAGGAACATGCGTTTGATCTGGTGGTGGAGGCCTTCGTGGATGGTGAGGCGGCAGGAGTTTTCCGATAAGAGATCGACGATGGCGGGCTGAGAGCGGGTGTTTTCCTTTTCGAAGGACATTCCCTTTCGGAACTTGGTGATAGCTTCTTCGGGGATGGCTTGGTCGGTGTGGACAAGATAGATTTTGGGGATTTTATTTTCCGGGCGGGTGAGGGATTCGGAAAACTTGCTGTCGTTGGTGAGGATGACGAGTCCGGTGGTGGAGCGGTCCAGGCGGCCGGCGAGATGGAGTTCGTGCGCCCAGGGTTCGTCGATGAGGTCGATGACGGTGCGGTGGGTGGGATCGGTTGTGGCGGAGAGGATGCCGGCGGGTTTGTGGAGGAGGATGTATCGCGGGGTGTTGGACTGGAGGGTTTTGCCGGCGGCGGTGAGATGGTCGAATTTTCCGAGTTCGATGGTGCCGATGGTCACGGTATTTCCGTTTAGGATGACTTCACCGTTTTCGAGGAGTTTTTTTGCGTGGCGTTTCCCGAGGGCAGTGCGTTTGGCGATGAATTGGGCGAGGGTCATGGGAGAGTTTTTGAACCACGGATCGGATTCTTTTGGCTTGGGTTTTGAGGTTGTGGGCTCAGGGCCTCTGTGAGGTGGAAGTGTTACCCCGTCCGGATGGATCAGGGAGCCATGATCCTGATACCGGCCTCTTCTAGGGATGAGCGGGTGAGTCGCAGCAAATCCACGGCATCGGGACTGTCGCCATGGATGCAAAGTGTTCTCGCTTCCAAGGGGATGGTGGTTCCCTTGAGGGTCGTGACCGTTTGTTGGATGGCGATCTTGAGGGCCTGCGACACCGCTTCGTCGA
>CAJJBR010000119.1 GCA_905182475.1 Akkermansiaceae bacterium | reverse complement strand
CGGGCATCTCCTCGGGCATCTCCTCGGGCTGCTCCTCAAGGTGGTGGAAGTGGACGCGGTGATACAGCACCATCCGGTGAAGGTCGTGGCCGGGGGCGCGGAGTCAGAGGGCTTGGCGAAGGTTAGTCCGTAGATTTGAAAGAACGCCCGGTAGCTTTTGCTTCCGGGCGTTTTTATTTTCGAAAGTTATGCGATTTCGGGTTTCGCGGGAATCGTGAGCAGCCATCGGAAGACTAGAGCTAAAAGAATTGCTGCGAGACCCACGTGGAGGACTTGCACCCACGAATAAATGTGAATCTGCGCCATCACAATACCGAGAACCATTTGGGCGAAAACAATCGCAAGCACGCCTTTCTGTGTAGGTGTTGTTCCACCGGTTTGGCGTTTCTTAGCGAGGCAGTAAGCCCAGACAGTCACAAGCAGGATCAGCCAAGAAAAGCTGCGGTGGAGTAAATAGATTCCGGATTGCTCTAGGTCGTCAATCCATGTTTCGCGAGGCGCATCAATGTGGGACTTTGCGAGTTCATCCGTCATTTCCCGGATCTGAGCACCAAGAATCCCTTCGACGATGGTGATTAGCAACAGGATTGCTACCATCACCTTTGCCAAGCGGGTACCGGAACTGGGTTGGGAACGGGTTTGCACCTTGAAGGGAGTATCGGTGCCAGCCCAAGCGCAATAGACCAATACACAAATTAGAGCCATGGCCAGAGCAAGGTGCATACTCAGGACGCCAGGTGAGATGCCGCTGTAAACGACCCGTGCACCCATGATTGCATTGGCGAGAACAAGCAACAGACCAGTGAAGGAGAGCCAGAAGACAACAGGACGTTCCTTCGCTTGCCAGAAAGCGGCAATGAACGTGGCCAAGGAAAAGAAACCGACCGGCAGGCTGCAGAGTCGATTGATAAATTCCGTCCAAACATGGCGTGGATTAAATTCATCCCTTAGCGATTCGCGGGATATTGTGGAAGGATCACGACCCATTCGTTCGGCCTTGCGTTGGAATTTTTCTACGGGGAGTTTTTCAAAATCCACCTGCTCCACACTGGTTGGCGGGATCAGAAGACCCCAGCAGGTCGGCCAGTCAGGACATCCCATTCCCGCACCAGTCACCCGGACTATTGCACCCACGAAGATGAGAAAAAGCACTGAGACAAGTGCTGCTGTAGCCAGTTTCTGGTAAAGATTGTAGGGCATCGTTCTCGGCGGATCGGAAATGCTTGTTTGGGTGCGAATATGAAATCGCGATTTTCACCAAACTTAGTTCAGGCTCCTTTCACTTCGGCCGGTTCTGGAGGGTGGGCAATTTTTGACGGCGGGGTAACTTCGAGAAGCTTTTTTTCAGCAGAGCCTGCAGGCTGTTCTGCCGAGATGGCGATCCCGATCCAGCGAAACTCGTCGCTACCTTCGAGGATGACCTTTAGAACCATGGTGAGCGGGACGGCCAGAAGCATGCCGAGCGGCCCCCAAAGCCAACCCCAAAAGACAACCGAGACGACTACGATAAGGGTCGATATTCCGAATCTGCGACCTACCAGCATTGGTTCCACAAAGTTTCCGAGGAAGTTATTGATCAGCAAATACCCACCAGCCACAACAACCGCATTTGGGAGGCCTGCTATAAAAAGGGCGAGAATAGTGGGAGGAACACCGGCTACGATCGAGCCCACGACGGGGATGAAATTGAAGAAGAATGCGAGGATTCCCCAAAGAACGAAAAAATCGAGACCGGCTGCCCAGCAAAGCGCGCCGGCAAGGAATCCGGTGAGAACGCTGACAGCAGTCTTGATAGCGAGGAAACGCTGAATATCTTTCGTCGCACTGAGCATACGGCTGAGATTGGGGCCACGCGCTAGGCTGATTGCCTCGATCCGTCTGCCGAACATCCTAGCCTCGCTGAGCATGAAGACGGTCAGAATCAGCGTGATAAGGGAGGTGGCTAAAAAGCCGACAACCCGCCCAAGGACACCGGTGCCGACATCCCAGATTTTCTCAAAGCGGATGTTCTGGAGGTTCGTGAGGTTATTGTTCACCGCCTCGGCGATTTTTTCCTCCGCGTCCTTGACTCCGTAACTAGTGAGCGTTTGTGCAAGAGATTCGGAGCCGTCCCGGATGTGCTCGGAAAATTCGGCGGCGTAGCGGCTGTTCCACTTATCTTGAAGGTCACCAATGAGCGTAATTGCAAGAACCGCAAGCGCCGCAAGGAAGATGAAATCGAAAGCAACAGTTAGTAGCACGGCAATCGCACGGGGCACTTTTTTCACCCGCAGGAAGTTTAGAATCGGAAAGCTGACTGTGGCGATGAAGAAGGCGATCAGGATTGGAATGAAGAATCCTTGAGCAAGTTTCAAGCCTGCGAGAACTACGAACAACGCAGCCAACATTAACAAGGTCTTACCCGCCTTCATTTTGCCCGTCTCTGAGTCTCTTGCCATTTGTGCCCAAGTAAACCCCTGCAGGCGCACCGCCGCAACTTATAATCGATTCGGAACGATGAATTCACCGCCTTTTCGAAAATCCCCCCCCGTTAAAAATCAATGCCGGGGCAGGGCACGCGGAGAGCGCCGGTCATGCGGATCCAACTGTTGACCCGGAGATCGAACTGTATGTGAACAACCTTGCCTATCAGGCGATTGCGTAGATCAGTGTCGCGATGATGAAACCTGCTGAGAGCAAGGTTAGGAGAACGGCTCCGGCTTGCATCCATTTTTTTCTCTTCGCTATTTTTTCCCGTTCCAGTGATCTACGGCACTTGCCGGAGACTTGCGTGACGGAAGACACCTTGTGGTGATAGTGGCGGGAATAATCGGACTGGCGGTTTCTTCCGAGTTGGGTGCGGCTCATCATGGAGATGGGTAGTTTGCAATGCGCTGTTGCGTTAAATCGCAACATCAACATAGTCACTACAGTCGTCGGCAGCCGTTGGCTAGAACTTTTGTAACGAGCAGAGGCTTAAAGAGTGATGGAGTTCCAGATTCCTACGTAGAGGACTCCAGCCCGATGGGTGTAATTCCCTTTTTATGAAAGCAACTAACCGGCATTATGAGAGAATTCCCACTGCATCGGTGCAAAACGAAAAAAAGGCACCGGAGCTTTCGAAAAAGCCGGTGCCTAGTTTTGAAAAGGAGTAGAAGAAGATTACTTCGTATATTCCACCTCTACTGGTGCGGTCTGGATCTCTTGGAATTGGGGAAGCGGGCGCAGCGGCGGGGCTTTGGAATCGCTAGTGCAGCAGCCGCAAGAAGAGGTGAGAACCGCGATGGCGCAGACAGGAATGGCAAGTAGCAGACGGGTCATGGTGGGCTTATTTATATCTCGGTGGATTTATTTGAAAAGGGAATTGATCGCTACGGATCAAAAAAAACCCCGCCCGCCTCGGTGAGACGGCAGGGGGCTGGAATCGGTCTTACTTCGCAGGTGCTTGGTAGGCCGGCGCTGGCGCAGGAGCGCTTGGGCAGCAGGAAGCGGCGAAGAATGCTGCAACGGTGGCAACGAGGGCAAGTTTGATCATGTTCATAGTGTTAGGTTGTAGTTGGTTGTTGTTGTTCGTACCCATCCATTATGGGCGGGTGCTGAATAGGAGATTATCCGTAGAGCCTCCCGCTGCAAGGGAAAATCGCAGGCTTACGTTTTCCTTGTAACTGGGTTGACCGCAGGATGGTGGGGGATATCCTCCGAATATGCCCGCTGACGGTATTACAAAACCATACTTGGATGCTTGGCTCAAGCGGACGGCGAAAGCCTTGGCGGGAAGCGGAAAGCTTTCCGAACTTTCCCTGATTCTTGCAAGGGACGGTGAAATGGATGCTGCCGCGTGGAGATCGAGGATGCAGAGAATATTGGAACGGGTGGAGGAACCAAGTTTTGAACTTTTGACGAAAGTCGATTCTGTTTTGGCGCGACCTGCGAAGCCTGTTGGTGACGGGGCTGAGACAAGGGACTTGTTCAGTTAGAACGAATTAGCGATAAATTTGCTGGAGTAAGGAAGTGGAATTTGATATTTAAATATATATTTGATTGATTGGATTTCAATATTGTTAGATCATTCAGGGCGTAGCGGGGTTCGGCTTTCGGGAAGGTTCCTGTGCGGTTTTATTTAGTTATGCACCGATTGCCGTCAGAAAATGTATTGAGAAGGTTCAGAATGGCATCCGTCTTTGTGCTTCTGCTGTGGATGAGTGTTCCGGTCGCGGTTGGATTGCTGGGGTATGGCATTTTCTCGGGAATAGATGTATGGCTCATTTATGCAGTTGTTTCAGCAGGCGTGGGGCTGGCCTGCGTGATTTTCAATTTTATGTTAAGCGGTCGCGCGAGGTGCCCGCTGTGCATGGTTCCGCCGCTACAGAACCGCAGATGCGCGAAGCATCGAAACGCTCTCAAGCTTTTTGGGAGTCACAGTCTACGTGTGGCACTTTCGATTCTGTTTAAAGACAAGTTCCGCTGTCCGTATTGTGGTGAACCCACTGCGATGGAGGTTCGTTCTCGGGGTGGACGCAGGCGATAGAAGTAGGGATTGTTTTGTCTCTGGGAGGATTTTCGAAAATTCATGGGTTTGTCGGTTGCAGAAGGCTGGAGGGATGGCAAGATGTGCCACGCAAGATATGACTACGGAAGAACTACAGGAACGAATCGCAGAGAGCAGCGCATGGATAGCTGATGTGAAAGGAGAGATGGCCAAGGTGCTCGTCGGACAAGAAAGTCTCGTGGACAGGTTGTTGATCGGACTGCTTTGCAATGGGCACATCCTGCTTGAAGGTGTTCCGGGTCTCGCGAAAACCTTGGCTGTCAAAGCTCTTTCCGGATCACTTTCCGCAAGCTTTGCCCGCTTCCAGTTCACTCCGGATCTTCTTCCTGCGGATCTGGTCGGCACAATGATCTACCATCCGCAGGACGCGAGATTCGAGCCCAAGCTAGGCCCCATCTTTAATAATCTGATCCTCGCGGACGAAATTAACCGAGCTCCGGCGAAAGTTCAGTCGGCTTTGCTTGAGGCAATGCAGGAGAAACAAGTGACGCTTGGGGACAAATCTTATCCTCTGCCTAAGCCCTTCCTCGTTCTAGCCACCCAAAACCCGATCGATCAAGAAGGCACCTACCAGCTTCCCGAGGCGCAGCTCGACCGTTTCCTTCTAAAAGTAAACGTCGGCTACCCCAGCAAAGACGAGGAACTGGAAATTCTCGGACGCATGGCAACCTCCGCACCTCTGTATGAAACGAAAAACGTTGCCACTCCCGAACAGGTAGGCGCCTCCCGTGATCTGGTAAACGAGGTCTATATCGACGACGCGATCCGTAAATACATTGTCGAACTCATCTACTGCACCCGCTTCCCAGTGAAGGTGGATGCTCCTTTGAAAAACTGGGTTCGCGCCGGAGCCTCTCCGCGCGGAACGATCAACCTCGCCCTCGCAGCAAGGGCACGCGCGTTCATGCAGGGTCGTGCTTTCGTTACGCCGCAGGATGTGAAGGACATGGCTCTCGATGTCCTCCGCCACCGTATCCTTCTCACCTACGAAGCTGAGGCGGAAGGAATCACTACGGACGAAATCGTATCGCGCATCCTCGCAAAAGTGGTCGTGCCGTAATTTTAGAAATGACCGAAGAGGATCACATCGAGGAAATGATGGCTCGGGTGCGCAAGCTCGAGCTGAAAGCGCGGCGGTTGGTGCGGGAGTCGTTTTCCGGCGAGTATCTGTCATCGTTCCGGGGGCAGGGTCTCGATTTCGATGACTTCCGCGAATACCAGCACGGCGACGAAGTCCGCTTCATCGATTGGAATGTCACCGCCCGGATGAACCAGCCGTATGTTAGGAAATTCCGCGAGGAGCGTGAACTTTCCGTGATCATGGTGGTGGATGTTTCCGGATCGGCGGACTTCGGCAGCAGCCATTTGAGTAAGCGCGAACTGTCTGCTGAAATCGCAGCCGTTCTTGGTTTCAGCGCCTTACAGAATGGCGACAAAGTAGGCCTACTCATCTTTGCGGGCGAGCCGGTAATGTTCATTCCCCCGGCCAAGGGTACTCGCCACCTGTTGCGGATGATTCGGGAAATCCTGATGGCAAAGCCAGAGAAGCCCGGCACGTCGATCGAGGAAGCCTGTAATTTCCTCGTCAAGTCGCTCAAGAGAAAGTCGTTGATTTTCATGATCTCCGATTTCCATGCGGACTCGCTCGACAAGCCGCTCGGCAAGCTCGCTCGCAAACACGAAACCGTGGCTCTCCGCGTGAATGATCCTTTGGAGGAATCGCTGCCGAAAGCGGGTCGTGTCGTCCTAGTCGATCCGGAAACGGGCTTCGAAACGATGGTCAACACCAGTAACTCCAATTTGCGCATGGGCTACCGGAAGCTTATGAAGAGACAAGCGGAGGGTGTGGCTTCGGTATTCAAGAAGCACGGCATCGACTCAGCGAACCTGCTTACGGATCGCGATGCGCTGCCCGCTCTACACCAGCTTTTGAAACGCCGGGGGAGGAGGCGGAAATAGAACCCATGGAGGAAAAGGAAAATACTTTCGAACTCGTAGAATCCCGAGACGCACTGGAATTGGTGCCTACTTGGGAAGTAGAGGCGTGGTGGTTTCTCGCTGCGGGGGGTGCAATCCTCTTGATCGGACTTCTCGTGTTTTTCCTGAAACGGACGAAGGTTTCCCATGATCCCTTGAAGGAGAAGCGCGAAGCTTACATTGCGGCAAAAGCGGAACTCGAAGCGATTGGCGAAGGCGGCTCCCGCGGAATCGCCACCGCAGTTTCCCTCGCATTGCGAAACTACCTCGCGCGCAGCATGAATGAACCTGCCCTCTATGAAACCCACGAGGAATTTATCGGCAGGCACCAGGGACTTAAGGATTTACCAGAAGATGTCCGCTTGGAAACCGGAACCTTTTTCGGAAAACTCGCAGCCATGAAATACGCACCCGAGGACATGCCCATGGAGGGCGTTATCCGTGATGTGGGGATTGCCATATTGGAACGGATACACCAGGCATGATCGAGGATTTTATCCAACACTTCCGCTTCGCCCAGCCGGGCTGGCTCATGTTGCTGCTGCCAAGCTGCTTGCTACTCCTACTCCGGCGGGGTAGGGGTGCCACTGGTGCCGTCGTTTTCCCAAACCTCGGAGTGCTAGTGAGCCTCGGGAGAAAAGTCAACCGACTCGCATGGAACCTCGGTATCCCCCTTGTTTTCATTTCCCTGGTCTTCGCCATTCTCGGAATGGCGCGTCCCGTATGGCGCAATGAATACCAGAGCCGGGTCGCGAGCGGTATCGACATCATGATCGCATTCGATGTTTCCCTCTCCATGGATATCGATGACTTCCGCCTCAACGGTCGCCCCATGCGTAGGATCGATGCGGCGAAACAAGTGGTCGATGCCTTCATCTCCCGCAGGCCCGACGACAGGATCGGACTCGTTGCTTTCGCGGGGAGACCTGTTTCCGTTTGCCCCATCACCTTGGATCATGATTGGCTCCGCATGGGGCTCGACGGGCTGAAACTAAATCGCCGTGGCTACGGCACCGTTGTAGAACAGGGCACAGCGATCGGTTCCGCCCTCGCCGCCTCCGGCACCCGCCTCGACAACCGTGAGGCGAAGAGCAAGATCATCGTCCTTATCACCGATGGCGCCAGCAACTCCGGAAAAATCTCCCCACTGGAAGCCGCGAAGCATCTGAAAACGCTGGGGATCAAAACCTACACGGTTGCAATCGGCACGGAAAAAGGCCGGGTAGATTCCACGATCCAGAGATATCCCCGGATGGAGTTCGACCTCCCGACACTGCGGAAAATTGCTAGCGAGACACGCGGTGAACACTTCTGGGCGAAGAGTCTTGAGGCTTTGGAAAATAATTTCCAGACCATCGACAATCTTGAAAAAACCGAAACCCGCAGCCTTACTGTGATCGAAGACAGGGAACTCTACGCGTGGTTCGTCGCTGTTTCTCTACTGGCAGCGCTTGGAGTTACGGTCTATATGTCAGTGAATAAAGTAAGTGTCTAAGAATGAATCTTGAATATCCAGCATGGTTATGGGTTTTGCTCGTGGTGCCCGTCATCGCGGTCGGCGCAGTGCTGCTTGGTCGCTTCACAAGTCGACCTTGGGAGAATTTTGCCGCCGAGAGGCTCCGTGGCCGCTTGGTCAAACGCGACCATCCTTTGCCCCGCTGGCTCTCGCTTGGGCTTCTTCTCGCCGCCATTGCCGCCTTGGCGATGGCTCTTTCCCGCCCGCAGGGTGATGCCGGTGTGAAGACCGAAAAAACCATCGGGCGGAACGTGATGATCGCCCTCGACCTTTCCCGTAGCATGAAAGTCAAGGACGTAAAGCCTGACCGCCTCGCCCAGGCGAAAATCGTGATCTACGAACTTTTGGAAAATATGGGCAGCGACCGGATCGGTCTTGTTGGATTTTCTGGCACGCCCTACCTCTTCGCTCCTTTGACCATCGATCACGCAGCAGTCCGTGAGACCGTTGAACAGATCGACGGGGACTGGGTGTCGAGAGGCGGCTCGGACATCGCCTCGGCAATCAGGCTCGCAACTCAAGCGCTCAAGGAAACTGGTCAGAAAAACAACGCCCTTATCGTCATCAGCGATGGCGAGGAACACGAAGGAGATCTAGATGCCATCGTCGCGGATGCGGAGAGTGCTGGTGTGATGATTTTCTCCATCGGGGTAGGGACGGAAGACGGAGGCTTTATTCCCCATCCGGATTTCCCCGGTGGGATGGTGGATAGGGACGGAAGACGAATCCTCAGCTCCCTGCAACCGGATGTGATGCGGAAGCTCGCCAATGAAACCGGGGGGACCTACGTGATCGCCGGGCGCGGTGCGGACATCCCGGCGATGGTGGAGGTGGCGATTCAGGGGATGGAGACTTTTGAGATGGAAGGCGGCCAATCGAAGATTGTGATCGAGTTTTTCCAGTGGGTGCTGCTTCCTTCGATCTTTTTCCTAATGGCCGCCATCGTTGCTGGCACCCGTTGGCGGGGCATAGTGGGAGGTGCTACGACGGCTCTGATCTTCCTTCTGGCATCACAGGATGCTAGCGCGGATCGCGTGAAAGATGCCCGTGAGGCATTTTCAGAAGAGAGATTCGACGATGCCAGGGATACCTACCGTTCGCTTGCGAATGAGAAAGGGGATGGAGAATCCGCTACAAAGTTCCGCCTCGGCGAGGGGCTCTCCGCATACGAAGCGCAGGATTACCGGGGTTCCCGCAAAGCATACAGCGCGGCGATGCTGGCGGACGATCCAACGGTTGTAGGCAAAGCCCACGAGGGTCTTGGAAATACCCTTTTCCAACTCGGATGGATGGGGCTTTCCGGAAGCAGATATCCGGCGGACGTGGGAATTCCGGATATAGAACAGTTTGATAAACTTGTCCGCGACCACCTCCAAGCAATGAGCGAGGCGGAGGTTCCTTCCTCCGGGGAGACCAACGAGTTTATCAGACTAGACTCCATTATCTTGAACTGGACCGATGCAATCAGGCATTACCAGTCGGCTCTAGTAAACAACCCGGGTGAGGATGGCGCGGAAAAGAATACGGAACTCACTTTGAAATATCTCAAGAGGATGCAGGAGTTGCTAGAGGAGGAAAAGGAACGCGCAGAACAGGAAATGCCACAACCCGGCGAAGGCGAGGGACAGAAAGAAGGCGAGGGCGAGGGCGAGGGCGAGGGTAATGGGGAGGGTAATGGGGAAGGAAACGGAAGCGGCCAATCGGAGGAAGGTGCGGGCGATCAAGGGGAGGAAAATGAAGGCCCCGGCGACGAAAAACAGGAAGAGGGCGAAGGCAAAGGTGACGAGAATGAAGAGGATTCCGAAGGCGAGGGCGGAGCCAATCCCAACGAATCATCAGAAGAACGCGCCAGCCGCCTCCTCAAAGAAAACCAGGATCTCGAAAAAGGCTCGCTAGCACCGGGTCGCCGCGAAATCCGAGATCCCGAAAAAGACTACTGATTTATGAAGGCAATTGTTCTCAAAATTTATTTCCTGATGATGGCCGCGTCATGCGTGGCGCAAGCCAACGTGCGTGGCATTCTTTCCTCGCAATTCCTCGCACGAGGCGAGCAGGCTGTTTTTGAAATCCGCTTCGACGAAGCAATCGAGGTCCTGCCGGTTATTTCGGAGATCAAGGATGTGGTCGTAGTGTCGCTTGGCTACGGTCGCCCGCAGATGATGCCGGGTCGGCGTATCGAATCCAGCTACCAGTTCAGCGTCTCCAGCTATGCCGTCGGCGTGCACGAGATTCCGCCTGTGGAGGTGATTGTAAGCGGGAAGCGCCTTCATACTAAAGCCATGCGTTTTGAGATATTCGACCCGAATGATCTGAAATGGCAGGAAGTGGATTCCAAGCCCGAAGGTGGTGGTGATACGATCCGATACGCCAGCATCATCAAGATTCCGGATAGGAAATATTACGAGAACCAGTCGATGGAGACGGAAATTAAAATCTATGTTCCCACCCAACTTGCAGGTGCAGTGGTTGATTGGGGAGTGCCGGAATTTGAGCGGAAAGGACTTGCCGTATGGCGTTTTGAACCATCTGAAACCCGCGGACGCGTTAAGCTTCTCGGCCAGCAGTACTCCAGCCTTTCCTACCCCACGACTATGACCGTCATCAAATCCGGCGAGGTTGAGATCGGGCCCGCAACCGTGCGGCTAACTTACCAGAAAACAGTCTTTGACCGCTTTGCGCGCAGACTGGAATTTGCAGCCAGCCTTGCTGTTCCGAAGTTTTCCTTCGAGTCGACTCCGCTCCCCGAAGGCGCTCCCGAGGGCTTTGACAATGCGGTCGGGAATTTCTCCCTTGGCACTGCCATCACCGATACCGAAGTGACGGAAGGCGAGCCTCTTGCCGTAGATGTTGTCGTCACCGGTAGTGGTAATCTCGATAATCTACGCTCTCCAAAGATGGTGGATGAGAGCGGCTGGAAAGTCTATGATGCGACAGCTACGCCACGCGGCGTGGAGCGGAGGGATATTAGCGGGACGGTGGTGTTCAGCCAGTTCATCCGTCCTCTGGAAATGAAAACCGGTATTCCTCCTTTCAAGCTAGTGTTCTTCGATCCTGAAACAGAGAAATACGAAACCGTGACGACTGATTCGATCCCTCTCAAAATGATTCCTGCCACCGGAGGTAGGAATTTCGAAAGTTCGGGGCCTCCGCAGGCCATGCCCATGCCGGTCGAGCGTATGACCGATATCCTCGGCTTAATCGATACCGGTCGTCTCGTTGTAGCTGGCAAACTCGGGTTCCCCTGGTGGCTCGGTCATGCGATTGCGGCAGTGATCGCGTTTGCGTTGCTAGGAAAAGCATTTTGGATGCGTTACAGTCACCGGTTTGAAAAAGATGCTCGTGAACTTCGGAAAAAGAAAGACTACCGCGTGCTTTCGAAAGCCGCTTCTAGCGATGGGTTGGATTTTCTCCGCACAGCCGGTGGGTTTGTCGAGCAGTGGCTCACCCCAGAGAAGGATACTGATCTTCAGGGAATTCTTGAGGAGCGCGACAGTCTCTGCTTCCGCGCATCGAAGGATGGCGCTTCCGTTCCAAGCGGGCGCAGGAAGGAAATTCTCCGCCGTTTGAAAAAGGCGGCTTTCTCGATCCTTCTCATTTCTCTGGCCGGATTTTCGGTTTCGAACTCATCTGCGGAAGATATCCAGAGCGAGGCGAAGGCTGCGTATGATGCCGCGAAATATGAAGACGCCGCGAAGCTCTGGCTGGACGCCGGTTCATTTGAAAACCTTTCAGCAGACACTCTCTACAACATCGGGAACTCGGCATACCGGATGGGTGCACCGGGACAGGCTGCATTGTATTACCGCAGGGCGCTGGCAGCAGATGGCGGGCATGGTGAGGCCAGGCAGAACCTCCGTTTCATCGAGCGAAAATATGGAGCCATCACGATCAACCGTCCGAAATACCAATACACCCTCGCGAAAATCCCACTGACCGTGTGGCGTGGGGGACTGTGGACTGGGGCTTGGTTGCTGGTGATCGCATTGCTGATCTATCCGGCAACACGCAGAAGTTCGAAGTGGCGTGTTGGAGGTGTAGTCGGACTAGTCGTTGGTCCTCTTCTCATGTCTTTAGGCGCTCTGGGATGGCATTACTATCCAGATGATGCTGATTTTGCGTCTCTTGCCCGACAGGCGGTCGTAGTCGGTCCGAATGTGGTTTTGCACTCGGATGCAGCAAGGACTTCTCCCGAGGTGATCGATGCTCCACCGGGTTCCTTGGCAGAAGTAATCAAAAGGTCCGGACGCTGGGCATACATCGGTTTTGCGACGAAGACCCGTGGCTGGGTGCCCGCTAAATCGATTGAGATGATCGTTCCCGAAGAGAAGCCCGAGCCACCTAAGATTAGAAAATCTGAAGGAGACGGAAGCAGCGCATGACCTTAGCGAAAGAGTGCACCGCATGGCTTTCGAAGCGCGATGGAACCGTGATCGTAGGTCATGGTCCGTTTGTTTCCACCGAGGAGCCGCCCAGTGAAGGGCTCGCGTTTTACAAACGGGACTTCGCCACGCATGAAGAAAAACCATGGCAGATTCCGGAGACTTACGAACGCTTGGATGCTGAGGGTTTCAGAGGGAAATACGGTCGTGGTGCAGTGCCAGAAATCCGGTGGGAGACGCCGGATGCGATGCCGTTTTCCATTGTTTTCCAGGAAATTATGACCTGCATCCGCCAAGGTCAGATCGAAAAGACCGTCCCCGTAGTTACGGAGCGTGGCACTTCGCAGGGATCCCTTTCCGCAGGCGTAATGTCCGCGATGTCGCGCCAGTCAGCACCCCTCCATTCATACGGCTGGGTTACTGAAGACAAGGGTTTTGCTGGCGCGACTCCTGAGTTGCTGTTCTCCATGAAAGGCCTCTGCTTGGAAACTATGGCCTTGGCCGGAACAGCGAGACAGGATGATGAAGCGGTATTTGGCGTCGATGAAAAGGAGATCCGTGAGCATGAATATGTCGCCCAGACGTTAGTGGCGAAGTTGCTCGATCTTGGCTCTCTCGAAAGGCAGGAAAGGCAGATCCTTCGTCTTGGCTCCATCGTCCATTTTCTAACAGGTATCTCCGTCGATCTTGAAAGCGCCCAAGATCCCAAACGCCTCCTTCGCCGCCTCCACCCGACCCCCGCCCTCGGCCCCTTGCCTCGCACCGACCAGACTATGGCGATGCTCAACGGTTGGCGCGAGCGCCTCGCTTGCCCCAAGGAATTCGGTGCCCCGTTCGGTGTCTGGGATCACGGTGATTTCGAAGCAGTAGTTGCGATTCGCGGCCTGTGGTGGAACGGAAACCAAATTTCCCTCCCCGCAGGCTGCGGAATGATCGAAGCCAGCCGCCTCGTCAATGAATGGCGCGAACTCCGCCTCAAGCGCGAGGCCGTCAAAGGTTTTTTATAACCCAAGGATTGGCTGCATTCTGCTGCCAAATAAGTACCGAGAAACAGCTTGGGATGTGTGCTGGGATTACTGGGCAGCAGAATGCAGCCCTCCTGGCTCTCAAAGAAAGGCTGCGAGTGAAACGGCCTCTTCTCGGATCGGGACGAAGATACCGTCTTATTTTTCCGGTTTCATGATGTTTAGCCCCGTGAAACGTGAGAAGGCTGGGAGCACAAAATAGTGCGGATGGCGGAGGTGAAAGAACGGCGTGCGCAAGCTTCGGCGGGGGCTTTCTAGATGCGGATGCCTGGTGGAGGTGGTCGGCGATGCCAGGTTGGTCGGCAGGGATTTCGTCGGGATCGTGGGTGATGCGGAGGCCGTCGATTTCGATATAAGAGACGGTTTTGATAGGGAGAGGGCGTTCAAAAAGTCTAGCATTCGGTCGTGGTTTCCCTCGGTGAGTATGATGGGGATGCGGATTGATTCGATCCATTCGCGGAAGATATCCAGCACGTGAGTGCTCATGCCGTCCTTGGCCTGGACGAGGTCAGCGGCGATGACGAGGTGGGAGGGATTTTTATTGCTTAATGATTTGAGTGAGGTTTTCAAGATCGGCCTGGCTGTCGCCTTCGGGGACGGGGATGCCTCGACTACGGGGAGTTGGTTTTCCCCCATCGGGAAGGTTGAGATCGGTCAGGGTCTGGCTGAGCGCCCCTAGCCAGGCGGCGAGGTTTTTTCCGAATCCGGTTGGCGCGTGGAGAAGGCCTGATTCACCTTGTCGCGAATGCTGCCAGGCACGGACTAGAAAGGAAAGGGATGCCATTTTTTAATCCCAGCCAGCGGGTGATGAGTGGGTGAAGCGATCTATGAGCGCTCTAAATAACCACGAATCAGACGGGATGCACGCCCGGATTCCCTGCTTGCGGGGCGGGCGTTTGGCGGGTAGTTTACACCTATGAAATTCCTGAAAATCGCACTGCTTCTGGCTTTGGGTGCAATGACGGCAAATGCCGAGGAAGTCGGTTTTGATGCGGTGGACGGGCCAAACGTCCGTGTGATGAGGCACGATGACGGCTCGCGCACGATCTTCACCCGTAGTCCGGATAACCGCGTGCTTACTAAAAAAACATTTACCGCGAACGGTGCTCTTTTCCTTGTGACGATTTATCGGATGGATGCCCACGGAAACCCCATGAATTGCAAAATCTATGATGGGCAGAAGAACGAAATGTTCAAATCCCGCTACGGCTACCGGAAAAGCGACGGACGACTGGTGGAGGAGCAGATGTTCGACTCCCGTGTGAAACGCATCGATCCAAATTCCGGCGAAGAGATGCCGGTGCGCCGTTTCATTTACAACTACGATGCGCTCGGAAACCGCAGTGCACCCATCTCAATTACCCTGACTCCCGGGCGGACTGCTGAAGAAGTTTTCGGTGGTCCGACCGCATTGGACGTCGATCCTTTCGATCTACCTGCCGGTCGATAGTTTTTTAGGAAATGATATCGGGGAAACAGTTGTTGCCTGTCCTTATCGGCGCGGCTCTTGGAGTCGGCGGGTGGATGTATGGAATCCAGAACGGCGGAGGCTCGGGCGCTGTTTCGGCCGGAGGACTGGAGGATCAGCTCCGGATTGCGGAGGAGGAGATCGGGATGTTACAGAAGGAGAACGAATCCCTGCGTTCGCTTGCGCAAGGGGGTGGGGAAGTTTCGATCCCAGCTGAAATGATCGAGTTGATCGAGAAGGATTACGACTTGGAATTTCTGTCGACTCCGGTTTTTCACAGGATCGCTTCCGAAGAGCTTGGATACCGGATCGAGGCAGCTATCGAAAGTAGGATGGGGCCGCAGGGAATCGATGACCGGAACGAGGCTTTCCAAAGAATAGGCTGGCTGCGCCCTGAAGACCGGTTGCTTGAACAGATGGTAGCCATCAGATCGGTTGGGGCACTGGGGTGGTTCGATGAAGGCACGGGAGATGCATGGGTGACCGAACGGTTTGATTTGAAAAACGTCCCGGATCAGGCGGCTGCGTTGCGGTTGCTGGTGAGGATTTTGCTGAACCAACATTTCCCTGCTATGGCAGCGTATCCGGGTGATGATTTGGCAAGGGCGCGTGAAGCCCTTCACGCGGGTGCGGCTTCGGGTGCGGAGACGAGGTTTTTTGCGAGGTCGGCGCAGGCGATCGGGTTTGTTCCTATGAACGAAAACGGTGCGGCGGCACGGCTATTGATGACTCTGCCGGATTTCCTACAAGGGCTGGCGATGTTTCCTGCCGTCGAGGGGAAGGGCCTGGGCGATACTCTTTTTGTGAAAGGTAAGGAGGCATTTGCCGAGGGAATGCGAAATCCTCCAGAGAATACCTTGGAGGTTGTTTTTCCGGGTGAGAAAGGACGGGGAGGAAAGCTGTCGATTGCTGGGATTGAAGATGAGGTTTATCTTGAGGAAAGCGCGGGCTATTTGGGACTGAATCTGTGGGTCGCAGAAATGGGGGATGTCGGTTTGGCAGGGAAGATTGCAGGAAGCTGGATCAAGGATGGATACGTTCTTTTCGCCGACGGGGAATCTTCCAGCGGATTGGTCTGGGATGTGGCGTTTGAGTCAGAAAAGGCAGCGGATCTTTTTCAAGCTGTGGCTCTGGATCGGGTGGCGGCGATGTCTAACGCCGGGAAGATTCCAGCTTTAGGAGAGGTGATCGAAACTGAAGGTAGATTTTTTCGCGTGGTGAGGATAGATCAGGAAGCCGTTCGATTTATCAATGCGGCTACACGGGAAACTGCGACGAAAGGATTTGAAGAATTATGAAAGTATGCACTGAAGAATTTTCCGTGAGAACGCGGGGAAAAGGAACCTACGAAATTTCTGATGAGATCAGAGCGATTGTTAGGAAATCTGGAATTACGAATGGGCAGGTGACGGTTTTCTTGCAGCACACCAGTGCTAGCCTCATCCTGATGGAAAATGCAGATCCCAGCGCGAGGCGAGATTTGGAGCGTTGGTTCGACCGACTTGTTCCAGAGGATGATACTGATTTCATCCACACCCACGAGGGACCGGATGACATGCCCAGCCATATCCGTATGGCTCTGACGAGATCGAGTGAAGTAATCCCGGTGATTGGCGGGAGAATGGCGCTGGGAACCTGGCAGGGGATTTTTACTTTTGAGCACAGGAGAGATCCCCACCACCGCCGGATCGCGGTGAGTGTGATCGGGGAATAAACTTCCAACTGCAGGGCGGAACAAATATTCAGGAAGCATGTCGCACGAACTGATCATGATGGCGCTGGAGGAAGATATCGGGGAGGGCGATATTACTTCAGAATATTTTATCCCGGAAGGGAGGACGGCTTGCGCCTTCGTGACGGTGCGGAATGAGGGGGTTGTCTCCGGCGTTCAGCTTGCGAAGAAGGTTTTCCTTGAGGTCGATCCAAACCTCGATGTCCACGTGATGCTTGAGGACGGGAGTAATGTAGGGTCGGGTGCGATGCTAATTCGAGTGGAGGGAAAGGCTCGGTCAATTCTCACGGCTGAACGGACGGCTCTCAATTTTCTCCAAAGGCTTTCCGGCGTTGCCTCGCTGACTTCGCGCTACGTGAATCTGGTGAAGCACACCCGTGCAAAAATCCTCGATACACGCAAGACGACGCCGGGCTACCGTGCTCTCGAAAAGAAGGCCGTTGCGGATGGCGGAGGAACGAACCATCGAATGGGGCTCTATGATCGGGCGATGATTAAGGATAACCATCTCGCCGCCGAGGGCGGAATCGATATTCTTCAGGATGCGATCCGTAAGGTAAAAGAGAACAAACCGTATGTGCAGGTGGAGCTGGAAGCAGATCGGTTGGATCAAGTTTCCCAATTTCTCGAACTGGAGGGTGTGGACTACATACTGCTTGATAACATGAGTCTCGACGAGCTCCGGGAGGCCGTTGAAATGCGCGGCGAGAAGCACCGCGTGAGACTGGAAGCTAGTGGCGGGGTGAATCTCGATACCGTTGTAGGAATTGCGGAAACGGGAGTGGATTTCATCTCCGTGGGGGCACTCACCCACTCGGCTCCTTCACTGGATATCGGATTAGATTTTCCGGAACGGGAATGAATGGTTTTGCTGAAGCCGCCGCCCTGATGCCGGACCCCTTTCGCATCCTTTGGAAAGAGGATATTGGCTCCACGAATGATGAATTACGTGCGCTGGCGGAAAAAGGGACAGCTGAGGGACTGGTTTTGATTGCCGAGAACCAAACCGCAGGGCGTGGCAGGAGGGGGGCGGAATGGTTTTCCCCTGCGGGCGAAGGGCTGGCGTTTTCCGTTCTACTTAAGCCGACGGCATCCAAGGACTTCTGGTCCAGACTTTCTCTAGCTACTGGATTGGCCGTGGCGGAAGCGGTGGAGAAGTTCGTTCCGCTGGCGGAAATCAAATGGCCGAACGATGTGTTGGTGAACGGAAGGAAAATCGCAGGGATTCTGGTCGAAGCGGGCAAGGACTTCGTGATCGTCGGAATCGGAATCAATATCAACTCGATGGATTTTCCGGGTGAGCTTACAGCTACATCCCTTGCTATTGAGAGCGGTCAGGAAGTCGAACGCCCGGCGGTTTTGCTGGAGGTGGTGAAGCGGCTTTCCATCCATGCTGACCGAATCGACCAAAGTTTCGAAAATACGATGGATGGCGTCCGGCAGCGTTGCTGGCTAACCGGGAAACTGGTTCGATTTACCTGCTCCGGCGTGGGGAAAACCGGGCTTGTGAAAGGCTTGGGTTCTGGTGGCGAACTCCTTGTCGAAATCGGAGGTAAGTTGGAAAGGATTGTCCAAGCGGATGAGGTTAGAATTTTGTCCGAATGATCACTTTTCCAATGCTTTCAAAATAACCTCGGAGGTGTGCTCTGCCTGTGCCTTCTGTCCCTTGGCGTTAAAGTGGACGTTACCAGGTTTTGTCCACCACTTTGGCTGATTCGGTTTTGTGAAGGAATAGAGGTCGTTCACGATAATGTCCGGATTCTCTTTTAGAACTTTCGCTGCGACGTGGTTGCGATCTGATCGCGTCGCCTGCCACACGGCCATTTCCACCTTCGGGAACGGGGGTGGTGGTGGCGAAGATTAGTTTTTCTCCGGGAGCCAGTTCACGAAGATAAGGGATGATGCTCTGGAGGTTCTTTTCGTAGTCGCGCAAGGACGAAACTTGCTTGCCGACTTTCGTATCCAATTTCTTCCCATCCATATATTTGAGATCGTGAAGACCGACGTTGAACTGAACCACATCCCATTTAAAATTCCATGGGGCATCCAGATCCGGATTTCCCATAGTTTCGTGAAGTTTGGTCATCTTCAAAATCAACGTGGACGAATCCCCGCCGTTCCATGGCAGTCGGTATAGATTCGCTTTGCCAGTGAGTTTTTCTCGAAGTTCCTTGTGATATTGGATGGAAATGGAATCTCCGTAGATCAGAATATTTGGAAGTTCCGGGTTGTTTGTTTGATAGGAAAACTCGGGAGCCTTTCGTGATTTTTGATCGACGAGTTCATACCATGCTTTTTCTGCGGATTGGGAAAGGGCACAGGCGATGGTGAGAAAAATGAGCAACAGTGGTTTCATATGTTTAGAGATGGGTAAGAGGGAATCTCGAGCCTGACACGACAAAACCGCCGCCCTTGCGGGCGACGGTCTCTACCGAAACACAACAGTTTTAACTACAGTTGAAATTAGTATTTAACGCCGCAGCCGTATGGCTCGTTCTTGGCGTTTGCCACTTGGTTACCGGCCATTACGGCGTCGAGTGCGGTGGCGAAAAGTTTGTCGGCTCCTTCGATATTAGCGGAGTCGGTGAGGCTTACTTCCTCGCCTTTTACGTTTTTTGCAGTGAAAGCGGGAGCCGGCTTGCCGATTTCGGCAGCGTGGGAAGTTGCGATTGCGAAGACGCCTGCGAGAGTGGCTGAGATGAGAGATTTCATTGTTTTTCGCTATTGGTATTCTTCAGGAACAATTATGGAGCGTCTCCAGTGCGGGGGCTTGTCTCTAATTTTGAGATTTTTTCAGTTTTTCCCACCAAAGGCAGGAGATACCCTCAAAACCTTTACTTAATGAAGGTTGAAAGCTGGTCGCTGGCGGCCTGAATCGCCCGTCAGTTCACCGTGGTTGCCGACGGCGAGCCTGCGGGTTACGAAAAAAAACGTAAGGATGGCGGTAAGCAGAATGTCAACGAGCCCTCAATACCGGTCGTCTGGACGCGCGAAGTATAAAGCGATGCCGGGACTACGATAAAAGTTTTCACCACAACCATGGTCGCAGCTACCGATCTTGAGAGTGACGGTCTCCGCGGGCTGGTGGTGAACGGAGTTTACTGGGGGCTGGGAATGGAAGTTCCCGAGAAGGCTGATGTTTCCATTGTTGGGGAATACAAAGCTTCGGACTACGGCTTCAAGGGCTATCAGAAGGGTAAGAAAGCTGCGGACTTCGCGCAATAATCGGCCTTAAAAATACTTGGTGACGGGGGCGAGATGCCTTCGTCACCTTTTTTTATGCCGATTCCGGTAAAATTCGGATAGGCATCCCCATCAATAGATCATTTGTTATGCAGCAGGAATTAGAACTCGATACCCACCAAAAAGCCCTCAAAATCAATCTCGATCCTCGTTGGTATGGGACATTTGCGGAAATCGGAGCCGGTCAGGAGGTCGTGAGATGGTTTTTCCGCGTCGGCGGCGCGGCCGGGACGGTAGCGAAGAGCATGTCCGCCTACGACATGACGGTCAGCGATGCGATTTACGGCAGCGGGGATCGCTACGTTTCGCAATCCCGTTGCCAAGCGATGCTCGACCGCGAGTTCGGACTGAACGTGGAACGGCTCAATGACCAGCGTGGCGACAATACAGCATTTTTCGCCTTCGCCGATACGGTGGTGGCGCGTTCGTTCAAAGGCGGAAACGAATGCCACGGCTGGATGGGTTTAAAATTTCAGTCCCGTCCCCACGACGAGCCGAGCCAGATCATGATCCACCTCCGCATGCTGGATGCCGAGGCATCGCTGCAACAGGAGGCCCTCGGTGTCGCGGGCGTGAACCTTCTCTTCGGCGGCTTTTTTCTCCACCATGAGCCGGAGCTTCTTGTGGAAAGCCTCTTGGATAAACTCACCACAGGCCGTGTCGAGATCGACATGATCAAGTTTGAGGGCATTGAGTTCCGCGCAGTGGACAATCGCCTGATCGCACTGAAGTTGGTGCAGCTAGGACTCAGCGGTGCTGCGATGTTTGGTGCAAATGGTGAGGTGCTTCAACCCTCCGAGGCTCTCTATAAAAAGGCGGTGCTGGTTGAGCGCGGTAGCTTCCGTCCACCCACCCACGTAAACTTTGACATGCTTGAGTGCGCGTTGAAGAAGCTCAAGGCCGACCCCTCAATGAAAGACAAAGACGTTTTGCCGATCTTTGAGCTAACTATGCGCAATCTTCTCGCGGGAGGAAAGGAAGTGGATCGCCGCGATTTCCTAGCGCGCGCCGATCTCCTGGCTGCCTGCGGGATGACGGTTCTGATCTCGGACTATTTCGAATATTACCGCCTCGCCGCCTACCTCTCGTGGCGTACCAGGGAGCGGATCGGAATCGTGATGGGTGTTCCATCCCTCATCGAGATTTTCGAGGAAAAATACTACACGGAGCTCCCGGGAGGGATTCTCGAAAGCTTCGGGCGCCTGTTTAAACACAACCTCAAGCTCTTCGTCTACCCGCTTCTCGATGCCGAGAAAGGTGAAATTATCAATGTCGAAACCATGAAGGTTTCTCCGGAACTTTCGAAACTTTACGGCTATCTTGCCGACCGGGGCAGCTTCGTTGACCTCGACAATTTCAACAAGAATGTGCTCAGCTTTTTCTCCCGTGATGTCCTATCCAAGATTGCAGAAGGGGATTCGGATTGGGAAAGTATGGTTCCGAAGGAAGTTGCGGAACTCATCAAGACCCGCAAGTTTTTTGGATACATCCCGGAATGAGGGTTTCAAAGGTTGGCGCAAGCGGCTGAGGATGGTGATCTTCCCTCACACTGGGCGCGATTGATCAGGTCTGTCTCCAGCGGGAAGTGAGCCCCTTGTAAGCGTCGATCCTCCGATCTCGGAAGAACGGCCAAATACGCCGAAAATCTTCCACCTGTTTGTAATCCACGTCGTGAAAAATGATTTCTTCGTTCTCCACCGAGGCTTTGGCAACCAGCTCCCCATAGGGGTTCACCACAAAGGATTGCCCCCAGAATTCAGTGCCGTCGTGAGTTCCCGCGCGGTTGACTGCAGCGAGGTAGCAGCCGTTCGCAACTGCGTGGCCGCGCTGCACAGTTTCCCATGCGCAGTGCTGCGCCTTCCCGAGTTCTTCTTTTTCCTCAGGTAGCCAGCCGATTGCCGTCGGATAAATCAAAAGCTCCGCGCCGCCCAATGCCATTAAACGTGCAGCCTCCGGATACCACTGATCCCAGCAGATCAAGACTCCGATCTTTCCGAAAGCCGTGTCCCATACAGGCCAACCGCTATCGCCCGGCGTGAAGTAAAATTTCTCCTCAAAACCGGGATCCTGAGGGATATGTGCCTTACGGTACATTCCCATGAGTTTGCCGTCCGCATCGTGGATAGCGGCGGTATTGTGGTAGAGTCCCGGCCCTCTGTTCTCAAATAGCGAAGAGACGATTACCACTCCCAGTTCCTTGGCTAGATCTCCAAGCCGGTCAGTCACCGGTCCCGGTAGTTTGTCTGCCAGATCAAACCGATTAGTATCCTGAACCGTGCAGAAATAGGGAGTAAGAAAAAGTTCTTGGGTGGAAATGATCTGGGCCCCGCCTTCCGCAGCCTCCCGGATGAGTTTCTCGTGGTGGTCAAATGACTCTTGTTTTGTGGCAAAGGTCTTGGATTGGAGCAGGGCGATTTTTGGCATGGTGTTGGTTGCTTTTAGGGGACTCTGAATCCGATATTCCCGGAATAAAAAGGGCAGGTGTCCGGGGTGCTGTCAACGGTAATTTAAGAACTAACTACTAGAGATGTAGTAGAATGTCGGTTTTATCGAAGGAGATCATGTTTGGCTCTCGAAATGTAAAAATCGTCTCTAGATAGAGCCTGATCGGATGGTATTTAAGGTGAGTTTAGAACTTTTTTACCATGCGTAATCCCCATAGTTTAGGGGATTATTTCACCTTCCGAAAAAAACCTGAAAAAACCTGACGAAACGTATTGACGATTGTGGGTTTAGCGGACTAGTTTCCGCCCGTCGACGCGAACAGCGCCGATACGAGAGACTGCCAGTCGG
>CAJJBR010000118.1 GCA_905182475.1 Akkermansiaceae bacterium | reverse complement strand
AACAAGACTTTTTCTTTGGATCATAACTACTGACCACTAGGGATTTGCTTTTTCCGGGGTGTCCCTGAAGACCTTGTTGAGGAGAGCGGAGAGCGGGGGGCTTCGAATGCGCGTAGAATGAAGGGTGAGCAGCGGGCTGAAAACAATTATTATGTGAACTTTTTTTCTTCCAAATTGGCTGTATCATTCTATATGAGCGAAGGAATGAGGCGACAATATGTCTGGGAACAAACCGCGGACCACCTGCGGCAGGGCATCCGAGACGGGAAATGGGCCGGAATCTTGCCGCCCGAGCGTCTCTTCATCGAAGAACTGCGGGTGAGTCGTGACCAACTTCGTCTGGCCCTCAACTGCCTGCGGAAGGAAGGCTGGATCGAAAAGTCGGGACGTCGGCACCAGGTGTGTGGCCAAGTGGAAGAACCGTCCGGTCAGGACCGACAAGTGGTGGTGATAAGCCCTCTGAAGCAAGCCGAGCAGTCGCATAATTCCCTCAAAATTCTCGATAGTCTCCGGGACTCGCTGAGCCGAGCGGGAACCTCAGTCAATGTGCGCACCGTTCCGGCACTCGCAGCGAAGCGACCGGGCCGCAGATTGGAGGAGCTGGTCGAGAGCTCACCTCACGCCTTGTGGGTCCTTCACCAAGCGGGGAGGCCTACCCAGGAATGGTTTTTGCGCTCCGGCCTACCCACCGCGGTGCTTGGAACCAGCTTGGAGGATCTTCCGGGGGTCGATCTCGATCACCTCGCAATGGCGCACCATTGCATCGGATTACTGCGGCGACGGCTGCGAGGAGAACCAAGAGTGATTCTTTTCCGACCGGACCGGGAGACGATCGGTCTGGCGAAGACCGAGCGCTTGATGGAACAGGAGCTGGAGGATTTTCAGGTCGTGATCGATCGCAGCGAAAATAAATTTGTTCCCACCGCCATCGAGCGATTCAAACACTGCGATGTTGTCCTCACCAAAAACGCGAGGCAGGCAATTGGCGTGAGCGGTTGGCTTGAGCGGGATTTGGGACGCCGGGTTGGCAGAGATGTTTCCGTGATCTCGCTCGCCGGTTCACCCGTGCTTCAATTTGCCTGGCCATCCATCGCGCATTACACCGTGGACGGGACGGTCATGGAGCGACATCTTCGAAGAATCATCCACCGCCTGGAGAAAGGGGTCCCCGGCGGGAAGCCCGTGACCATCATGTCCGACTTCATCGACGGCGCGAGTATGGCGAAAAGCTGACAAGACCCAATGTTGGGGAGAGTGGGGGAGTGGGGGAGTGGAATAGGTGGAAAGTGACGTAAGTTTTGAAGTTCCCAGCTCAGTCTCCCAGCATTGGGACAGAAAGCTTGTTCGGACGTGGCAACAGCATTGCCCACATGGGCAGTTTCCGGCAATGGGTAGAATCGTTCTATCTCGCTAGGTAGAGCTAGTCAGCGGCTCTTATGAAACTGGTGCTCGGAGCCCCGTTTCATCAATGATTTTACCCGGTCGGGCCCGCGAGGGTGGCTGGAGTAGTTGGGGGCAGTTGGAACGAGCCCCTTGGCAGACGGAGGAGACTTACTTCCTGATGCAATAGATACGGGCGGAGGTGCGGATAATCAGGCTGCTTCCGGCAAGCGCAGGTGTGGACATGCCCATGTCGTCTTCGGCGAGTTGGTTGGTGTGAAGGAGTTCAAAATCCTTTCCCGCTTTGCAAACATTGGTGCCGCCGTCTTCGTTGAAGCAGAAGATTTTTCCTTGGTATGCCCAAGGGGATGCGGTGAATCCAGTGGAGCCGGGGAGGCGTTGTTTGGCGTAAATCTCTGCTCCGGTTTTGGGATCGACGGCGGAGAGGTAACCGCGGTCGAGGAGGATGTAGAGTTGATCCTGATAGAGGAGGGTTGAGGGATTGTAGGGCGCGGCCTTCCAGTTGCTCCACGCGATGTATTTGTTCGAAGTGTTTTTTGAGCTCACCGAGATGTCACCTTCGGCACCGGGGCGGATGGCGTAGAGTGGACGGGATTTGTCACCGACATAGCCCGAGGAAAGGTAGAGCAAGCCGGCGTGGGAATACGGGGTCGCGATGGTGATACTGGACATGCCTTTTAAGGACCAGATTTCCTTGCCATCGAGATCGTAGGAGCAGGTGCGGCCGGATCCAGGAACGACGATTTCAGTGCGTTGTTCATTTTGCCAAATGTAGGGGTTCGCCCAGTTGGACTTTTCTTGGCGGGGCGTTTTCCAGATCTCCTTGCCGGTCTCTTTTTGGAGGGCGAGAAGAGAAGACTCTTGCTCGTTGTCGTTGACGAGATAGAGGCGGTCTTTGTGCAGAACAGGCGAAGAAGCGGTGCCCCATCCATAGCGGGTTTTGTAAGCGGGCACTTCGCGGGACCAGCTTAGCTCTCCTTCAAAGTCCAGGGCATAGAGCCCCAGACCACCGAAATAGCAGTAGACAAGCTTGCCATCGGTGACCGGAGTCTCGGAGGCGTAGGAGTTTTTCAGATGGATGGAAGACTTCGGTTTTCCGCGATGGATTTCCTTGTCCCAGAGGATTTTTCCGGAATCGAGATCGAGACAGAGAACTCTCCAAAGATGAATCGTTTCGGGAGTCTCAGGGCGGTTCCCTCCGAAATAGAGGCCCTTCTTCGGGCTCTCGGTATCGCCCAAGTTGACGACCGTGGTGAGGAATACCCGATTGCCCCAGGCGATGGGGCTCGACCAGCCTCGCCCGGAGATGTCGGTTTTCCATGCGACGTTTTCAGTGCTGGACCAGGTATCGGGAAGGCCGGGGTTTTCGGAAATGCCGCGGGAGTCGGCCCCGCGAAAGGCGGGCCAGTTTTCCTGGCCGGTAAGTGGCAGCAGAAGGGTGAGGAGGAGAAGGAGTGGGCGCATAATTAAAAAACGATTCTCAAGAGAGAACCGTTCTTCCGGCCGAAAGGCGAGAGAGTTTCTCTGCCCTCTCCTTAACGCTGAAGAGAGTGATTCACCGTGCCGAACGAAGGAAATCCAAAGATCCAGACGGTGGAATAAGGTATTGCAGGCGATTTGATCTAAATGATGAGACAATCCGTGTCTGCTATGCTCTTGGGTGCATTTGACGAAAGATTTGATTATCAAGTTCGTCTATGTCCGCTGCGCTCCCATTGTGGTTCCTCTTTTTCATTTTTCGGCCAATTCTCCCTTGTGTAGGAGCCCTGGCTGGCTGGTAGCTAGGAATTTGCTTTTTACGGGAGGCTCCTGGAGCCGGCGTTGGCCGGGGACGTAGGGCGGGGGGGAAGTGGGTTGATTTTCGTTTTGTTTTTATATTGAATCCAAGAGTGAGCAACTGCGACGACCCCTTTCAAGAAGCGCGAGAGAAATGCCCGATTCACATCGGCACCTTCCAAGGCGAGCGGATTCCGATGATTCTGCGTCACCAGAATGTCCGGGAAGCCGCGAAAGACACCACAACCTACAGTTCTGATGCTCCGCGACGAATCCCCATTCCCTCGGAAGAGGACGTTCGCACCGTTCGACAGTATCCCCTGGAAGTCGATCCACCAGTGCACGCGGCGTATCGTAAAATCGTGGAACCCTTCTTCCTGCGCCCGAAGCAACCCAAGGTGCTCGCAAAGATCAATGGCTTGATCGATTCACTGCTTTTTAAGGCACTCGAAGCGGACTCCATCGATGCCGTGAAGGACTTCGCCATCCCGCTGCAATCCTACGCCCTGACTTATCTCCTCAATGTCCCGGAAGAGGAGGCGGAATTGTGGGTGAGCTGGGGGCTGCATGTCTTCAAGGATGGTGACGGGAAATCCAAAGGCCTCTTCATGGAAGAATACAGCCAGCGGATGTTCGTGGCTGCCGCCGAAAATCCCGGTGAGGATTTTTTCTCCGCGCTCAATCAAGTGGAGTTCGAGGGACGCCTTCTTACCATGGAAGAGAAGCTCGGATTTGCGAACATCGCCTTCGCCGGCGGCCGGGACACCATCATCCACACGGCCACCCGCATCATTTCCCACTTCGCCGAAAATCCCCTGGACCTCGCGTGGATACGCGAAGACCCAAAACGAATCAATCTTGCCTCGGAAGAATTTTTCCGGCTCTTCATTCCCCTCACTCACATCGGTCGGGTCTGCCCGGTCAAGACGGATGTCCATGGCTTCGAAGTAGCACCAGAAGGGCGCGTTTCGCTCTGTTGGTCCTCGGCCAACCGCGATGCCGCAGTCTTCGACGAACCGAACGTCACAAAACTTGACCGCAGACCAAACCCGCACCTCGCTTTCGGGTTTGGGGCGCATCTCTGCCTCGGAGCGCATCACGCCCGCGCCATCATGCGCGGCTTGATACGTGCTCTGGCCGAAAATGTTTCTCAAATCGAAACCCTCCAAGCCGATGAACTCATCGAGAGAGAGTCCGACTACAGCCGCATGATCGGCTACGAATCACTGCGGGTGAGATTCACGAAACGTGAGAGCTGACCGGTGGTTTTTACGATGCCCTCAAAAACTGCCCGGAATCATATTTTGGGGTGGCGGAGCTCGCGCTACGACCCGCTGGAATTCCCAATGGATTCCAGTGCCTCGCGCCAGAGCTTCTTGATGTCGTTTCCGAGGACGATGGCGTCTTGCCAACTGTCGGGAAAGCAGCTGAGTGCGTAGCCGAATTTGGGGCCGAGTTCGGGCATGACCCAGAGTTCGTTGTTGGGGCGGGGGCCGGAAAGCCAGTGGAGGAAGGAGCGTAGGATGAACGGGCGCATCTCCTCATACTCGGGCGAAAAGTTCCCCTTACCGTCGGTAACCGGGACCTGGGCGTGGTGGCCGTTGAAGGGACGCATGTGCCAGAGGGTCGACATCTGGAAGATTTCGACATTCTCAAAGAGGCGTTCGATATAGTTCCCGGCATCGAGGTGCTTGAGGCAGGCGGGATGGGAGAAGTCGAAATTTATCCGCGGGTAACAGCCCTTGGCGCGCCTGAATCCCTCGGCGATGGCGTAGGTCTTCTCAGGTGTTTCGGTACAGGTGTCCCGGTGCAGTTCCAGATGCACTTCGGCGCCTTGACGCTCGGCCTCCGCCATCAGTGCAAGAGTGAGGTCGACTGCCTCCTCAACGGGCGTGTCGTGATCCCCGAGTTGGCAGTTGATCGGTCCGTCGTCGATCTCCAATGATTCGCGAATGAGTGGCTCGAATTGCTCCTCCTTTTGCGCATCAAAGGCTCCACCGAACCGGAGGCCGTATTTTTGAAGCGTCGGCTTCAGGTCGGGCGTGTCCGCCGGGCAGCTGTAGGCCTCGAATCCGGCCTCTTTCACCGCGCCGAGCTGTTCGTCGAGACTCCATTCGGTACCATCCTCGTGGGTTTGATCACTGAGGGTCCAGGAGTTGATGATGAGGCATAGTTTCGGATCGGTGGCTGTCATAGTATGATGGGATATTCTTAATTCGTGCCCCTGTCCACTCTTTGATACGGATCAGCTTGGGGGTGTCTTTTGAGGTTTCGATTGCACAGATCGTTTCTCGGATGGAGGCGGCCTTTTGTAGTTTGGGGAATGGCTTGGTTTGTCTGTTGGTTTCTAAAATTCGTCGTAGGCGATTTGCCCGCGTGCCACGCTTCCTCGCTGTAGGCGAGATGCAACAACAGCATGGGGCTCTAGCCCCATGAACTTCCCAAACCAAGCCCATGCGTGCTGAATGCACGCGGGAAATGCGCAAGCTTGGGAAAGGACCCGCGATTTAGAAATCGCGACTGCAACGGCTGCGGAGTTTCAGGGTGATTCGCCGGGCAGGTCGCGATTTCTAAATCGCGGTTCCCTTCCGCTTGAAGCGTCGATATTTCACAATTCTCTATGCGCGGCAGTATCGCCGTGGGTTTCAACCCACGGACATCGATTCCGTTCTGGCTCCCGTCGCGTAGTGACGCCTCAAGCGCTTTCACCGCGCTCTTGAGCTTTGAGCTTTGAGCTTTGAGC
>CAJJBR010000117.1 GCA_905182475.1 Akkermansiaceae bacterium | reverse complement strand
CTTTCACCCCTCTGCTATCCCTTCAAAGCCTCTCTCAAGCGCCCCACCCCAAAAGCTAATTCCTAGCAGTAGTCAGTCGACAGCATCGCAAGCGCTTTCTCTTTGCTACCCGACCGCTGGCGGCGGTAGCTCGCGCTCGATCTCATCGACGCGATAGCCGAACCCGGTCTCGCCCAAGGTGGTTAGATCGAGCACGCCGTCGCTGCGTCGGTAGAGCCCCGGATGCACGGCGGCCTCGGGCAGAGATGCCTCCGGGTAGTACTGCATCGCGTTGCACTCAAGTCCCATCATCGTCCCAGCGCGGGCGGCCAGCAGCACGTGCGGCACCTGCGCCAGCATCGGATTGGTCAGATCCTGCACCATCAGGTCCATTTTGTGCGCCCGCGTCCAACACAGGGTCAGGATCGCTCCAGTCAACGTCTTGCAGGTTTTGAGCGCCGCCCCCGTCCAGCCGAGCCTGCGCCCGAGCCGTACGAAACGCCAATCGTGAGCGCTCTCGTCCATCAGCAGCGTGCAGCGCGCACTCACCTCGTGCACGTCGATCTGGTTCGCCTCCAAATCGTATGGGAACGGCTGTTCGATATACAATATCCTGCCCAGCGTGTCCGGATCTTCTGCCTTCAGCCGATCGAGGATCCCAGTGACATAGGCAGGCTCCGAGACCGTGCAGTTGAAGTCGGTGCAGAGGTAGTCGACCCCCTCCTCGCGCGCGATTTCGCCAATTGCCAGCAGTCGCTGGTAATCCCACTCCATGTCTGCGCCCGGCAGTTTGATTTTGAGGCAATTGAGACCGTCGCGGCGAATCCAATCACGCAGCAAAATCGGGTAACCATCGTCGGGCTCTTCGCCGGTCAGGTCACTCTCCTCGAGCGGGTCCGTCCCACCGACCGAGTGCCACACCGGGATCTGGTCTGGGCGTCCGACGAGGAATTCATCCGGGTAGCGGCCAGCGAACGAGACGTCGTCCGCGTCCGGCTCGAGGTATTCTGAAAGATCCGCACTCAGGTATTCGCTGCCGAACGCATCGAACACGCCGACACCATTGGCGATCCCAAAGGCATCGTACATCGCGAGATCGAACGCCGACAGGCAGACCAGTCCGGCGAGGTAGGGCATCGGTTCTTCGTCTGGGAATTCGGCCGCCTCCTCCGCCAACAGGCCCGGCAAGATTTCCTCCTGAAACGCGTGGCCGACCTCCAGCGGGTGGCCTTTCCTAACAAACGCAGAAAAATTGCCCGCCAGCCGGCAGCAGAAAGCTTTGAGACGGTCCTCGCGATGGGTGTAGCCGAGCCCGGTCGTCGGCCAGACCCAGCCGACACTCAGCGGCGTCTCCCCCCACCCTGCGACCTCGCGCCCGTCCGCTGTCCGCACGCTCACGCGGGCGCGGGCACAGGAGACCTCTTCCAGCACCTGCTGGCCGAATTTGTAAGGAACCCGCGTCTTGACCTCCAGAAAGTAGAGGCTCGCGGCGGCGATCGAGATATCAGTTGGCTTCGACACGCGGCCAGCCTCCCCGAATTCGATCACAGACGCAAAACCTATTTTCGCCCGTAGGTATCACGTTTGCGCCATGACTCTCGTCCCAGCACGAGACTTGCCCGGGTTTTGAACCCAAGTTATCTTTGCAAAGAATGAAGACTAAAGTCCCAGCCCTTCTCCTCCTCGCGCTCACATGTCTCGGCGCCTTTCTGTTCGCCAACGAGAAGCCGCAACCGCCTGCTGCGGCTGTCGAAAGAATCGCAGCATTAGAAGCGGACAATAAGAGCTTCAAGGCCTACGATGCCCTGCTCTACGAACTGGTCGGGAGCAAGCGCAAGGATCCACTCAAGCCGGGCGACCTCGATGCGAAAGGCCGCGGCGACAACCCGATCCGCTCGCTACAGATCAACCCCCTTTCCTTCCCTCTGCGATCCCTTCAACGCCCCTCTCAAGCGCCCCACGCAAAAAGCAAATTCCTGCAGCGGGTCATCGAATTTGCTTAATGGATATAGACGTCGGATTCTCTCCTGTGCATTGATGGCTGGGGACAATCGAAATCGAATCATGAGGACAAAAATTGATGGCTTTGCGAAGTTTTGGGCGGTGGGGGCTCCGGCGATTCTGCTGGCGATCTCGCAAATGGCATTTGCCCGGGAGACCGGCAGCATCGAGCGAGGTGATTTCCGATTTACCTATGGCGAGAATGGAATCTCGGCACTCGCCAATCCGAACGATCCATTCGGCGCAACGATGATGCCTGCGGGCGGCGGCGCGGCCACGCTTGGACTCGAGATCCAATATCAGACCGGCACTTCCAAAGACTGGACCCGCCTCAAATCTCGTCAATCGTTCAAGGCCTCGCCTCAATCGGCCACCGTCACCTACTCCAACGCCGGCTCGGACGATCCCCTGCGCGTGACCGAAACCTACACCACCGACGGCGACAAGCTCGACTGGACCATCCAACTGAGTGCCGTGGGCAGTGCCCCGGTCCGCATCGGCGATCTTTCGGTGCGCATCCCGACCGTTGGACCCAGCGGCGGCAGTCCGAGCCGGATCTTCGAACACGGCTTTCTCAGTCACCAATTCGTCTCCGGAGACGGCTCATTCATTTACTGGGTGCGCGCCTCCGGCGCTCCGCCATTCATGTTGCTGACCGCCCAGCCCGGCACCAAGCTCGAATACTCCGGGGGCAGCGGCGGGGGCAGCGGCCGCACATCGGCCTACGTCCATTCGCTCGTCAGCGGCGGCAGCATCACCGAAGGCACCTGGCGTCAGGAACACACCGCGCTCGACCTCGCCCCCGGGGAAAGCAAAACCTACGCCTTCCGCATTCAATTTGCCGACAGCTATGACGCACTGCGCAACCAGATCTATGAGAACGGGCTGTTCGACGTGCGCGTCGTCCCGGGCATGACCGTCCCCGAGGACCTCACGGCCCGCATCTCGCTCCACACGATGGCGAATATCGAATCGATCCGCCCCGAATTCCCCGAAGCAACCACCATCACCCCCCTCGGCGAGTCACAACCCGACCATCATCTCTACGAAGTCGCCTTCAACAAGCGCGGCGAGAACATGCTGACGATCGTCCACGACGGCGGGCGCGAAACCCACCTCGAGTTTTTCGTTACCGAACCACTGGAAACACTGATCAAGAAGCGCGCCGCCTTCATCGTCGACAAGCAGCAGATCAAGGATCCCTCCAAGTGGTGGGACGGAGTCTACGGCCCCTACGATATGAAAAACGGGGTCACGCGCAGCATCGAGGATCCCGACATCTTCCTCAACCGCATGGTCTACGTCCTCACCTGCGACGACCCCGGCCTGTGCAAGGCGCCCTACCTCGCCTCCAAGAACGTCAGCTACCCGAACCAGCGGGAGATCGACTCACTCGAATACTACCTCGAGCACTTCGTCTGGGGTGGCCTCCAGCGCACCGATGACGAACGGCCTTATCCGTACGGCATCTATGGCACGCCCGGGTGGCACACCGCCCGCGACATGGATCTGCGCCGCGAGTTGGCCAACGCGACAAACGACCGCAGGGCGATCAAGGATCTCGCCAAGGAACACGTCTGGCGCTCCTACGATTACCCCCACGTGATCATGCTTTACTACCACATGTACCAGATCGCCAAGATGTATCCCGACATGGTGCATTACCTCGACGCCGACGGCTATCTCAAGCGCGCCATGGAAACCGCCCGCGCCTTCTACATTTACCCTTACGAAATCTACCCCGAGTATTACGAGACCTACAAGTGGGGCCTTTACAACGAGCTCGTCGTGCTCGAATTGATGGCCACGATGGAAAAGGAGGGCTTCCAGCAGCAGGCCGACGAGTTGCGCCATCAGTGGGAAATCAAGACCAAGTATTTCGTCTATGACGACCCCTACCCCTTCCGCTCCGAATTCGCCTTCGACCGCACCGCCTTCGAATCCAGCTATGCCTTCGCGAAATACGGCGCGACCCACTCCATGCAGCCCGACGAGAACCTGTGGTACGACCTGCGCCTCAAGCGCCATTACTCGCATCCTGTCGTGCGCCGCGCCGACTCCCGCGACTTCATGGACCGCCAACTCGCCGCCGGCCTTTCGGTGCGCGGCTGGCTCAACCCCGGCTTCTACCGCCTCGGTGCCGATCACGGGGTCAGCTACATGGCCGCGATGGGCGGCTGGGGCATACTCGATTACGGCATCAACTTCGCCCCCGAGCCGTGGGACTGGCTGCAGCTCGGCTATGCGTCCTACCTGAGTTCATGGTGCCTGATGAACACCGGCACCCCGGAATCCAATTACGGCTTCTGGTTCCCGGGTCGGAAGAATGACGGCGCCGCGGGCTGGGAGTTTCAATCCTCCAAGGTCATCAGCAACTGGATGGCCTCGGAGGCCCCCGGCGAATACCGCATCCCGCGCGGCCCCTGGAACTACGACGGAGAAATCGACCTCGGTTACGGTAGCGCGCTTCGAACCGCCGCCACCCTTGTCACCAACGACCCCGTCTTCGGCTGGTTCGCCTATGGCGGTGCCATGACCGTCGATGGCGACCGCCTCTCGGTCAACCCGCGCGACGGCATCCGCCGCCGCCTCAAGGTCGTCATTCCCGACGCCTCTCTCCCGATCCCCGACGCCATCCGCCGCCTCAAAATTGAGGTCGCCCGCGACGGCTTCGCCCCCGATCAGGACATCGTCATGGACAAGAAACTCAACACGATCAGCTTCACGCTTGAAAACCGCAGCGGCGACGCGCATTCTACCGGGATCATGCTCTCGTTCCCGGACCACTCCGAATACGAACTGCGCCAGGACGGCAAGCCCGTTGCCATGACGCTCACCGACGACTGGGAACACCCCTACCGCGCACAACTCGCAATGCGCGGTCCGACCAGCCGCATCGAACTCGTGCGGACGAATCGAGCGCAGTAGGAATTAGCGAATGAAGACTAATATTCTTAGGATCCGTTAAGAAATAACTCCTCCAATCTACTTGTCCTTTTGGCCATCACCTGCGTTGGCATTCAGCTCGAATAGCCTGCTTAGTCGCTTACCTTCTTTTCCGGAAGCCACACTTTCATACCCGTGCTACCCCGGTTGTCGCGGGCGTAGTAGGGTATCGCCAACAGGCTGGATTTCTTCGATATCTCGCTCTCCAAATCCTCTGCTTTGTCGGTGATGACCGTCACTCCGCCGAGAAAATCCGGACGATGCCGGGCGAACAGCTTGGTTTCCGGCGAAAGGACGACTGAGTCTAGCTGCCCCTCAATGTCGAGTGCTTCAACGCAATAAACGATCGGGCCGCGTTGCAAAGCCACATGGCCCCTGTTTTCTTGCACTTTCTGGTTCGAATACACGCGCTGGATCGGCATGGGAAAATCGATCTCGATCATGTCGCCTTTCATCCAGGTGCGGCTGATTCGGCAGTATCCGTTTTCCAACTTGCCGGGCGAGAGCGGTTTACCGTTGATTTTCAGTGTCATCTGCTCTTCCGCCGATGGGGCGTCGGTCATGTGATAAAGCTTGCCGGGCGTTTCCGTTTGGCGCAACCACTGGGGAACGCGGAGGCAAACCTCGAACTCCCGCGACTCGTCCGGAGTGACGGTCAGTTCAACGTGTCCCTCCCATGGATAATTCGTCTTCTGGGCGAACTTCACCTTGCCATCCCCTAGCATCGTCTCGCACGAACCGTTTCCGTACAGGTGAACGTACAAACTCTTCTTCGCCGGATCAGTCGAATAAAACAGCCGCCCGACTTGCGGGACGAAACGGGCAACGTTCGAGGGACAGCACGAACAGTCCATCCAAGCGGAGCGGCAGTATTTGCCGTCGGAGATCAACTGATTGCGGTAGAAGAAGCGGTCGCCCGCGAGGCTTATCCCCGAGAGAGTTCCATTGTAAAGTGTCCGTTCCAGAACATCGGCGTATTCCGCATGGGGATCGATCTGCAACATTCGATGGGCGAACCGCACGAGACCGATTTGGGCACACGTTTCGGAGTAAGCCAAGTTGGGAAGGTCGTAGTCGCCGCGAAATGCCTCGAAGTGGCCGGTGGCACCGATGCCGCCGGTCACGTACATTTTGCGATATGTCGTACTTTCCCACAGATTGCGGCAAGCTTCCAGTAGTTCCTTATCACCCGTCTCGACATAGACGTCGGCGATGCTCATGCAGAGGTACATGGCCCGAACGGCGTGGCCGACGATTTCCTTCTGCTTGCGTACTGGCAGGTGGTCCTGGTTCTCCGAGCCGAAAGATACACGCCGGACGTGAACGCCGCGTTGGTCGATGAACCATTTGGCCAGTTCGAGATACTTCTTCTCGCCGGTGGCACGGTAGAGTCCGACCAGGGCCAGTTCGAGCTGCTCGTGTTCCGGCACTTCCGGTCGAGCGTCGGGGCCGAACTCTTTATCAATGTGGTCGGCCAGTTTAATGGCAACATCGAGCAGGTCTTTATGACCAGTCGCCTGGTATCGGACGGCGGCCGCTTCGATCAGGTGGCCCATGCAATAGAGTTCGTGCCGCGACGGTTCATAGATGTGCTTGAAACGCTCGTCGCGGCGATCGATGGTGAAGTAGGTATCGATATATCCGTCCTCGTCCTGGGCGGCGGCCAGCAGTTTGACTAGTTCCTCGGTCTGCTTTTCCAGTTCGGAGTCCTTCTTCAGGGCCGCCAGACAGGACATGCCTTCCACGATTTTGTAGACGTCGGAATCATTGAACCACAGGCCGATGTAATTGCCATCTTCGTTGTTGGCCAGTTTCTTGGCGGCAAGCTCGAAGTTCTTGATCCGGCCGGTCTTCTCGCACTGGTCGATGCAATGCGGGATGGTCGTCTCGCGAGACGCTTTAAGCCGAGCCCCCCAGAACCCATCGTTGAGTTGTACTTCAAAGAAGGGCACCGGCTGGAGCTTGGCGAAAGGCCGTCGCGTCTGAACGGGCCGCTCGGCGGGCTCCGCCGCAATGACGTTGGAAGAACCGCACAGCCACGATGCAAACAGCAGTAACGCAACAGAACACTTCAGCATGCGATTCATGATTGGTTCCTTATCGTGTCGTGAGGCATTCTCGGGTGGTCGATGAATCCCCGGCTGGCACCGATGATTCTGCGGAGCCGGCCATGCGATTTCCGAAAAACGTATTCGCAAAATCGTCGGTGTTGCGCAGCAAACGGATAGGAAATTTGATTTCATTACCTGGCTCACAGTGGACGGCTGCCTGGTCTGAGTCAACCTCTACACCAACGCCCCACCAAGGTCCCGCCAAGGTCCCG
>CAJJBR010000116.1 GCA_905182475.1 Akkermansiaceae bacterium | reverse complement strand
TTGGGCGGTGAAGACGAAATGACGATGGTCTTCGCCCTCGCCGCCAAGGATTCGGACCTCGAACTCCTGCAGGTCTTGGCCGACGTGTCGCGCAGCAACAAGGCGGTGCCGAAAGACACCGCTGCCCTGGCAAAACTGCTGCAGCACGGCGACGAAAAAGTCCGCGTGCTGGCCGCCGAATTGGCGGGACGCTGGAAGTCCACGGCGCATCAGCAAGTCCTGGTGGAGCGCGCCGCTAGCGCCAAGACCTCCGCGACAGAGCGTCTTGTCGCAGGGCGGGCACTAATGGGGATGGGGCAGCTTGAGGCCTTACAACAGATCGCGGAAGGCGACAGCGAAGCGGCAGTTCGCGTCACGGCGACGGCGGCCTGGGCTGAAGTTCACCCGGCCGCGGCAGCAAAGACCGCCGTATCCCTGCTCAGCAAGCTGACCAAGGGCTCGGATGCAGAGGCCATTTTTAACAGTTATTTCAGCCGTAAAGATGGCCCAGCTGCGCTGACCAAAGCGCTCTCCGACGCGAAACTGGAAGCGGATATTGCCGCTGCCGGCATCCGTATCGCACAGGCGACAGGCTTGGATCTCACCGCGACGATCACGGCATTGACCCGGGCCGGCTCGCTACAAGCGGTCACCGTCGACCTATCCAAAAAGGAACGCGCCGCCCTATTGAGCGATGCAGAAAAGTTGGGCGATTTCAAGCGCGGCGCGGCACTCTATAACAGTCCGGCACTCGCCTGTGTTTCCTGTCACGCCATCGATGGAAAAGGCGGACAGCTTGGTCCTAAGCTCGGGGGGCTGGCCACGCACATGGTGCCGGAAGGGATCCTGGAATCGCTGCTCAAACCCAGTAGACAAATCAAACAAGGCTACGAAAGCGTCGTCGTTACCCTGAAGAACAAAGAAGTCCGCGTCGGCACGCTACATCGCAAAACACCAAGCGAGGTCCTGCTACGTGATGCCTCAGGAAAGATTACCAGCGTCCCCGGTGATCAGATCGCCACGATCGATTCGAGTGGCGTGTCGATCATGCCGCCGGGCCTGACCAACAGCCTTCGCCGCGACGAACTCCTTGACCTGCTGCACTACTTGATGAACCTCAAGTAATTGTGGGGGGGGGCAGCATCTTAATTACCGGCAGCGAAGGACGAGCCTGAACTGCAGAAACGACCAGCTGAAATGGAAAACGAAAAATGAAGAAGCTAATACTGTTGATGGTGCTAGCGGCGGTCTCGATGGCTGGGGCGGCGGAAAAGCCTGATGTGTTGTTTATTGCGATTGATGACATGAATGACTGGACGACGTTGTTTGATAAAGACAATCCAATCCAGACGCCGAACCTGGAGCGACTCGCCAAGCGCGGTACTTTTTTCAAGCGCGCCTACTGCGCCTCCGCCGGTTGCAACCCGTCGCGAACCGCCATCATGACTGGCCTGCGGCCAACAACTTCAGGAGTCTACCACAACGGGCAAGCCTGGCGTGACAAAGTCCCTGATGCGATCACCCTACCCGAATACTTCGCCAACGAAGGCGGCTATGAAACGCTGGGCGCTGGAAAAATTTATCACCATGGAGGAACAGGCGCGGAACCAAGGGATCGTCCATCCTTCCAGAAATTCTTTAAAATGCTCCCTACTCGTGGGCCGGGAAAGAACAAGAACTACAACGGATACCGGGAGAAAGATAAAACCCCACTGTCCAAAGTCTGGTTTGACTGGGGGCTCCATGACAAGAAAATGATCGATGTCGATATGTGCGAATGGGTGGAAGCTCGGATGGAGGAAAAGCAGGATAAACCACTCTTTCTCGCTGCCGGTATTTTCAATCCACATCTCCCTTTCTATGCGGATGCAGCCACCTTTGAACGCTATCCGAAAAGCAACGTCCAGCTGCCGCCCATGCCGGAGGGTGATATGGACGACGTCGGCAAAGTCGGTATTCGGATGTCGGATAAAGAATCCTTTATCTATGATCAAACCACCAAGTTCGATCCGGATTCTCCCAAATCGTTACACCGCATGGTTCAGTGTTACCAGGCCGCGGCAGACTATGCCGACCAAATGGTGGGCCGCCTTCTCGACAAGCTCGATGAAACCGGTCGTGCTGACAACACCATCATCGTTCTCTGGTCCGACCATGGCTATCATCTCGGCGATAAACAATGTGGGGTGAAATTCACCCTCTGGGAAAAAGCGACTCATGTTCCCTTCATCATTGTCGCCCCAGGAATCAGCAAGCCCGGTTCCGTGTGCGAGACCCCCGTAAGTTTAGTCGACATTTATCCGACGCTCCTCGAACTGGCTGGCTTGCCGCCAAAAGCGGATAACGATGGGGCTTCTCTCGTTCCTCTACTCGGCGATTCGAATGCCGAATGGACACGACCCGCCCTGATGACCGAGGGGCCGGGGAATCACGCGATCAGAACCTCTGGATTCCGCTATATTCGCTATCACAACGGCTTCGAAGAACTATACAAAGACAACGATCCGTGGAATCACACCAATCTCGCTCTCCATGCCGAATATGCCGAAATCCTTGCCCAACATCGCGCGCACCTGCCGAACACCGAAGCACCCGGAACCCCGGCCCGATATCAGACTCTCGACAACGAAGCCTCGAAGCAGCCAAAGAAATAGCCCCTTTCAGCCCTCTCCGATCCC
>CAJJBR010000115.1 GCA_905182475.1 Akkermansiaceae bacterium | reverse complement strand
ATCACCCTCGCCATCATCGTCGTGAAGATCGTTTTCTTCACGTTCCTGGTCGTTCTACCGCTTGTCCCACTTTCGGTGTATTTCGAGCGACGTTTCTCCGCGATCATTCAAGATCGTGTGGGGCCGAACCGAGTCGGAATTCCCCTCACCCTGTTTGGAGCAAAAAAGGACTTCCACCTCTTCGGACTCATCCAACCGATTGCCGATGGCCTGAAGCTTTTCCTGAAAGAGGATTTCACTCCCGACCACGTCCGCAAAGCATTCTTCTGGCTAGCGCCCGCCCTCACAGTCGTCCCCGCTTTGATCACCGTCTGCGTGGTTCCCTTCGGCCCCGATGTCACGCTTTTCGGGCATACTGAGAAACTCGTGATCGCGGATATCGATGTCGGCCCTCTATTTATTTTCGCCATCTCCTCCCTCACCGTTTACGGAATCACCATCGCCGGCTGGGCTTCAAACTCGAAATTCCCATTCATCGGTGGCGTCCGCTCCACCGCCCAGATGATTTCCTACGAAATCTGCCTCGGCCTCTCCGTGATCCCCGTCCTCCTATTCTACGGAGATCTCAATCTGAACAACATCGTCCAAGAACAGGCCGACAACGGCTGGCTTCTTCTGCCCTTCTGGACGGACGGCCAACTCTCCCTCCCCAGCCTCCAGACCACGCTCTTCCTGATCCCAGCTATCATCGCGTTCTTCATTTTTACGATCTCGATCTTCGCAGAAACCAACCGCATGCCCTTCGACCTTCCGGAGTGCGAAACCGAGCTCGTCGGCGGATACCACACCGAATATTCCTCGATGAAATTCGCCATGTTCTTCATGGGTGAATACGCAGCCATGGTCATCGGATCAGCGCTCATCATCACACTCTTCCTTGGCGGATGGTCAGCCGGATTCGGCATGGACGAAGCGATCGCGAATTTCTCAATCGGTGAATTCCAAATCGGCGGTTTCATCCACATCGGCATTTTCCTGACCAAGCTTTTAGTCTTTATCAACTTCTTCATCCTCGTCCGCTGGACAGTCCCACGTTTCCGCTACGATCAGCTCATGAAACTCGGCTGGGTGATCTTTTTCGAAGCCGCACTCATCAACGTATTCCTCGCCGCCCTCATCATCGCAGCCCCAGAACTCACTGGAACCATCCTCATCGTCGGCCTGCTTCTCCTAGCCGTCGTCACCGCCGCCGTCATCTGGGTCGCAAAAGTATCCGAGCCACCCGCCAAAATCCTCCGCGCCTAGATCGTCTTCCACTGATCACTGATCACTAGAAACTTTTTACTTCTTCCCATGCCAACCATCAAACTGACCCGTCCGAAAATGGACGCCGGAGAAAAAATCTACTTCGGAGCTCTATTCAAAGGCTTTTTCCTGACGATGAAGCACGCGGTAAAATCCCTGCGCGGCAAATCCTACGGAGCGAAAGGCCTAGCCTCCTCCGGTCTCGGCGTGACCATGCAGTTCCCCGAGCAACGCTGGGACGACCACATGCCGGAATATTACCGAGGTGCCCCCACACTCGTCACCGACGAGCAAGGCCGCGAGCGCTGCGTCTCCTGCCAACTCTGCGAATTTATCTGCCCTCCGAAAGCGATCAAGATCACCCCTTCAGAAATCCCTTCCGACGACAAATGGGCGAAGGTAGAGAAGCGGCCTCTCGAGTTCGACATCGACATGACCCGCTGCATCTACTGCGGGATGTGTGAGGAAGTCTGCCCAGAGCAAGCGATCTACCTCCGCAAGGACTACCTCATCACCGGAACTTCCCGCAAGGAGATGGTCCACGACAAACAAAAACTCTACGAAATCGGCGGCACCCGCGTCGGCCTCGTCAACAAGTGGAATGAATTGAAGTAGTCTCCGTTTAAAATTTCAGATTTAGAATTTAGAACTTTTTCCAATGCCCTCTTATTTATTTTGGCTCTTTGCCACCATCATGCTCATCGGTGCATGTGCCGTAATCGCTTTCCGTAACCCGGTTTCCAGCGCGCTTGCGATGGTTACCTCTTTCGTAGGTCTTGCGGCCTTGTTCATCGGACTCTCCGCTTTCTTCGTCGGCGTCATCCAGATCCTCGTCTATTCCGGCGCAATCATGGTGCTGTTCCTCTTCATCATCATGCTCCTAGATCTGAAGGATGAGAAAAAACGCTCGGTAAGCTTTGCCCCACTCGTTGCAGGACTCGTGCTTGTCGGGGTGTTTTTCATCCAGCTCATCGGAGTCCTTTCTAACAATCCAAACAAAACCGCCCCTCCCCTCGATGCGGAAACGCTAGCCAAAGCCTCGGAAGACTTTATGAACGATGGCAAGGCGACGAAGATCTCCGAAGCCCTCAGCAGCGGCAGCCTCCCAGACGTCCACCTCATCGGCAACTCCCTCTTCACCGAATACAATCTCCCGCTCCAAATCCTCGGAGTCCTCCTCCTAGTCTCAACCGTCGGCGTAGTCGTCCTCTCCAAGCGCCAGACGAACTGACATCTTCCTTGGAGTTTAAAGTTTAAATTTAAAGTTTCATGCCATCACTTAACGACTACCTCCTCGTCTCCGGCCTACTATTTTCCATCGGCCTCGCAGGCGTAGTCCTACGCCGGAATATCATCGTGGTATTCATGTGCCTTGAGCTCATGCTCTCCGCAGCAAACCTGACCTTGGTCGCCTTCTCCCGCTTCAATGTCGCAGAAAACGGGCTACCGAGCTACGATGGCCAGATGCTCGTCTTCTTCGTGATCACGGTTGCAGCAGCGGAAGTCGCAGTCGGCCTTGCGATCATCGTCGCTCTCTACCGCGCCCGCCAGACCATCCACACGGATGAACTAGTTTCGCTGAAAGGCTAGATTTTTCGACAGTCGGACATCCGCCCTTGTGTGATGGAGATGCGGAGTGCAGTTTCGTCTTAGACTATGCGTGCGCAGGCTTTCCGATGGATTCAACGTGGCGAACCCTTCCTTCCGGATGGTTCGGGTGCTGAGGGCGACTTTCCGGAAATCCTACGGCACTTGGTTCGCCAGCGCGGGATTCCGGACGAAAAGAAGATAGAGAATTTCCTCCGTCCAAAGCTCAAGGATCTCAAAGATCCCTTCCTTATTCCGGACATGCAACCCGCCGTGGATCGTATCTTCAAAGCGGTCGATGCTGGGGAAAAAGTCGTAATCTATGGTGACTACGATGTGGATGGGATTTCCTCTGTCACCTTGATGTGTAAAATTCTCCACGCCTACGGGCTGGAACCGAGGTCATTTATTCCACGCCGTGGCCCCGAGGGTTACGGACTGAGCATCGCCGCGCTGGAGCGCTGCATGTCCGAGGGCGACAAACCAGATCTCCTAATTTGCGTGGACTGCGGGACGGTATCCGTCACCGAAGTAGCGCATCTCCGCTCCCAAGGGATCGATGTCGTCATTGTAGACCACCACGAACCAAACCCTACCGGGCGGCCAGATTGCGTAGCATTGGTGAACCCAAAGTGCGGTTCAGATTTCACCTATCTGTGTGCCGCCGGAGTTGTCTTCAAACTCGGCCACGCCCTTCTTAAAACCCGCCCGGCGAAACTTGACCTCAAAGAGCTTCTCGATCTTGTCGCAGTCGCCACCATTGCCGATATCGTCCCTCTCATTGAGGAAAATCGCTTGCTCGTTCGCCACGGTCTCAAGCGACTCCCTTCGACCCTGAATCCCGGACTCAAAGCACTTCAGGAGATCACCGGCATGAATGGGAACGCAACCTCGATGGACGTCGGTTTCCGCATCGGACCACGAATCAATGCAGCAGGTCGAATGGATTTCCCGGAAGACGCGCTTGCCACGCTGAACACCGATTGCCGACGCACGGCGGACGAACTTGCAAAAAAGCTCGATCAATACAACCGCGAGCGGCAAGCCCACGAAGGCTTGATTAGAAAGGAAGCGGTAGAACAACTTTCCAAAGGTTTCGACCCAGAAAAAGATCCGGTGATCGTGATCGGATCGCGCAACTGGCACCACGGTGTAGTTGGCATCGTCGCCTCGCGACTGATGCGGCAATACTACAAGCCGACTTTTGTAATCGCGATCGACGGGGATGGCATAGGCAAAGCCTCCGGACGGAGTATCGAAGGCATATCGCTGGTCGAGGCCATCCGTGCCTGTGACGCGGATCTCATTTCAGGAGGAGGCCACGCGATGGCAGCAGGGCTTTCCATTAAAGAGGACAACATGGAGAGCTTCCGGGAAAACTTTTCTAAATACGTTCTCGAAAACTCTACTGAAGAAGACCGGCGTCCAAGGCTGGTCTATGATGCGGAGATCAGTTTCTCACTGCTCTCCCTCGGTTTTCTCGCCAGCTACGAGCTGCTTCACCCGTTTGGAAACAGCAACCCGCAGCCGGTTTTCGTCGCGCGGGGTGTTTCCCTGAGCCGCCCGCCCTACCACATGAAAAACAACCACCTCCGCCTGATGCTGCGGCAGGGTTACCACGAGCAGGATGCCGTGTTTTTCGGAGGCGGCGAATACGAACTCCCAGATCCACCATGGGACATCGCCTTCACCATCGACAGAAATACTTTCCGCGGAAAAACGACCCTACAGATCATCATCCAAGACGTAGTTGCTACTGCCATGGACACGTAAGATTCCTGTCGCTGGATGAATTCACCATAAGTATACCGAGGTGGACTCCATTCTTCGTCCGGCCGCTAGCCTCTACAAACTCGAAAGCAGACCCGAGCCCGCCGCCCCTTCGAAAAACCGCTCATTATCCGGTCGCCCCCTACCATTCAGACCCCATTCAGACCCCATTCAGA
>CAJJBR010000114.1 GCA_905182475.1 Akkermansiaceae bacterium | reverse complement strand
CCACCATGGCTGAACGTCTATATTTCGGTAAATTTGAAGAGGTCATTGACCCACCTAACCTCATTGAAGTCCAGAGCAGGTCTTACGACGAATTCCTCCAAAAGGACGCCTCTCCAGGCGATCGCGCCGATGCCGGCCTCCAAGCTGTTTTTCGTGAGGTTTTCCCTATCAAGTCCTACGACGAGGCCATCGAGCTCGACTTCGTGGCATACGATATCGAGGATCCCAAGATCACTTCCCTCGACTCCCTTCGCAACAGTGAGTCATTCTCCGCCGCCCTCTATGTTACCTTCAAGCTGAAGGACGAGACCGGCACCAAGAAAGAGCGCGTCTACATGGGTGAACTCCCAATGATGACTCGCCGTGGAACATTCATCATCAACGGTGCGGAACGTGTTATCGTTTCTCAGCTCCACCGTTCCCCAGGTATCTGTTTCGAAACTTCCCAGCATCTTAACGGGAAAATGCTCCACAGCTTCCGCATCATTCCTGACCGCGGTTCATGGCTCGAAGTCCAGTTCGATACGAATGATCTTCTCTACGTTTACCTCGACCGCCGCCGCCGCCGTCGTAAGTTCCTCGCGACAACGTTCCTCCGTGTCCTCGGTTTCCCGACAGACCGCGATATCGTCAGCCATTTCTACTCCATCGAAAACCTTGCCCTCAACAGCAAGATCGACGAAGGAGAACTCGGCCACAAGGTGCCTTTCGAGGACATCCTCGATGGTGAACTCGTAATCGCGAAAGCATACGAGCCGCTTACCGCAGGTATCGTGAAACAACTTCTCGCGCTTGGTAACAAGAAGCTGGAAGTCATTGATGGACGTGAAGACGAAATCCTTCTTAAGTCCCTCCGTAAGGATCCGGCTAAAGACGAAGAATCCGCGCTGAAAGACATCTACCGCAAGCTTCGTCCAGGCGATCCTCCGACCGCTTCGAACGCACGTGCCCTTCTCAAGCGCCTCTTCTTCGATGCGAAGAAATATGACCTCACTCGCGTCGGTCGTTACAAGATCAACCAGAAGCTTGGCATCGGTGTCGATTCCGACCAGCGCATCATGGTTTCCGAGGATTTCCTCGCCGCGGTCCGCTATATCCTCAAGCTGAAAAAAGGTGAAGGTGTCATCGATGATATCGATCACCTTGGCTCACGCCGCGTGCGTGCTGTCGGTGAACTTCTTGCCAACCAGTGCCGCGTCGGCCTTGCCCGCACGGAGCGTTTGGTTAAAGAGCGCATGACACTTTTCGATGTGAACATCGAGGGCATGACCCCACAGAAGCTGATCAACCCGAAAGCACTTTCGGCTGTTGTCCGGGACTTCTTCGGTCGTTCCCAGCTTTCCCAGTTCATGGATCAGACGAACCCTCTGGCCGAGCTGACGCACAAGCGCCGTCTCTCCGCGCTTGGACCTGGTGGTCTGAACCGCGACCGCGCTGGCTTCGAAGTCCGCGACGTTCATCCGTCCCACTACGGCCGTATTTGCCCGATCGAAACCCCGGAAGGTCCGAACATTGGTCTCATCAACTCGATGTGCACCTATGCCCGTATCAACGAGTTCGGTTTCATCGAAACTCCTTACCGTAAGGTCAAGAAGGGCAAGGTCAGCAACGAGATCGAATACCTTACCGCTGACCAAGAGGAAAACTACCTGATTGCCCAGGCATCCAACGTCATCGACAAGAACGGCAAGTTCGACAACGACCGCATCGACGCCCGTGAGCGTGGTGAATTCATCGAGTCCACCCCGGATGCGGTGCATTACATGGACGTTTCCCCGAAGCAACTCGTCTCCGTGGCTGCGGGTCTGATCCCGTTCCTCGAGCACGATGACGCCAACCGCGCACTCATGGGATCGAACATGCAGCGCCAAGGTGTGCCGCTTCTCGTTTCCGAGTCGCCACTGGTTGGAACCGGCCTCGAAGGCAAGGCCGCCCGCGACTCCCGCGCCGTGGTCGTTTCCGAAGCCGACGGCATCGTTGCCGCAGCTACCGCTGAAATCGTCATCACCACCGCAGATGGTAAGCTTCCCGTTTCTGACGAGAAGTTCCTGAGTGAGCCGGAGGCCGTGAAGACCAACCTCACGAAGGGCATCTTCGCATACCCGCTCCGTAAGTTCATGCGTTCCAACGCAGGCACCTGCATCAATCAGAAGCCCATCGTCAAGGTCGGCCAGAAGATCAAGAAAGGCACTGTCCTTGCAGACGGTCCGAACACGGAAGACGGCGAACTCGCTATCGGTCGTAACGTTCTCGTAGCTTTCATGCCTTGGAACGGCTACAACTTCGAGGATGCCATCGTCATCTCCGAGCGCGTAGTTAAAGACGATGTTTACACCTCCATCCACATCTCTGAATTCGACGTCGCAGCCCGCGATACGAAACTCGGCCCTGAGGAAATTACCCGGGATATCCCGAATGTTGGTGAGGAAGCACTCCGCAACCTCGACCACGACGGCATTATCCGCATCGGCGCAGAAGTGAAACCCGGCGACATCCTCGTCGGGAAAATCACTCCGAAATCCGAAACGGAACTCGCCCCGGAAGAGCGCCTACTGCGCGCCATCTTCGGTGAGAAAGCCGCTGATGTGAAAGACACCTCCCTGCGCGTGCCATCCGGCTGCACCGGGATTGTTCAAGATGTCCGAGTTTCCTCACACGGCCACGCTAAGAAGCGTGCTGAAAAAGTCGATCCAGTTGAGCTGAAAAAGCACCTCAAGAAGATCAACGACGAGCACAAGAAGAAAGCCGACAAGCTGACCGACGACCTCACAGAGAAACTCTCCGACATCCTGCTCGGTGAGAAAATCCCTCTCGACGTGGTCAACGCCCAGACCGGTGAAATCATCATCCCTGCGAACCGCAAGATCACTAAGACCCTGCTTCGCAAGCTTGCTTCCGTCCACGATCACATCGAAATCGATCCTTCCCCGATCCGGAATAAGATCGTCGAGATCATCAACTCCTTCGAAAGCCGTTTCTCGGAGCTCGATACCGACCGCGAACGCAAGCTCGACCAGCTTGAGTCCGGTGACGATGTCGATCCAGGAGTCATCAAGGAAGTGAAAGTCTTCGTTGCTGCCAAGCGCAAGCTCTCGGTAGGTGACAAGATGGCCGGACGCCACGGAAACAAAGGTGTTGTCGCGACCATCGTTCCTGAAGAGGACATGCCATATCTCCACGACGGAACTCCCGTTGACATCTGCCTCAACCCTCTCGGCGTCCCATCCCGGATGAACGTCGGACAGGTTCTTGAGACTCACCTCGGCGTCGCAGCCAGAGCACTGGGCTTCAAGGTTGCTACTCCGATTTTCGACGGTATCAAAGAACAGGCGATCTGGGACTTCATGTCCGAGGCCAAGAAGGTCGACGGTGTGAAAATGATCGGAGACGGCCGTAAGGCTGTTGAGCGCAAGCCCAATCAACCCGAAACCCGCGGATTTACCTGGATCGGCGACGGCAAGGACGGCAGCACCGCCGGTAAATCGACCCTCTATGACGGTCGCACCGGCGAGCCTTTCCACAACCCCATCGTGGTTGGTGATATCTACATGCTGAAGCTCGGCCACTTGGTCGCCGACAAAATCCATGCCCGCGCAGTCGGTCCCTACTCCCTCGTCACCCAGCAGCCGCTCGGTGGTAAGGCACAATACGGTGGCCAACGTTTCGGAGAAATGGAGGTCTGGGCGCTCGAAGCATACGGAGCCGCCTACACCCTTCAGGAAATCCTCACCGTCAAATCCGACGATGTCCAAGGACGCACACGTATCTACGAGGCAATCGTCAAAGGTGATAACAATCTCGAAGCTGGCACGCCGGAATCGTTCAACGTCCTCATCAAGGAAATGCAATCTCTCGGACTCGATGTCCGTCCGGGTCGTCAAGGGCAGACCTCGCACGGTTCGCCGTTGCCAGGATCCGGAGACGACTTCTCCCTTGATGATCTTACTCTGTAATTTTTAACGCGAAACCAACCCCATATCCCGAACTACTACCTACCATGAGTGTCGATAACAACCTTCGCGAAATCTTTGGCGTGGACGAACGTCCCGAAGCATTTGATCAAGTATCCATCACCGTCGCATCCCCGGAAATCATCCGGAGCTGGTCGAAGGGTGAGGTAAAAAATCCTGAAACCATCAACTACCGGACATTCAAGCCGGAGAAGGGCGGTCTTTTCTGTGAGCGCATCTTCGGCCCTACCCGTGACTGGGAATGCGCCTGCGGAAAATACAAGCGTATCAAACACAAGGGCGTCGTCTGCGACCGCTGCGGCGTCGAAGTTACCCTAAGCCGCGTCCGTCGCGAGCGTATGGGTCACATCGAACTTGCCGTGCCTGTTTCTCACATCTGGTTCTACAAGTGCATGCCTTCCCGCATCGGCCTGATGCTCGATATGAGCGCACGCCAACTCGAGCGAGTCATCTACTACGAGGACTACGTGGTCACCGACCAGGGCAATACCGCCCTCGAAGTCGGCCAACTTCTTACCGAAGTGGAAATCCGTGAAGCGGAAGACACCTACGGCGACGGATCCTTCAAAGCAATGATGGGCGCAGAGGCTGTCATGGAACTCCTCAGACAGATCGACCTCGCGACACTCGCAGTCGAGCTCGAGGAGGAACTCGGAACCACCAAGTCCAAGCAGAACAAGAAGAAGCTCTCCAAGCGTCTCAAGATCACCCAGGGCTTCGCGGCATCCAAGACGCGCCCTGAGTGGATGATTCAGCTAGTGCTCCCTGTTATCCCACCGGATCTGCGTCCCCTCGTCCCTCTCGAAGGCGGCCGTTTCGCCACCTCCGACCTGAACGACCTCTACCGTCGCGTTATTAACCGCAACAACCGTCTCAAGAACCTGCTTCTTCTCAAAACTCCGGAAGTCATTATTCGGAACGAGAAGCGCATGCTCCAGGAGGCCGTTGACGCGCTCTTCGACAACGGCCGCCACGGTCGTGCCGTCACCGGCGCAGGCAACCGCCCGCTCAAATCCCTCAGCGATATGCTCAAGGGCAAAGGCGGTCGTTTCCGTCAGAATCTTCTCGGTAAGCGTGTCGACTACTCCGGTCGTTCGGTCATCGTTGTTGGTCCGGATCTGAAACTCGGCCAGTGCGGCCTTCCGAAAAAGATGGCACTCACCTTGTTCGAGCCGTTCATCATTCGTCGCCTAAAAGAGCTTGGCTACTGCCATACGGTTCGTTCCGCGAAGAAGATGATCGATCGCAAGACCACCGAAGTATGGGACATCCTCGCGGAAGTCACCAAAGGACATCCGATTCTTCTGAACCGGGCTCCTACTCTTCACCGTCTTTCCATCCAGGCTTTCGAACCAAAGCTTATCGAGGGATCCGCGATCCGTGTTCACCCGCTCGTTTGTACCGCTTATAACGCGGACTTCGACGGTGACCAGATGGCTGTCCATGTGCCGCTTTCAATCGAAGCACAGATGGAGTGCCGCCAGCTGATGCTTGCTCCAAACAACATCTTCTCGCCCGCTTCCGGTCGTCCAATCACGGTTCCTTCCCAGGACATCATTCTCGGAACATACTACCTCACATGGGCTACCCTTCGGACTCAAGCGGATCGTGAGAAAAAAGAGCACCTTCCGCTCTTCGAAAACTCTTCGGAAGTCGAGTTCGCAATCGCTTCGCGGAAAATCGATTACCATTCTTGGATCCGCATTCGCAACCAAGACTACGGCAAAGATACTCCTTACGGTGAAAGCGATCTCCGCGTCATCGAAACAACTCCGGGTCGTGTCCGATTCAACGAAATCTGGCCTGTCGAAATTGGTTTCTATAACAAGACCGTCGGCAAGAAACAGATCGGCGACATCATTTGGCGCTGTACTCAGGTTTCCGGCAAGAAGAAGACAGTCGAGGTTCTCGACGAGCTCAAGACCCTCGGTTTCAAAGAAGCCATGCGATCCGGTATTTCCATTGGAATTATCGACATGCTCATCCCGGAAGAAAAACCGGAGGCCATCGCCAAGGCATACTCCGAGGTCGAGAAAGTCACAAAGCAGTATCGCAACGGTGTCATCACGAATGGCGAGCGCTACCAGAAGGTCGTCGATGTCTGGACACAGGCTACCGACACCATCGCCAACGCGCTTTATCGCAAGATCGAGCACAACGAAGGCAAAAAGAAGGCATCGCCTCTCTTCATGATGGTCGATTCCGGTGCTCGTGGTAACAAATCCCAGATCAAGCAGCTCGGCGGTATGCGCGGACTGATGGCCAAGCCTTCCGGCGAGATCATCGAACGTCCTATTACCTCGAACTTCCGCGAAGGTCTCTCGGTGCTCGAATATTTCATCTCCACCCACGGTGCCCGCAAAGGACTCTCCGATACCGCCCTTAAAACAGCGGACTCCGGATACATGACCCGTAAGCTCGTGGACGTCGCCCAGGATGTGATTGTTTTCCAACAGGACTGCAACACCGCCAACGGAATCGCGGTTGAAGCGATCTACGACGGTGACGAGGAAGTCGCATCCCTCTCCACCCGTGTTTACGGCCGCGTCTCCTGCGAGAAGGTCAAGGATCCGGTTTCTGGCGAAGTGATCGTCAAACCAGATGACGTGATCTCCGAATCCCAGGCGGACGCACTTGAGAAAATCGGTCACGAGAAACTCAAGATCCGTTCCGTTCTCACTTGTGAAGCGGATCGCGGTTGTTGCGCAAACTGCTACGGCCTCAATCTTGCGACCGGCCTTCCGGTCAAAATCGGTGAAGCCGTCGGCATCATCGCGGCACAGTCCATCGGTGAGCCGGGAACCCAGCTTACCATGCGAACCTTCCACGTCGGTGGTGTTGCCTCGGCAACCTTCAAACAACCTACCATTAAGGCCAAGAACTCCGGTCGCGTGATCTATAAGGATCTCCGCACCGTCCAAGACTCCGATGGCAACTGGGTCGTTCTCAATAAGAACGGTTCCGTTTCTATCCGCGATAAGGGCGGTCTCGAACTCGAAAATCATCAGATTATCATCGGTTCTGTGATCAAGGTCAAAGACGGCGATGATACCAAGAAAGGCTTTACCTTCGTCGAATGGGATCCTTACAACGTGCCGATTCTCACCGAGAAACCCGGTAAGATCGAATTCCGCGACATGATCCTCGGCATCACCGTGGCATCCGAAGTCGATAAGGAAACCGGCAAGAAGGGGACTATGGTCACCGAGCACAAGGAGGATCTCCACCCGCAGGTTTGCATCACGGACGAGAAAACCGGCGAGGTTATCATCAGCTACTCGATCCCCGTCGGCGCCCACCTTTCCGTCAAGGAAGGCCAGAAAGTGACAGGAGGAACGCAGCTCGCGAAGACGCCACGAAAGGTCGCTCGCACCAAGGATATCACCGGTGGTCTTCCTCGAGTCGCCGAGCTTTTCGAAGCCCGCAAACCGAAGGAATCCTGCGTGATTTCCAAGATCGAAGGCGATGTCTCGTTCGGCGGAAATGTCCGTGGCAAGAAGAAGGTCATCGTCACCGATCCGGAAACGGGCGAAGGCGTCGATCACCTTGTCCCCATGGGCAAGCACATCATCGTCACGGAAGGCGACCGCATCAAACAAGGCGACCAGATCACCGAAGGCCCCGTGTCTCCGGAAGATCTTCTCGAAGCCTGCGGCGCTACCGAACTCCAGGAACACCTCGTCAACGAAGTGCAGTCCGTTTACCGCGTCCAAGGCGTGGAAATCAACGACAAGCACATCGAGGTCATTGTCCGTCAGATGCTCCGCAAGGTGAAAATCACCGAGCCGGGCGATGCCGACCAATTCCTCTGGGGCGACCAGGTTGAGCGCACGACCTTCAAGAAGGTCAACGCAGAGATCATGGCCAATGGTGGTAAGCCTGCCGAAGGCGAGCCTGTCCTCCTCGGTATCACCAAGGCCTCCCTCGAGACCGATTCCTTCATCTCCGCTGCATCCTTCCAGGACACCACCCGTGTCCTTACCGAAGCGGCAACGCTCGGTCGGATCGATTACCTCAGCGGCTTCAAGGAAAACGTCATCATGGGTCACCTCATCCCCGCCGGAACCGGCTTCCATCACCATCGTGATTCGGAATTCGAGTTCACCGTCGAGGAACCGGAACCTGTAGTCGAAGAGCCTGAAGTGCTCGACGACGAGGAAGACGTGGTCTCCGCGTAATCAGCGAAAGCATTCACATAACCCCGGTCGCCGAAAGGTGTCCGGGGTTTTTCGCGTAGCTGCCGCGTCTCGCAGCAGGCCGTGGGATCCCCAAGGGGCTGCATTCTGCTGCCCGGCAACCTCTGAAAAATGAAGCTGACGAAACCTCGTCGTAAGTGTAAGATACCCCCATGAACATCATCCACCAGACCGTATTGGGAAATGACGGAAATCCGGAAGCCGTCATTATTCCCTGGGACGTTTTCCTGGAAATCCAGAATCTTGTGGACGATGGGGAACCAACCCCCGAAGAACTCGAAGCGATCAATGAGGCGGAGGCGGATCGTAAAGCAGGCAACACGGATGCCTTCACTGATCTTGAGGATCTCAAAGTGGAACTCTCCCTCTGATGCGCAGGATCACCCTGCATCGACGGGCTACCCGTTATCTGTGTCGGATGCCCCGCGACCGCCAAATTCAGATGGTTGCATCCCTTGAGGAAGTCGGTTCGCTATCAGATATTACGAGCCACCCCGGCATTCGTAAGCTCACCGGACAAGACGGGTGGTATAGGCTCCGCGTCGGAATCTATCGTGCCATCCTGCAACCGCGCGAGAATGATGAAATTGTAGTGCTTTTCGTCGATTACATCGGACCACGGGGAGACGCCTACCGGAATGGTTAAGATCCTTCTCTCCATTACCATTCGCTTTCCGGCTCTGCCCGTTACTCCATTGCTGCGGACTCCCGCAAGTCCAAGTGGAGGATCACTTTTATCTGGGAAGACGAGTTCAGAAAGGACGTCCAACCCGTCCGAATTGAAGACACCCACAAATAACACCATGAAAACCTCCAATCCACTCAACCCCGCCGTCGAGTTGCTCAAAGACGAACTCGCCGCCCGCAACCTCACAAAAGCCGCCGCCGCCGCCATGAGAATCCCTCCGACCCGCCTCTCGGAAATCACCACCCGGAAGAAGCGTATATCCCTCGATACCGCTCTGCGCCTGGAACGCTTCTTCGGTATCGAGGCGGAATTCTGGCTGCGTCTGCAACAGTCCCACGAGCTGAGACTTGCCAAGGTAGCCAAGAGCGCGGAACTAGAGATGATCCAATCGGTTGCTGTGTCCTGAATCAGCTTTCGCTCCTGATCGAGTCTGGTCTTAAACCAACCATCCCCGTAGATGAGAATATCAGTGAGATCATCTTTGCCGTGATTCGGAATTCGAGTTTACCGTCGAGGAACCGGAACCCGTAGTCGAAGAGCCTGAAATGCTCGACGACGAGGAAGACGTGGTCTCCGCGTAATCCGAAAGGATCACAAAACCCCGGTTGGCCGAAACGCCACCGGGGTTTTTCTTTATCCCATACGAGCTTGGATCGCTCCTTGTCTTACAAAGAGTATTTACGCTAATGTGAATAGATGGAAAAAACGAATCCTCCCTTGGTTCCCGCAGTATTGAACTCCATCGGAAGCTGTTGGGAAAATCGGGATCTCGTTGAAGGTGCCGCTGTTTACAAGCGACGATTTAAGCCTTGCCTATACTCCGGGCGTGGGAGCCGTTTGAGAAGCAATCCACAAGGATCCCGATGAACTACGCGCACTTACTGTTGCAGGAAACGCCGTAGCAGTCGTCACGGACGGGTCAGCTGTGCTGGGGCTGGGAGATATCGGTCCACGTGCTGCAATGCCTGTGATGGAAGGGAAGTGTGCGCTTTTTAAAGCACTAGCTGGAATCGACGGCTGGCCGATTTGTCTCGATGTCCGTGAACCCGATGCAATCGTTGCTGCGATTCGTGCGATCGCGCCGGGATTCGCCGGGATTAATATCGAGGACATCAGCGCGCCTCGTTGTTTTGAAATCGAAGACCGCCTCCAGGATCTTGGTATCCGCGTGATGCACGATGACCAGTATGGAACGGCCATCGTCCTGCTCGCTGGTTTGTTGAATGCGGTGAAAGCCACGGGGAAAGATTTTTCGAACCTGCGTGTGGTTATCTCCGCTGCTGGGGCGGCCGGAAGGGCAATCGTCCGCCTGCTGCGCTGCATCAATCTGCAACCTGGAGTCTGTACGATGGTCGGTGAAGTGATTGTCTGTGATTCGAAAGGTGCGATCCATCGGGGGCGCACCGATCTTGGGCCAGTGAAAGAGGCGATCCTCGACTACAGCAATCCGAATGGAAAGATCGGGACCCTGAAAGAAATCCTCACAGGTGCGGACGTGTTTATCGGAGTGAGCAGGGGAGGGTTGTTGAGCGCGGATGATGTCCGGACGATGGCTCCCGATCCAATTGTTTTCGCTCTAGCAAATCCGGTACCAGAAATCATGCCGGACGAAGCTCTTGCCGGCGGCGCCGCATTGGTCGCCACGGGACGGAGTGATTTTCCGAACCAAGTGAACAACGTCCTCGCGTTTCCCGGAATCTTTCGTGGAGCGATCGATGCAAGAGCTCCCCGCATCACCGACCGTATGAAACTCGCAACTGCCAAAGCTATCGCGGATTCGGTAGCGGATCCTACACCGGAGTATATTCTTCCCTCCGCACTATCACCCGAGGTTGCTGCTGCCGTTGCCGCAGCGGTTCGGTAGGCTGCCTCGCACGATGATTGAACTACTACGGATTCCGTAGCGATCGAGTTGGGTGTCACGGGATTTTCGATCCGAATTCCCCTTTGTAATTCATTCAACTGACCGATTGACAGGTAACCCGCTCCTGATAGCCTGCCGCGCCCGCTCAAGATACAGGGGATACCCCTCTCGAAAAATAACCTGAAGCGGCAGCAACTCGACAATAATAAACACGATGGCAACCAAGAAGAAAACAGCAGCCAAAAAACCGGCCGCTAAGAAATCCGCTGCGAAGAAATCCTCCGCAAAAGCAATCAAGTATGTCTACACTTGGGGCGCAGGAAAAGCAGACGGCCATGGTAAGATGAAGGAGCTCCTCGGCGGTAAGGGTGCGAACCTCGCCGAGATGACTCGCATCGGCCTCCCGGTTCCTGCCGGCTTCACGATCACCACCGAAGTCTGCTCCTACTACTACGATCACAAGAATAGCTACCCGAAAGTCCTTCGCTCCCAAATGGAAGCAGGCGTGGCCAACATGGAAAAAATCATGGGCTACAAGTTCGGCGATGCAAAAGGCTTCCCACTTCTTCTCGCGGTTCGCTCCGGCGCACGCGACTCCATGCCGGGCATGATGGACACCGTCCTCAACCTCGGCCTCAACGATAAGACCGTCGCAGCTCTTGCGAAGGCCACCGACAACGAACGCTTTGCGTGGGACTGCTACCGCCGTTTCATCCAGATGTATGGCGACGTCGTTCTCGGCGTGCAGAAAACTCCTGAGGAAGATCACGAGCCGTTCGAACAAACCATCGAGGATTACAAGCATGAGAAATACGGGAAAGACATTGTCGATTCCGAACTCACCGCAGAGGACAACAAAGAGATGGTCGCGCTCTTCAAGAAGCTCGTCCTCGATCGCACTGGCCAAGGCTTCCCGGAAGATCCTTGGGAGCAACTCGAAGGTGCGTCCGGCGCAGTCTTCGGCTCATGGATGAACGACCGCGCGATCGTTTACCGCCGCAAATATAGCATCCCTGCAGCATGGGGCACCGCTGTAAACATCCAGGCTATGGTCTTCGGAAACACTGGTGATGACTCCGGTTCCGGTGTTGCATTCACTCGTAACCCTGCGAACGGAGAAAACGTTCTTTACGGTGAGTTCCTCGTGAACGCACAGGGCGAAGACGTGGTCGCCGGTGTCCGCACACCGGATGCAGTTGCAGGTATGGCAACAGCCCTCCCGGCAGCATTCAAGGAGCTGATGAAAGTCCGCAAGATCCTTGAGAAGCATTTCTGCGATGTGCAGGACGTCGAGTTCACCATCCAGGAAGGCAAGCTCTTCATGCTTCAGACCCGTAACGGAAAACGCACCGCCGCGGCTGGACTCAAGTTCGCTGCCGATATGGTGAAAGAAAAACTCATCGATTGGCAGACTGCCGTCATGCGCAACCCTGCTGATCAACTCGATGCGCTGCTTGCCCCTGTTTTCGATATCAACGAAGCCAAGAAGCAAACCATTATCGCCAAGGGCCTTCCAGCAGGTCCCGGTGCAGCTTCCGGAAAAATTTACCTCAACGCGGATCGCGCTGAGGCAGCCGCCCAACGTGGTGAGAAAGTTCTCCTCGTTCGCGTGGAAACTTCCCCGGAAGACCTTCGCGGCATGATCGCTGCGGAAGGTATCCTTACTGCAAAGGGCGGAGTTTCCTCCCACGCAGCACTCGTCGCCCGTCAAATGGGCAAAGTCTGCGTCTGCGGTGCCTCCGGTGTCGAAGTCGATTACCACAAGAAAACCGTCAAAGCAGGTGGCAACACTTACAAAGAAGGGGATTACCTCTCCATCGACGGAACCGCCGGAACCGTTTATGGTGGCGAACTCGCCACCGAGCCTTCCGAGATCATCACCGGTCTTGTGAGCAACAACAAAGTCTCCCAAGCGACTGAGAAGTTCAAAAACTTCACACAGCTCATGGGCTGGTGCGCAAAATCTACCAAGATGGGTGTCCGCACCAATGCCGACTCACCCGAGCAGGTGAAAACAGCGATCGCGTTCGGCGCGGAAGGCATTGGCCTTACCCGCACCGAGCACATGTTCTTCGAAGGCGAGCGTATCGATGCGATGCGTGAGATGATTCTTGCACGCACCGAGAAGGCTCGCAAAGCCGCTCTCAGAAAACTCCTTCCGCACCAGCGCAAGGATTTCTTCGGCATCTTCAAGGCACTTGCAGGCAAGCCTGCCACGATCCGTCTTCTGGATCCGCCACTCCACGAATTCCTTCCTCACTCCGAGGAGCAACAGAAGGATCTTGCGAAGAAAATGGACGTTACTTACGAGGATCTCCACCAGCGCGTGACGGAGCTTCACGAGTCCAACCCAATGCTCGGCCACCGCGGTTGCCGTCTTGCAATTTCCTACCCGGAAATCGCAGAAATGCAGGCGCGTGCGATTTTCGAGGCCGCCGCTCAGTGCGTGAAAAAAGGTATCCCTGTGAAGCCTGAAGTCATGGTTCCTCTCGTTGGCTACGCCCGCGAACTTGAACTCCAGGTGGAGATTATCCACCGCGTCGCCGCTGAGGTGAAGGAGAAGAAGGACGTCAAGTTCAACTACCTTGTTGGCACCATGATCGAAGTCCCACGCGGTGCTCTTACTGCAGACGAGATCGCCGAGCATGCGGAGTTCTTCTCCTTCGGCACCAACGACCTCACCCAGACCGCACTCGGCGTCAGCCGCGACGACATGGGATCGTTCCTCAATAGCTACCAGGAAAACGACATCTATCCGAAAAATCCATTCGCATCGCTCGACACCACAGGTGTTGGCCAACTCATGGAAATCGCTGTCGAAAAAGGCCGCAAGACCAAACCTGACATCAAGCTCGGCATCTGCGGTGAGCACGGTGGTGATCCGGATTCCGTGACCTTCTGCCACAAGCTCGGCCTCGCTTACGTTTCCTGCTCGCCATACCGCGTGCCGGTTGCTCGCCTCGCCGCCGCACAGGCAGCAATCGCAGACGGCTCCGCTCCGAAGCCAGCCGCCAAGAAAGCGAAAAAGAAAACAGCCAAGAAGGCCGCAAAAAAAGTAGCCAAGAAAAAGTAACCGTGGCGGCGGTTTTTAACCGCCGTGCCATTCGGTAAATCACAAGCCGCGTCGGGATCTCCCGGCGCGGCTTTTTCGTTGCTTGGTTGCGCGACATCAGCCTGGGTGAATCAGGATTCCATTCCTCTGTATTGCAGGCTGCCGAAGTCATGGTCGGAATCGAATTCACACCCCTTTTACTAAGTATCCGGCGATTTGAGGTTCTAATAAGCAGTAAGACGGAGTTCACGCTCACAAAACGGCACCCGTCTTCAGCCAAATTCGAAACACTTAAAAACCATGAAGATTCATTCCATCCTCACCTCACTCGTTCTGGGGTTCGCCTGCGCCTACGCCGAACCATCCATTTCGCCCACAGCAGAGGAGAAACCACAGGCTGATGAAGCTGCTCCCCAGACGATACCCGCTCCCTCGCCGCCCCGTCCACTCGGGCCTGTGGCAAACCAAGGCCTCGCCTGGCTCGCCAAGACCCAAAACGCCGATGGTGGTTGGGGACAGGGCGGCGGTTGGCGCACCAACATTTCTGGCAAGCAGGGTGGTAGAGTCGTAGGTGACAACGTGGCCGATCCCTCGGACATTGGAAATACCTCCATCGTTCTCCAATGCTTCCTCCGCTCCGGTGCCAAGCTAGAAAATGGCGATTACTCCGCCGTCACCACTCGCGCCGCTGACTTTCTCCTCCGTGAGATCGCCAAAGCCGATGCCGACAGCCTCTACGTCACCAGCGTGCGCGACACCCAGCTTCAGTCGAAAATCGGACTCTACGTCGATACCTTCCTCGCCGCTGGCACTCATGAAGACACCATCGAGCTGGCTATTCCTTTCCTTCGAACCTGCCAAAACCATAACTCCGGAGATCCGGACTTCGACGATGGTGGCTTCTTCCAGATGCCGCTCGACCCCACTCGTAACAAGGCCGGGCAGGCGGGTGCCGATAGCAATCGCCAGATGCGCTTTGTTTCCTATGCCGCCGCCACCGCCGACGGCCTGCGTTGCCTCCTTTTTATGCCCACTGCCGAAGATTCACAGCGGATCGCTGCGGCACGCGATTGGCTCAAGGCCTTCAAATGGAGCGCTGCGGGATCATCCAGTTCCCCGCGCGATCTCGTCTACTACGCCGCCCGTAGTATTTCCGCCACCGCCGTTCTCGACCTGGGGTTGAGCTGCCTACTTCCATCCATCCGTTCACAGCTTAACGAGTCCAGGCTCATCGATGGCTCGTGGCAGAACCCTGCCGGAGAAATGCGTGAGAACTGCCCGCTTGTAGCTATTTCCCTTGCACTCGAAGCTCTTCGATTCGTCGAAAGGACACCCTGCTTCACACGGTGAATTGACGCCGCAGAGATATACGTCATGGTTCAGGCTAATTCCTCTTGAATCACCATTCGTCAGACGCCTGTCCTCGCTGGATTCCGAAAGCCACTCATGGAGTTGCGCTTCTACTCGGAATTCTGATCTGGAATGGTATGTGTGGCGAACCAGCGGCGGATGAGTCGCAGCCGATGGAAGTTGCCCGGAAACAGGTCAGGCCGGATGCGGCAAGTCAGGCCGGGGCGTGGATTGACGCTAAATTGGCAAGGCTTCGGGAACCGGATCCAGCAAGTGAAACCGAACCCGCCACCATGGCGGAGTTCCTTGAGAAAAATCGGAAGGAAATGGCGAAATGGCCGCAGGAGAGAAACGATGACCTCGATCGGTACATCGCACAGGCCGACAGGATGGGTGGCACGGTTGACCCCGCAGCAGTCCGTGCCGCGTTGCGAAAAGAACGCCCAGATCAAGATATACAGGTGCTCTTTCTACATTGGCTGGATAAGGATCCCGAAGGTGCTTTGGCCGGACTGGCGCGGAACCGACACCTGCATGAACTGGGATATTTACTGGCGTTATTGGAGCGAATGCGATGAGCAGAAGAGCTAGCAGGATTTTGGGGGGCAGAAATCGGAAGTGAATCATCACGTGGATGCTGGATTGCTGCGGATGGCCTTTCAAGTCGGTTTCTCATCTTGTTTCCGAAAGCCTACCCCGGCCTTGCCTTTCCGGAGCTTCCCGGCAAGGTTCCGCGCATGCACCGCCAGCCTCTCATCGCCCAGATCAGGGAATATGCCCTCCGGCATCCAGAGGAGGCGGATGTGATCACTCGCTTCACGGCGTTTGTGGAGAAGGAGCCCGATTGCTTCGAGCGCTCGCTGGCGATAGGTCATATCACTGGTTCCGCGTGGGTGCTGAATGCGGATGGCTCCGAAGTGCTGCTCACCCATCACCGCAAGCTCGACCGTTGGTTACAACTTGGTGGCCATGCGGATGGTGAAAGCGATGTCCTTTCCGTCGCGATGACGGAGGCGGTGGAAGAATCCGGACTTCACGACTTCACCCATATAGCCGAGGGGATTTTTGATGTCGACATCCATCCAATTCCCGAGAGGAAAGGGGAGCCGGAGCATCTCCACTACGATGTCCGTTATGTGCTGCGTGCAAACGGCTCGCTCGAATACACCGTAAGCGATGAATCACACGATCTCCGCTGGGTGAAGCTCGATGATGTGAAAGCCCTGACCTCGGAGCCCTCCATGATGCGTATGGTAGCGAAGTCGCGATTGCTCGTGAATGCACTGCGCTGAGAGCAGTGCGGAAGTGCCGAGCGTGGATTGTGACAAAGCCTTAATGTTAGGGTTTCTTGAACCGTAGAGAAGCTGAGCAGTTTCCTCCGGACGCTATCGTCGGGATCGGCATCACCTTCCCCACTCAGGGAAGACTGGTGGTCTCTGCTGGTGCCGCACTCCCAAATGATGTCTACGGGCGATTGATAAAGGGTTTCGTTTATAGCGGCGGAATTACTAATCCTAGGAGACGTAACCGGTCATGGCGATTACTTCCTGCGGGCTGAGTCCCTTTTCCCGTAGCGAGCGGATGGATCGCGCGTGATCGCGCTTGGCTAGGCGTCTGCCGTTTTCGTCTTTGACGAGTTCGTGGTGAAGATAGACCGGCTCGCGGTATGCTAGCACTGCCTGGAGCTGGCGCTGGACGTGGGTGGCTGAGAAAAGATCTTCGCCACGGGTAACATGGGTGACCCCTTGGAAGTCGTCGTCCACGACTACGGCGAGATGGTATGCGACATCGATGTCCTTGCGGGCGAGGACGACATCGCCGTTCACAGTTTCATCGACTTTGGTCTCCCCGTGCTCCAGATCGTTGAAATGTAGTGTGCCGTGCAGTCGCGCGGCTTTTGAGGAATCGAGCCGCCAGGCGTGGGGTTCTCCGTCCGCGATGCGTTGCGCCGCCTGTTCAGGATTGAGCGCTCTGCAGGTGCCGGGATAAACCTGCGCCTCGTGACTGTGGGGAGCGGCGTGCATTCGCCTCAGCTCCTGCTGGATGTCCTTCCGTGTGCAGAAACAGGGGTAGGTGAGGCCGAGGTCTCCTAGTTTTTTCAATGCATCCGCGTAGGCATCCAGGCGGTCGGTCTGGCGGAGGGGCGTGCCATCCCAGTTCAGTTCCAGCCATTTTAGATCGGTCTCGATTAATCCGTAGTATTCCTCACGGACGCGGCTGGAATCGATGTCCTCATGGCGGAGTAGGAAAAGGCCGCCTTTCTCTTTCGCCAGATCATGCGCCGCCTTCGCTGCATATGCGTGCCCAAGGTGAAGCTCACCGGTGGGGCTGGGGGCGAAACGGGTTACCATGGCGCGTGGAGTTTAGTCGGCAAGTGACTGCGGTGCAACCGTGTCGAACTCTTCCTGCGTAAGCAGAAAGGAACAGTGGTTTAGAAACCGCGTCTGCAACGGCTTCGGAAGACTGGGCTTCAATCTTGGGTTGCGTGGTTTCTAAACCACGGTTCCTCTCCCTATCGGTAAAACACGGTGAAGTAGATCAGCAGCAGGACACCGAGGCCGAAGGTGAAGGCGTATGCTTGGAGATTGCCGGACTGTGCTTTGCGGAAAAGGTTTCCGGTGGATTCCGCGAGGCGGGTGAGTCCACCGACGAGGATGCCGTTGATCAGGATCTCGTCGAAGAAGTGGACGATGGTAGCAACGCCGTCTTGGAGGTATTTGACGATACCCTTCTCGTAGATTGCATCGAGGTAGAAGCGGTTCTTGAAGAGGGGGATGGAGATCGGATCCTTTTCCTTTCCGTTGTAGATTACGAAACCGCCGACCACGCCCACAATCAGTGCGCCTATGGAGAGGAAAGTGACAAAGCCGAAGTGGATCAGATGTCCGCCCTCAGGAGCGATGTAGGCAGGTGCCAGTTTCGATGCGATGAAAGGGAAACCTGCGATCAGCCCCATCACTGCCAGAGCGATTAGAGGAAGAGACATCAGCGGGCCGACCTCTTTGGCGTGCTCCGCGTTTTCCGTGCGGTTCTTCCCGAGGAAAGTAATTACGAAAGCGCGAGTCATGTAGAAAGGGGTCAGAACTGCGACGGCTGCTGCGATCCAGAAGAGATACTGGTTTTTATCATGTGCGGCTTCGAGAATCTGCTCTTTCGAGAAAAACCCGGAAGTAAAAGGAACTGCCATCAGCGCTGCCGTGCCGATGGCGAAGGTGATCGCGGTGATCGGCATTTTTTTCAGCAGACCGCCCATTTTCCACATATTCTGCTCGTGGTGGCAGGCGAAGATGATCGCGCCGGAGCCGAGGAAAAGCAGCGCTTTAAACCACGCGTGAGTGAAAAGGTGGAACATTGCCGCCTCTCCGGCGAGGAGGCCGACGGCCATCACCATATAACCAAGCTGCGAGAGGGTGGAGTAGGCAAGAACGCGTTTGATATCATCCTGCTGGGTCGCCATCAGCGCGGCTATCAGTGCAGTAATGGCTCCTATCCATGCGATGGTGGTTCCTGAGAAGCCTTCGAAGGCATCCGCTCCAATGGAGAACTGGACGCGGAAAAGCATGTAAACACCTGCCGCGACCATGGTGGCGGCGTGGATGAGGGCGGAGACAGGGGTCGGGCCTTCCATCGCATCCGGCAGCCAGATATGAAGGGGAAGCTGAGCGGATTTGCCGACAGCACCGCAGAAGACACAGAGTAGGGCGGCGCCGAGAACACCGGCGGAGACAGTGGCGATACCGCCGCTTTCCGCCCATTGGTTCATGCCTTCAAAGGTGAGTGTCCCGGTGATGCCCCACAGCATCAGGATGCCGATCATGAAGCCGAAGTCGCCGATGCGGTTGGTGAGGAAGGCCTTTTTCGCAGCGTCTGCGGCGGTGTCCTTTTCATACCAGTGACCGATGAGCAGGTAGGAGCTGAGGCCGACCAGCTCCCAGAAGATGAAGGTCATGATGAAATTCGATGCGAGGACGATACCTGTCATCGAGAACATGAAGAGTGCTAGGCCGGTGAAGTAACGAGCCTTTGCGGAATCGTCCTTCATGTAGGCGAGGGAGAAGATGTGAACCAGCAGGCCAACACCCGTCACCACAATCATCATTCCGGTGGAAAGCTTGTCGAGGGTGATGCCGATATCGATTTGCAAGGAGCCGGCTGTGGCCCATGGGAAGGAAAGGGAATCGGTCTTTCCTAGGCAAAGGATTGCGATGACAAACGTAGCGGCAGCCGATGCGGTGGAAACCCAGTGTGCTATTCCGATTTTACGCAGAAACAGCTGGTTCGAAACGGCGGCCAGAAGAGGGAGTATGAGAAGAAGCCAAGGCATGGTCGTGTGCGGGGGAAGATGAGGGGGGAAAGCGCTAAATTCCAAGCATGAAATTCGAAACGGAGGGTTGGTTTTAAGGCGCAGAGCTGCTGTTGTTATCTGATCGATTGATTATCCGTAAAAATTCACAAAAAGGTAGAGCCTGAAAGTGGTGTTCCGGTTTTTTGTTGCTCTGTCTTGCGATTCAACTGTATTGCGCTCCCTCCCGGCTTTCACCGCTTCCCGACGAAGTGGAAGAAGCCACCCAAATACACACCGAAAGACGTATCCATGGCTTTTACACCTTCAAAAGATCACAAGCGCCGCGAGCGGGAGCAGAAGAAACTCGATAAGAAATTTGCCCGCGACGAGGCGAAGGCCGAGCAGCTCCTAGTCAAGCAGGCAGAAGATGAGGCTGCGGAGGTTGCTGCGATCGAAGCGGAAAGACTTGCTGGTATGACCCAGGAAGAAATCGAATTCGAGCAGGAGCTGGCAGCGGAAGAAGCTGCCAATAATAAGTCCGGTGCGGGCAAGTAGGCAATAGACTCCGGTTTATGGACTGATCCCGGGGAAGCACTTGGTGAATTCCGGATCGGTAGGGGCTTCGATTTTTAACGGTTCGCCCGTATGCGGATGTAGTAGTTCGAGCTTTTTTGCCTGAAGTAGCATGCGTGTGTCTGTTCCAAGAATTTTCCCCAGCTCCAAGCTGCGTTCGATACCTGCGTATCGGAAATCCCCCACAATCGGGTAGCCGGCTTCCAGTAGATGGCGACGAATCTGGTGAAAACGCCCGGTTGTAGGAGCGGCTCTGAGTAGAGATAAGACCAGAGCTGGATCGGCAGGGAATGCTGCCTCAGGCGTGACGGCCAAGCGCTGGAACGATGTTTGCGCAGAAAGTGTTTTATCCCCAGAGTCTGCTTGGAGAGGGATCTCGCATTCCCATTGCTCCGGAGTTTTTCCGCACACGATGGCGTGATAGGTCTTTGTGACTTTCCTCTGCTCGAAGGCTTGCTGGGTCAGGCCGGAGCTCTTCTTGTCCAAGGCGAATAGAAGGACGCCAGTGGTAGGGCGATCCAAGCGATGAATCGTAAAGATATGCATTTCGAGCTGATCTCGCAGCCGCTTCATGGCGATCCATTCCGGTCCCTCCACATCGCGCCCGGGGTGGACGAGCATTCCTGCCGGCTTGTCGATGGCGACGAGGTATTCGTCCTGGTAGAGGATATTTAGAGGAGTCATAAAATCTGATGCTGGAAATCCCTACATCTGAGTGATGGCGACGAATTCGCCCGTGAAATGGACGCAATCGTTTCCATTCTCCGAAATGACGCCACCTTCTGCGCATTCGTCTACCAATATCCCCATCAGCGCGGAAAGAGGGATAGCCTCGTGGAGGTAATTCTCCAGATTTTTGGCGGGTTCTCCAGAGGACACGGTTTGTTGTCTAGCTCATGACCTTCTTCACATACATCGCTTTGAGGGCGATGGAGAGGCCGTTCATCTTGCAGTCGATTTCATGGTCGCCATCACGTAGCCGGATAGGCTTGGACTTGGTGCCGGTTTTCAAAACCTCGGAGGTGCCCTTGAGTTTTAGATCCTTGATCATGGCGACGATATCTCCGTTCTCTAGGACGTTGCCATGGGCATCTTTTACGATCCGTTCTTCCGGGGCTTCATCCTCCGGCGGAGCTTCCGGCTTCCATTCGTGGCCACAGGTGACGCATTCGTTGTGGTCGGCCAGGACGAGAATCTCATCCATGGTGCAAAGTGGGCATTCCATGCTCATTGGGGTATAAAGTATAGAATTGAAAGTTTCGGAAGTCAGTGCCCCTTGTTTTTCTTCTTCGGAGGCTCCCATTCTCGGCGTTTGCGGGAGCGGGTGGAGAAGATGACGGGGATGCCCGGAGCGGGGTGCGCCTCGCGGAACTGGTTGGTGAGATATGCCAGGTATGAGTCTCTCATCAGGTGCTTGTCATTGACGAAGAGCACGATGGTTGGGACGGGGATGACCGTGTATTTCTCGTTCACCGCAGCGGTGGCGTAGTAGAGTTTCACGCGCTTCGTCTTGCTATCGGTCGGTGGCGCGTTCTTCAACATGGCAGCCTGGAGGATGCGGTTGAGCTTACCGGTGCCAGGGATTTCTTGCGCGCTATTCTTGATGGCGATGGCCTTCTTTAGGACGTGATCAGTGGAGTCTCCGGTTTTCGCGGAACAGGCGACGAAGGGGGCGTAGGAAAGGAAGAAAAGCTCGCGTTTCACATGGTCTTCTGCCTCGGCGACGCGTTCCTTGTAATCAGCTCCCGGGTGATAGAGGTCGAACTTGTTCAGGACGACGAGGCAGGGCTTTTTCTCCTCAAGGATGAGCTGCGCGATCTTTCTGTCCTGTGCAGTGACGCCAGCAGCAAGATCGATGACGAGGATGCAGAGATCGGAGCGGCGGATGGCTTTTTCCGAACGGATAGCGGAGAAGACTTCGACGGAGTTGTCGCGTTTGCCACGCGGGCGGAGACCGGCGGTATCAATGAGGGTGAAATTTTCACCATTGAAGGAATAGGGCAGATCGACCGCATCACGGGTGGTTCCTGCGATGCTGGAAACGATGGTGCGCTCATCCTTGAGAATCTTATTAATTAGAGACGATTTCCCGGCATTTGGGCGGCCGATGATGGCCAGCTTGATGCCCACCTGTTCGACTACTTCCATGATCTCCGCATCCTCGGTGGCCAGAGGCTCGAGGGTCTCGTCCATCATATCGATGAGTTCGGAGAAATTCCGTCCGTGCTCTGCGGAAACGAAGATGGTGTCTTCAAATCCGAGCTGTGTGAATTCGGAGAAGGCGGCCTCGTGTTTATCGTGATCCACCTTGTTCAGGACGAGGAGGACGTGAGGTTTCGCTTTGCGCAGCTTTTGCGCCAGTGCTTGGTCGACTGGTGTGAGTCCTTCTTGGGCGTCTACTAGGAAAAGGATGAGATCTGCCGTCTCCATGGCGATATCCGCCTCCATGGCGACCTGCTCGCCGAATCCGTCATCCAATGTGGCACCGATACCGCCGGTATCGATAAGCGTGCATGGGTGTCCAGTGATCGTGCAGGGCGCGGCGATTCGGTCTCGCGTGACGCCAGGCTGATCGTGGACGATGGAAATTTTCCGTCCTGCGAGACGGTTGAAGAGTGCCGATTTTCCGACGTTCGGGCGACCTACGATTGCTACGGTGGGCATAAACTTTAAATTCTAAATTTTAATCTCAAGGAAGACCTTACTTACCCGAAGGCACTAAATCTATAAAGAAAAACCCCGCCGATTGGCTTTTAAATGCCGATGGCGGGGTCAACTCGAACGGGGATGGCGGAGCGGACGGGACTTGAACCCGCGACCTCCAACGTGACAGGCTGGCGCTCTAACCAACTGAGCTACCGCTCCATCCCGTTCGGGTGGGGCGGGACGCTATGGAGAGCGCGGCGGGCGTGCAATACCTTTTTTGCGTTTTTGCGTTTTTTTTTTAAGGTCTAACGATGGAGCTTCCTTGATGCCTGTAAATTAACGGGAAAGCCCCCGCTGCGAAGGGTTGGAAAGTTCCGCAAGCTCGACATTTTTAGCATGCCCATCAGTCTTCTGTGATGATTTTCGAGGAACTTGAAGTGTGGTTTGATCCGGTGGCGAGAGCTGGACCCGAGGCGATGGCAGTTGACGAGTGGCTGCTGGGGATCCGCGAAAGGCCGTTGCTGCGTATTTATGGATGGGATGGGAAGTGGGGGAGTCTCGGCTATTTCGGGAATCTGCAGGAAGCGCGAGACCGCATGCCGGGCTTGGAGTGGGTGCGGCGCTGGACGGGCGGGGGGACGGTGGATCACTCGGAGGACTGGACTTACAGCCTGATCGTGCCGAAGGGACATGCTGTTGCGGAGCTCAAAGGTGGTGAGAGCTACCGACAGATTCACGAGGTGCTTGTTCGGGTTTTGAGGGACGAGGTGGGAACTGTTTCGCTCTCTACCGGGGGAGGAGAAGACAGCGGGTCGTGTTTTGAAAATCCCGTGGAGTATGATGTCGAGGACGGCACGGGCACCAAGCTCGCTGGAGCCGCCCAACGGCGTGGAAAATTCGGCCTACTTCATCAGGGTTCGGTTCTGTGCGCCGGAGGGGATTGGAGACTCCGTGGGGAAATTTTCACCGAGAGCCTCGCGAAAAGCTGGTCTGAAGAGGAGATTTTCGTGGATGAGAGGCGTGTCGCGGAGCTGGTGAAAAGGAAATACGGTGCACAAAATTGGCTGGAGCGCTGCTGAGGAAGCTTGACCGCATTCTCCGGAAAATTTACCACAGGTCATGCAGCCAATATATGAGGGGAAAGCAAAGCGCCTGTGGGAAACAGAAGATCCGTCCACATTGCGTATGGAGTTCAAGAATGACGCCACCGCATTCAACGGGGAAAAGAAAGCAACCTTCGAGAGCAAAGGCCGCCTGAACAACGCCATTAGCACCCTCATCTACGAGTATCTGGAAAAAGTCGGCATCCCTACCCATTTCGTCCGCCAGATCGATGATATCAATGTCGAGGTAAAGCGTGTCGAGATCCTCATGGTCGAGGTCATCGTCCGCAATGTTTCCGCAGGCAGCTTTTGCAAACGCACCGGGATGGAGGAAGGACTCGCATTTTCCAAGCCCATCATCGAATTTTCCTACAAGAGCGATGAACTCGGCGACCCTCTCATCAACGACGACTACATCCGGGAGATGAAACTCGCCACTCCCGAAGACCTCGCCCACCTCCGCGAATCCGCACTCAAGGTGAACGAAATCCTGACCGAGTTTTTCTCAGAGGTCGGACTCATGCTAGTCGACTTCAAACTCGAATTCGGCCGCCTTCAGAGCGATCCTTCAACCATTGTCCTAGCAGACGAGATCAGCCCGGACGGCTGCCGCCTGTGGGACGCCAAGACCGGTGAAAAAATGGACAAAGACCGCTTCCGCCGCGATCTCGGCGGCGTCATGGAAGCCTACGAGGACGTCCTCGCTCGTATCAAAAATCGCCTCGCTACGGAATCCAACTAAACCCAATCATGAAAATCCCCGCTCTCTTCTGCCTCTTCTGCCTCTTCGCCGTATGCCTCCTTGCTGGATGTGCCGGGGAAAAACAACAACTCGTCGTCAAGCAATACATTCTCAGAGATCAAGGTGCCACTGGCAACGGGGATCCAATGGTCCGGCAGGAAAAGCTCCGCCGCCTCTACGGAGCGGTAAGTCTTGAGGAGAGGAAGGCCAAGCTCGGCCAGTATTACACCATCCTCTGGAGCCTCCCTGAATCCTCCGGATCGGATCGCAAAATCGTCTTCCGTTACCAACAGGGCGGCAGCGGCAGTCGCGTGAAGACGATGACCCGCCAGATATCCCAAGGATCGCCCGATGGCAAAGAGGAATTCGCAGTCATAGGTGATGACTACTTCGATGATGGTCGCGTCCTCGCATGGAAGACGGACCTTTTGGTCGATGGTAAAATCGTCGCCTCCGAGAAATCCTATCTTTGGGAATAAAATTCAAATTTCAAAACTCAACTTTCAAGGAAGAAAGTTGAGCCAGGATCCTCACAGTTATAACTTCACAAGTAAATCCGCGTCCATTGCGGTTGCTCTTCCCCACATCCCTAACTCTTCATTGAAGTTTGAAATTTAGAATTTAAAGTTTTGAGAATCGAAGTCCTAAATACCGGCACCGAGCTACTCCTCGGTAACACCCTCAATACCCATGGCGGCTGGTTCGGTCGCCAGCTTTTCACGATGGGGCTGCGCGTCGCCCGGCAGGCCACCGTGCCTGACGGCGATGCGATCCGTGAGGCTTTCGAGGAAATGGTGGTTCGCGCCGACGCCATCATCGTTACCGGCGGTCTCGGCCCCACCAGCGATGACCTCACCCGCGAGATCGTCGCAGAAACCCTCGGCCTGGAACTCCATCAGGACGAGCAAGCACTTCGCACCTTGTCAGACTTTTTCGCCATCCGCAATATGCCCATGGTCGAGGTAAATCTCCGCCAGGCTCAAGTTCCCGTCGGCGCCGATGTGCTACCGAATCCGAACGGTACTGCCCCCGGTCTCTACCTTCCTCCACGGATTAATAGCCGCTCCTCTTGCGCTGTATTCCTCCTTCCCGGCCCGCCGCGGGAGCTCTATCCGATGTTCCACGAAGAGGTCGCCCCACGCCTCCGCGCCCTCTCTGGCGTTGAGGACATTCCCGGGGTCTGCGAACTTAAATTCACTGGCATAGGGGAAAGCGATTTCCATCACGGCATCGACGACGAACTCGCCGCCATGCCAGGTTTTGAATACGGCTACTGCGCACGCATGGGTGAGGTGGACCTCCGCCTCATCGGAAATGACGAACAAATTGCCGCCGCCCGATCACTTGTCCTGAAGAAGTTTTCAGAATACCTCATCAGCGCCGACGGCTCATCCCACGAAGCAACTGTCATCCGCCTCCTACGGGAAAAAGAACTGAAACTCGCCACCGCCGAAAGCTGCACCGGCGGCCTCATCGCCCATCGCCTGACAAACGTCCCCGGAGCCTCCGAGGCGTTCACCCACGGTTGGGTCACCTACGCGAACGAAGCCAAGATCGGCCAGATCCACGTCCCCGCCGAGACCATCGCCACCCACGGCGCCGTCAGCGAGGAAACCGCCCGCGCCATGGCGGAAGGAGCTTTGAAAGAAAGCAACGCCGACCTCGCAATCTCCGTCACCGGCATAGCTGGCCCCACCGGTGGCACCGAGGACAAACCTGCCGGCACCGCATGGCTCGCCCTCGCTAGTAAGGATGGTGAAACAATCGCCCGGAAGATCTACCACCCCCGCAACCGAGAAGATTTCAAAGACTCCGCCTCCCAATCTGCCTTGGATATGATACGGCGGCGGCTCGTTTCCGGCGGGTAACCGCTGCGGACGATTCCCGTCTTGCTAAGATTGGATGATGAATAAATCATCATCCTCTGGTGAGGTTCTGATCGTCCTGCATAAATTGCGCGCATGTTTCGTCCCTCCCTTCACCGGGGTGTTCGATGCTGCACGCACTTTCGCCCAGAACGACTTAGCACTCCACCGTTCCAATAATTGGATGAGAATGGAGGTAATTGGATGGCTTTGGGGGATTTGGAGGTAAGTTCCCGCATGCGCATTCCGCTTCCACCGGAGATTCTACCGACCAATGAGATGCTGACCTTGATCGCCGCCATGGATGAATTCAAGGGTGAGTGGCGTGGGCTTGGAGACATCGGGCCAGAAACCCTGCGGTCTCTCCGGCGCATCGCCAGCCACGATCGAAAGCGCTGGGTCATCCACTCGAATCGAAGGAGCGAAGCTCAGCGATGGCGAGGTCGAGAAGCTCGTCGGCAACCTAGGCAAGGAGTCCTTCCAATCCCGCGACGAACAGGAAGTCGCTGGCTACGCCTACGTGATGGAATCGATTCAATCCGCATGGCCGGATCTCCGGGTGGCTGAGAGCATCCTGCTTCAACTGCATCGAGACCTCCTACGCTACAGCCACAAGGATGAGCGACATAGAGGCCAATGGAAGACCCTCGACAACCATGTCGCGGCCTTCGATACGGAAGGAAAGCAGGTGGGAATCGTGTTCGAAACGGAGACACCATTCGAGACTCCCATGCTGATGGAAAAGCTCCTGAGTTGGTATGTGAAGGAAGAAGCTGACCCGATCCTGCACCCTTTGCTTCGAATCGCCGTGTTTAACGTCGTGTTCCTCGCCATCCATCCGTTCTAGGATGGCAACGGAAGGCTCTCGCGTGTCCTGACGAATCTAATGCTGCTCCGGGCTGGCTATGCCTACGCATCCTATACCTCACTCGAAAGCGTCATCGAGCACAACAAGGAGGCCTACTACCTTGCCCTGCGGCGCACCCAAACTTCGTTTCAGAAGGAAACCGATTGGGAACCGTGGATCCTTTTTTTTCTGCGGGCACTGAGATCACAGATCGGAGGCCTGCGGGACCGCTTGGCACCGCCCACTGGACAACCGAATGACAACGTCGTCCCGGGCAACTTGTCGCCTCTGGCGGAACGCTTACACAAGCTACTTGAAGAACGGAAAACCCTCTCGGTCAGCGATGCAGCCGAGGCACTCGGAGCGAACCGCCATACGCTGAAAGACAAGTTCACCGAGCTGATCGAGAACGGTTACGCCGAGCTCCGAGGAAAGGGACGAGGAGCGCACTACCGTCCTGTGAACAAGTAGCACTCGAAGTCATCGACAGGCCAACCGACATGTTCGCCTGCAGCTTCCGCGAAGGCGGAAGGCTACCAGAGACGCTTGGACGCGAAGGCACGGACGGAACCGGATTTGAGATAGGTCTCGAAGGCCTCTGCCTGCTCGCGGGTGGAGAACGCGAAGTAGGTAACCAGCTTCCAGGGTTTGAACTTCGCGGTGTGGGGGGGGGCGCCTTCGTTGTGCTTTTTGAGGCGGGCTTTTAGGTCGGCGGTCAGGCCGATGTAGGTTTGGAGTGGAATGGAGATGCTTCGGATGAGGTAGACGAAGTGCATCTTGTTGCGCCGGAGTTGGAGGGTTGTTTGGACGCGTAAGCCCTCCTTCGCCACCTACTTTGCCAAGGCTACGAAGGTCGCGAAGGCTTCGGCGGGCAGCCTTCGCCAAGGCCACGTCAGTCAAGCAGCTGGCTTGCCAGCCGTAGCCTTGGCGAAGGCTGGTGGAGGCGAGGGGAGTCGAACCCCTGTCCGGAACGCCATCTGCGAAGGCGTCTACACGTTTAGCGGATCATCTGGTGTTTCGGAAACGCTGGGCCGACCCGCCGCGTTGTGTTTCCTAGGAGCCTGTTTAGTCTCGATGGCATGCCCGGTTCCCCGGCTCACCATCCAGTCTGCTAAGTTTCGCTTCCTCCCTTAACAGACATCGGGGAATCGGCGTTGCCGTCAATTAAGCAGCAAGTGCGAGCTCGTTAGAGTTTGCATTTATGTGT
>CAJJBR010000113.1 GCA_905182475.1 Akkermansiaceae bacterium | reverse complement strand
CGCTTCAATGAGACCCCCCGAATGAACGGAGGGAAATAGCAGCCGTTGCTACTGCTCGATGTCGATACCCATTTTTTTGGCTCGTTCCTGCCAGAGGTTGCGGGCGTGATGCTGGAGGTCGGGGTGTTTGTCGGATTCATCGAGAATTTCGATTCCAAAGATGGTCTCGATAATGTCTTCGAGGGTAACGAGGCCAACGGTGGTGCCGAATTCGTTGGTGACGAGCATGATATGGTGGCGCTCGGCGATGAAGCGTTGGAAGAGGGTATCGACCGGTGTGTATTCTGCAGTGATGGCGATCGGGTGCAGGACGTCCGTAAGGTTGCCTGTGTCGTAGTGATCTTTAAGGTGGGCGAGGAGGGCTTCGCCACGGATGATGAAGCCTGTGAAGTCATCGGTGCCCTTGTCGTAGGTGGGGATGCGTGTGAAAGGCTTGTTTTCGATCAGTGCTGCAAACTCGGGTAGGGGAGTGGATTGGGGTAGGGAAAAAATGACAGGACGTGGCGTCATGATGTCGGAGACCTTCATCGCATTGAGCTGGATGAGGTTCTGGACGAACTGGCTTTCCCTTTCTCGCAGGGAACCGGATTCGTGACCGATGCGCGCCATGGCGAGGATTTCCTCCCGGTGCTCGGAGTGGTCTGGAGCGGAGGCGTTTGGGGCGATGAGTCCGGTGATCGATTTCGATGCAAGGACGAGGGGCTTGAGTACGGTAACGAGGAAATTTAGGAAGATGGATGTAGTGGGGGCTAGTCCGTTTGCGAAACGAGCTCCGATGGTTTTTGGAATAATTTCTGTGAAGATAAGGATGGCCAGAGTTAAAGCGCCGGCGAAGATTGCCTCCCCCTTGTTTCCGCTGATCTGTGCATACTGCGCCCCGGCTCCCGCAGCGCCCATGGTGTGGGCGATGGTGTTGAGGGTCAGGATGGCTGAGAGCGGGCGGTCGATGTCCTCTTTGAGTTTATCCATCCGGTCGCCCCACGGGAGGCCTTTTTCCTTTGCCCGATTAATCGATGAGGGGGTGATCGTGAGGAGTGTGGCCTCAAGGATGGAGCAGAGGAAGGATACGCAGATTGCGAGGAGGACGTAGAGTACGAGGAGTGTCATAGGGAAAATTCTAAATTCTAAATTCTAAACGGAAGACTGATGGATGGGAGATGAAACTGAACCCGGATTCCGAGGAAGTGCACGGATGCTTTTTCGTTTCGGATTTCTGATTTTGAATTTAGTGCGTTCTTCCGTAGTGTTTCGCGAGGCCGGCTGCAAGTGCTGTTGCGTATTCTTGGAAAATTGAGGGGAGCTGTTCGCCGTTGATTTCCTTGGTGCCCTTGTAGTCTCCGGCCTGGATGCGGGCGTAGTCGTAGGTGGAGTTCATGACGTAGGGTTCCATGTAGATGACGGGGCAGTCGTAGAGCCGGTTTGCGAGGAGGTTGCGGGCGTAGAGATAGGGGTTGCCTTCGATGGGGCGGACGTTTCCGCCATTGGCAGGATAGGTGTAGGCGGGGAGCTTGGAAATTCCAGCGAAGGTGCTGGATACGGTGCTACCGATGAGCGCTTCCTCTGAATGGGTGCGCTGGAGGAGTTTTTTAAGCATGGCGAAGCGTTGGTCGGCGAGGCGGACTTCATCTCCGGTGTAGGCTCCGTTTAGGAGAATGTGGAAATGGGTGCGCGGTATGAGGGTAGGCTGGGTCGGGTCGCCCCAGCCCTCGGCATTAAAGTGGAGACAAAGGACTAGGTCGGGTTTGAGGGTGTTGTTCACGATCTCAGCGCGGGCGCGGATCTCGGCGGTGCGGTAGAATAGTTTTTCGGCGAGTTTTTGCTGGGACGCCGGATCGGATGGGGATTGTTCGACTGCGAGGTTTGACAAGGTGTTGGGGCGGAGTGGCGTGACGGGATCGGTGGTGGAGCGGACGAGTGAAACTTTTGCTCCGAGTTTCTCAAGCATGGGTTTGAGGAGTTTTGCGACGTAGAGAGTCATGTCGCCTTCGGTGACGGGCTTGTCGTTGCCAATTTGGAACCAGCGTTCCTCGATCTTCGCCCACTCCCCGCCGAGGTGACCGGGATCGATGGCGATGTGGAGGCTAGTGAGGGGCTTTGCCGCTGGAGGGATGGGAAGGGTTTCGGTGGCCTGCCAGTGGCTTGGGGAGTGAAGCGTTTTTTCCGGAGTCGCGAAATTCAGGATGAAGGGGAGCTCGGCTGGATCGCTGGAGGTGAGGACTTGGGTGTAGTCTTCGTGGATGGTGATGAATTGCTTCCAGGTATCGTCAGTGGTGAAAATTTCTGTGAGGAGTTTCTCGAAATCGCTGCGGGTGATGGTGTGTTGGTATTGATTGAGGGTTTTCCAATCGGGAGCTTCGGCTAGTAGGGAAAGGGCGATGGAAGGCGGTTCGGGCAGGGTGGGCGCCTTCGGAGCGGTCTTCGAAGGACGAAGAATGAGAAGAAGGATCAGTGCGCCGAGGATGGCGGTGGCGATGATTGGGGCGGGATTTCGCATGATGGAAAATTTAAGCTTAAAATTCGAAACTTCAATTGGAGAGCTGGGGACGGGTGTTTCTTAGGAGATTGGTTGGATGGAGATTAGGCTTAGTGTGGGTTTGCTTTGCTCGTCGGTGGCTGTGAGGTCTAGTTCGAAGGTTGCGGTGTGGTCGTTTAGGTCTTCTTGGTCGATTAGGGTTTGGTGGATGATCCAAATTTTCTTTTCGGGGATTTCCTCGATGGTGGTGTGCTTTTTGTTTCGCGCTTCGGGATCGAGGCGGATGAGGCCTTGGGTCTCGTAGAATTGGTTGAGGAAGGTGGTAAGATCGGCGGGGGTAAGATCGGAGGAGGGGATTTCCTGGAGGGCTTGGGTGGGATTGTTTTGGGAGAGGAGTTTGATGAAGTTCAGGATCGTAGTGCGGGTGGCTTGGGTGAGGGCGGATTTGTTGCGGGTGAAGGGGATAGGTTTTTTCTCGGCAGCAGGTTTTTCTTCAGGCGTGAAGTCGGGGTTTCGTAGTTTTTCCCATTCGTCGATGATGGAGGAGTCGGTGGTGCGGAGTATCTCGCCGAAGAAGTTTTCAGCTTCCACGAGTTCTTCGGTTTTGAGGGCGGGGGGGACGGTCTGAGCGAGGATTTTATAGACTTCGGAAAGGTGGCGGAGGAGGATGGCTTCGGATTTTTCGAGGCCGTAGGTTTTGATGTAGTCCTCGAAGGAGGAGTAATCTTCGAACATCTCGCGTGCGATGGACTTTGGGCGGACGGAAGCCTCCTTTGCCCACGGGTTTGTGAGGACGAATTCGTTGTAGGTTGCGTAGATGAATTCCTTGCCAGGTTTTGGATGCTCGACTTGCTCCAACGCATCCATCCGGGCGTCGTATTCCACTCCGTCGGCTTTCATTTGCGCGACGAGCTTGTCCTTGGCTTTATCAACCTGTTTGCGGATGACTTGGGAGGGGTCTTCGACGATTGCCTCAGCTAAGGAAATGACGTTGAGCGGGTAGGTGGGGTCTTCGCGGTCGAGCTGCGGGATGGCCTCGATGAGGTAGGTGGCGAGGGCTTGGTTTAGGGTGAAGTCTTCCTGGAGGTCGATGTTGAGTTTGATCTTGGCGGGCGTGGTGCGGTCGTCTTTGGGGATGATTGTCAGGATGTTTCCTTCGACAAGACCGCGGAAGAGTTCGAAGGCACGTATGCGGAGGGCTGCTTTCTTGGAAGGGGTTTCGTGGGAGTTGCGGATGATTTTTCGGAGGGCTTCGCAGCCGTCTTCATCACGTCGTGAGAGGACGTTGAGGAGCATTCCGTGGCGCATGACGAAGCTGGAGGAGAGTTTTTCTGAAGGGGAGTCGATGAGTTTTCGGAAGGTGTTTTCGTCCCAGTTTACGAAGCCTCTCTCTGGTGGTTTCTTTTTGACTGCTTTGGATTTTCCGCCTTTTGCTGCGGCTTTGGCCTCGGCCTTGATGTTGTCGATGACGTGTGGTGGGGCTTGGGCGACGACGTAGCCGATATCGTCGAAGCCGCGACGTCCTGCACGGCCGGCGATCTGTTTGAAGTCACGGACGGCGAGGGTCTTGGTGGACTGGCCACCGTATTTGAAAAGTTGGGTGAAGACGACGGTTCGGATGGGAACGTTGACGCCGACGCCTAGAGTATCGGTGCCGCAGATGACTTTCAGTAGGCCTTTTTGGGCGAGCTTCTCGACGAGGGTTCGGTATTTCGGGAGAAGGCCGGCGTGGTGGATTCCAAGGCCGTGGCGGAGGAGTTTTTTGATTTCCTTTCCGTAGGGAGAGCGGAAATCGGCATCCACGAGGAGTTCCGCGATTTGTTCTTTTTCCTCCTTTGAGCAGAAGTTTCGGCTCATGAGGTCCTGGGCGGTTTTTGCGCAGGCGAGTTGAGAAAAGTGGACGAGGTAAATGGGGGCGCGGTTGGCTGTGACGAGTTCCTCGATTTTTTCCTCTAGAGCGATGGTGGAGTAGTCGAACTCAAGGGGGACTGGGCGGTCTTCGGATTTTACTAGGACGGTAGTAGTGCCGGTTAGGTTTGTGATTTCCTGCTGAAAAAATTCGGTATCGCCGATGGTGGCGGACATGAGGAGAAATCGGACATTCGGCAGGGTGAGGAGGGGGAGTTGCCATGCGACGCCGCGCTCGTGATCCGAGTAGTAGTGGAACTCGTCCATGATTACGTCGTCCACGGGGGAGGCTGCGCCGTCGCGGAGGGCGAGATTGGCGAGGATCTCGGCGGTGCAGCAGATGACGGGGGCGGAGGGATTGACCGTGGCATCGCCGGTGATCATTCCGACGTTTTCGGGGCCGAAGGTATTGCAGAGGGAGAGGAATTTCTCGTTGGCAAGCGCCTTGATCGGGACGGTGTAGTAGGAGCGGCGCTTCTGGCAGATGGCGCGGAACTGAAGGGCGAGGGCTACGAGTGATTTTCCCGAGCCGGTGGGGGTGTTGAGAATGACGTTGTTTCCCGCGAAAAGCTCGAGAATTGCTTCTTCCTGGTGGTCGTAGGGGGTGGTTCCGGTGGTCTCCAGATAGGTAAGGAAGGCGTCTAGAATTTCGTCGGAGGAACTGGGGTCGACAAGGTTTTCCGGGGAAAGGGCTGGCATGTGGGGGGACTCTAATCGCTAAATTTGAAACTCCAAGGAAGATGGGTTATCGCTTCGTCAGTAGGGGCTGATAATAGGTTATTAGAAGGTCATAAATATAATTCTGGCGTTACTGTGGTTGGGTATTCTGTCAGTTGTATTTGCGCAAGAAACAGCAGAGGTGAAGCTGGATGCCACGATGGATAAGAAGAAACTAGCTACGGGAACTTGCCTGATGAATGTGGTGGCGAATGACAAGACAACTCCAGAGTTGTCTTCACGGTGACGGATGGGGAAATGGCGGTGAATCTGCCAGATATCGGGACGTTTGTGGATTTTCTCAGAGGTAAACGCTGAGTCTGAAATTGGCCTAGAGTGGCCGTGGGGATGTTAAAAAAAAAGTCAAAAAGCCTTTCTGGACAGGGTAGTGAGTCGCTCCTAATGTGCGCGGACATTTCAATAAAATATGAGAAAATCACTATACAACAGTGCCGCACGTATCAGCTTGGTTGCCCTCGCTGCCACGGGATATGCTATCGCCCAGGATACACCGAAAGAAGAGCCAGCTAAAGAAGCTGGAACCACCGAAGCACCAGCAGCCGATCCGGCCGCCACGAAATCTGATTCGTCCTACGCCCTTGGATATCGCTCCGGAGGAAATTTCGCCCAAGAGTTCGGTCGTTACGGTGTGAAGATCGAGGATCTTGAGATGGAGGTTTTCATCAAAGGCTTCACCGCAGCAGTGAAAGGCGATAAGCCGGAAGTCGCTGATGAAAAGCTGCAGGCAGCAATGGCTGCCCTCGGCACAGTCCTACAGGAGCGTGAAAAAGAGGCAGCAGATGCGAACCTCGCAGCAGGGAAGAAATTCCTTGAAGAGAACGCGAAGCGCGAAGGCGTTACCACCAACGACAGCGGCCTCCAATACGAGGTTCTCGAAAAAGGCGGCAAAGAGAAATACAAGGAGCCAAAGAAAGGCGATCCTTCCAAGCAGTTCATGGTGAACTACAAGCGCACGCTTATCGACGGCACCGAGTTCGACGCGTCTCCTGAAGGCAGCCCGGTCCCGATGACCCTCCAGGTGATCCCCGGCCTCAAAGAAGCAATCACCACGATGCCCGTCGGTGCGAAATGGAAGCTCTTCATTCCAAGCAATCTTGCCTACGGTGCCGAGCGCCGCAGCGCGGAGATCGCTCCGAATACTGCGCTTATTTTTGAACTCGAACTTGTAGAGATCAAGGCAGCACCTCCCGCTCCGGCAGGTGGCAGCTTCCCAGTTCCCGTTCCACAAGGCCAGTAAACCGGATACCATCCCGATTTTTCCCAAGCCTCCGGCAGTTCGTTCTGCCGGAGGCTTTTGCTTTTTTACCTTTGATGGGAAAAGAGGTGTCAATATACAAAATTCTTGACTATCATCCTCTTAGAACGATTTTCGATTCATGAGTAAGTCTGTAAAACAGATTCTTTCAGTGCTTTTTTACCTCGCTGTCCTCGGCTGTATGGTGCTGCTCTACGATGCTGGGAAGCTGGTCGCCAAAAAGCTAGGCTGGATCGAGGTTCCGGAAAAAGTTTTGGGTGCCAGTTTTGTGAACTTCATGGAGGAAGAAGATCATCTCAGCCTCGAGATCGATCCAGAGCTCCAGACGCTTGTGAAAAAGAAGGGGATAGTTACGCCTTTCGAAGATATCTCAAAGCGCCTCCGCATCTCAAGGTGGTGACCACCGAGGTGGTGAAATACAAGAAAGTGAGAGTTGCGGGGGAATCCGAATTCCACGATGTGTCGGCGACTATTTCGCTGCGGGAGGACGAGGTCATGGAGATTGAAATGGCGGGGCGTGCCGTGAGAGTGACCATGCGGGACAAGTCCAAGCAATGGGTTTTTTCCGCAGCGGAAAAGTTGGAACTGTTGAAATCGGGGGAGAAGGCTAGCTCTGGAGATCCGGAGCAAAAAAGTGCTGGGCTAGGAAAGATCGTGGATCGACTGGTGGGCAAAGTGCTGGAGTTCAATTACAAAGGAAAAGTATGGAAAGCTCTGCCTACGAAAGAGTTTTCCACTATGGTGTGGGGTAAGAATATTGAGGGGACTTTGGGTGGAACCCTTGTGGCCAACGGCCTGTTGTTACGTCCGCGTTGGTTTGGAAAAAAACCGATGAAGATTGGGGATCCAACTCGTCTCGCGAACGAAAGCTTGGTTCTTGCGTTCGACGATTCGAAAAAGGGATCTCTTACAATGGTTTTCAAGGGGATGGAGGGAGTCCACGGGCACTCGTGCGGTGTTTTCGAGGTTGAGGGAGCGATCGTTCCTGATGTAGTAGAGAACGAAAAGGGCCAGACAATCGTATCCGAGATTACCATCGAGAAAGGTCGCATCTGGTTTTCCCTCCTGCACCCGGTAGTCCTTCGTATGGACTTCGATACCATCCAGTCAGTCGAGACGAGAGAGGGAAGAAAACTGATCGGACAGTTGCAGGGAGAGGTTAAATACAAGCTTCACCGCGATTGGAAAGCGGTCTTGCCTCAGCCCAAGGCACCCGAGAAGAAATAAAGAAGCCGCCGGATTGACCGGCGGCTCTAGGGAAACAGTATTGCGATATGGGGATCTCTACACGTTGAGAACCTTAGTCACTTTCGGTGCGCGGAGGCGGTGCGGCTCAGGAAGATTGGATCCAAGCAGCGGGCGGCAGTAGTTGTGGAAGTCTTGGGTGACTCCGTTGCCTGCTTCATTAATGAAGTTATCTGGCATGTGGCGGGTCTTGCCTGCGACTTTATTGATATCCACCAGCTCGTAGTCCACCGAGTAGTCGAGCACCGGGCGCTTGATGGCGACCGATCCATCAACGTTGTCCCACATTGCGAACTGGACAGCTTTCTCGCCCACTTCGCGTGCTTCGCTAGCGTCGCGGTCCGACTGGATGCCCATGAAGGAGCGTTGGAGGTAGCCGAAAGTATCGGAACGGACGCGCTTGATTTTTAGTCCGTCGCGGATCGAGTCGGCGAGGAGGTCACCGAGTGCGCCGGTGCCGGAGAGCTGGACGTTTCCGTGGGAGTCGCGTTCTTCCTTTCCGAGAAGCTTCACGATCATCGGGGTGCCTTCTTTGTCGGAAATCCCTTCGGAAACGGCAATGGTGCAGAGGCCGTGCTTGGAATAGACGCGATCCACGTCGGCAAGGAGTTGGTCGGTATCGAAATGGCGTTCCGGCACGTAAACGAGGTGCGGGCCGTCATCGACGTATTTCTGTGCAAGTGCAGAGGCAGCGGTAAGGAAGCCAGCGTGGCGACCCATCACACAACCGATGTAAACACCGCGGAGTGCTCGGTTGTCGAGATTTACTCCCATGAATGCCTGGGCGACGAAACGGGCTGCGGAACCAAAGCCTGGGCAGTGATCGTTTTCCTCAAGGTCGTTGTCGATGGTCTTGGGGATGTGGATGGCGCGCAGCTCGTAGCCTTCCGCGGCCGCCTGCTCGTTGACGATGCGGACGGTGTCCGAGGAGTCGTTTCCGCCGACGTAGAAGAAGTAGCGGATGTTGTGAGCTTTCATCACCTCGAACATGCGCGCGCAGTATTCTTCATCGGGCTTGTCGCGAGTGGATAGGAGGCCGGAGGATGGTGTGCCGGCCACTTGCTCAAGGTTGTGGGTCGTTTCCCGGGTGAGATCGACGAAATCTTCGTTGATGATTCCGGAGACACCGTGAACCGCTCCGTAGATGGAGGTGACCTGGGAGAATTTCCGTGCCTCTAAGGCTACTCCGACGATACTCTGGTTGATGACCGGGGTGGGGCCGCCTCCTTGGGCGACGAGAACTTTTCCTTCAAGACGATTGCTCATACAGGCGGCAGCGTTTCCGTTTCTCCGCCGGTGGGCAAGGACATTTCTACTGTGGCTTCATCGGCTGATGTGGGGGAGTTTTGAACCGCCACGTTCGAAAAAGATGTCAATTTTCTAGGGGAGTGTTTTTCAGCCACAATCGAAGCGCAGCGGACATAGACGGACTTGATAATCAAATATTTCGTCAAATAGCGTGGATAAACACGGATCGGATTCTTCGGGCTCAGGTCTCAGGTTTGATCTCGCCCCCGGCGATCCCCTGCGGGCACGTCGCGAATAGCTCCTGTCTATGTCGCTCCGCTTCATTCTGGTCTCAGGGGCGAAAATATTTTCCGGTCTGGATTCATTGTGGAATGGCGTGTTTTCTGGATGCCGATGACGCCCTGCCCCTATCTCCCGGAATACGATGGTAAAACCGCGAAACGTCACGGATTAGAAAGAGGAGCGGGGTTTTATCTCGACGCCCTCCGCTTCGCCCAAGGGCATTGGTTGGAGGGAAAGCCGGCTCAGGCATTGCTCCAGTTAAACAAAGCCCTTTCCGCCGACCTGCGGAGAGATGAAGCAATCCTTATCGAGTGGCCTTGGCCTTACGCTGCTTTGAAGTGGATTTTGGAAAAATCCGCCGACGGCAACCAAGGTTTTCTAGGCAATCCAGTTCGTCACTTTCAGCACCTCGCCACCCGCATGAGCGGTCCGCGAAAGGAAGTTCGCATAGCCCGCGCATGGAAATGCTTCCACATCTCAAGGCGTGTGCTCGAGGGCAAAGGAGATTTTCCCTTGGATGGCAGGCAGATCGCAAGGGAGGGGATCTTTATTCCCCGGGAAAAAGGGTAGGGGGTCATTTCAAAGGCTTCAGATCCCGGAAACTCATGGTTCGCGGGCGTCCCGATGCTGGATCGACGAAGGCGAAAACAAGGAAACGCACTTGCGGGAGGAAACGCAGGGCGCTTTCGTTCGCTATGATCCATTTTCCCTCGTGGAGGAACTGGACTACAACCGGAGTCATGTTGAAATTGTCGCGCTTTTTCGGCATTTCATCACCATAAGAGCCGCCTGGTTTGAGGGTGCCACAGTGCTCACCGATGACGAAGCGGATGTCTCCCGAAAAGAAATTGGAGACGTAGGATCCCCCTTTTGGGAAATTCTTTTTCCTGTCATCTATAGCGATGGCTTTCCAGTCGGGATCGGAACCCTCGATTGCCGGTGATTTCAATATTACCACGATCACCGAGGTGGCAGACGTTGGGATAGTTGCGGTGGCGATAGGAGATTTTTTCAATTACCGGATTTCATAGCATTGCTTCCATCGCTTCGACGAACCTGCGGGCGGCTTTGGTCTCGGGGTGGTCATCTCCTAGCGTTTTGATACGGCCAGTCAGGGACGTTCTTCCCAATTTCAGGGCTTCGTCGTCCTTGCGAGTTTCCCAGAGAGTGGCGGCGAGGTTGAAGGCGCTGGAGAGGGTCGCTGAGTCTTCGGAACCAAGAACCCGTTCGCGCAGGGCTAGAACGGAGCGGTGTTCCTTTTCCGCGTGAGCGTGTTTGCCGGTGGAAAAGAGATAGTTCGCGAGGTTGTTCCGGGCAGAGAGTGTAGACGGATGCTCCGAGCCTAGGGTGCGTGTGAACTCCGCAATCGCGGATTTATGTTCCTGCTCCGTTTTTGGGCGGATCATCGTTTGCTACGTTGGCTGGAAGGAAGTCTGAGCCTGACCTCCGTCCGGATTTCTTGAGGGAAGCGGCAGGCAACCGCTAGTGTCCTGAAAACCTTAATCTGACGGATGGGGATTTTTAAGGTCTTGAGAAAAAGGCTTCTGATGGTCGCGTAGGGTCAGAAAGCTCGACGCTTTTTCTCAATAGCTGCGTTGCGCGTCGAGTCGTGAATCTAGGCGGTGGCCTTGGATTTACTGAAGAACCCAATCGTTCCAATGACGAAGAGGGCGGCCAGGATGACGATTCCAATTATCCCCAAAGTGCCTTTTCCGGAAAGAATCCAGACGGAACCGAAGGTCGCGATGCTGGTGGCGAAGATCATGAGGATATTCCAAATGACGGCGCTGACACCAGTGGGCTTTGCATCCCCGAGGACTTTCTTCGAGTTCATCATGAGGAGGAAGGTGAAGTAAGCGATGGGGATGAGGGAACCGCCAATCACGGAGGTGGGAACTGCGAGAGCGGCGGCTGCTCCACCTGTCCAGATGAACGGACCTGCTGCTCCTGCCACGCCCGAGACCGTGCATCCGAAGAAATGGACGGCTTTGTTTCCCGGTTTTCCGAAAAGTTCCTGGAAGGCGAGTCCGTTCATCAGCATGAGGATGATAATGGTGGAGACTGCCATCCCGAGAACTCCGAAGCCGAAGATTTTCTGGGAAATGACAGGGCCAGCGAGCGGCTCGAGGGTGGTGGCGAGCTGGAAGTTGTCGCGTTTGAGAAGCATTCCCGCGAGCTTGCGGTCGGGTTCCGAAATGAGTGAGTAGTCGATGGACTTGTCCTCGCGGATCGCTCCGGCGACAGGCGTTTTCTCAAGGAGGCCTGAGAGGTTCTTGTCGTAATCGCCCACGAATTGCGGGATGGGGCCGCCTTTGTCATCGAATACGTCTTTGGTGGAAGCATGGAACTGGGAAGCGGCTGCGATGACGACGCATGAGGTGGCGAGGAAAAAGGGGATGAAGAGGCCGAGCGAGAGATCGAAGATGGCGAGGCCACGTTCACGTTTCGCCCATTTCTTTTTAAGGAGCGAGTAGGGAAGCAGCCAAGTCATGTTGATGCCGACGGCGGTTCCAAAGGCGGTGATGATGATGTCTCGTTGGTCGCTGACGATTTTCTGTGTCCACCATTCGGGATTCGAGGAGGCGGCGATGAGATCTTTGAAGTCCGCGGAAGGGGAGAAAAGAAGTGACGGGGCGGGGATGAGTCCCTTGAAGATCGCTCCCCAGTCGAGGGTGCCGGAGGTGGTCAGGGTGATGATGACGGCGAAAAACGAGAGGACGATCAGCCCGACCAATACCTTGATGATACGGTCGAAGATTTTGACCCCTTTACCGCTCTCGGATTCGTAGAGCACGTTGATCGCGAAGGCGACGACGAAGAGGATCACGCAGATGATTCCGGTGGATAGGTGGCTGTCACCAATAGAGGGAAAGAGGTTTTGCTGGAGGGCGGCACGGGCGAGATTGAACTGCGGCATGCACCAGACGATGTTCGCCATAACCGTGGCGATCAGCCATGCCCATCCGAGGACGGGTGAAAGCTGGCGGTTGATGAGGCCGAAGGGACGCTCTCCGGTGGAAAGTGTGACGTATGCGATGGCGGCAAGCATAATGATGCCGCAGATCATCGCGAGCGGTTGGAGCCACATGAGGCTGAACCCGGCGATGACTCCGAGATAGAGCGCACCTGCGAGTGAGCCACCTCCGAGGGTGATCGCACCTTGCAGCCAGCCGGGGCCGGAAAGTCTTGTATAGATAGCTACTTTACCGAGGGGGCCTTTGGTTTCGGCGATGTCGAGGAGCTCGGCTTCGGTTTTGCTGGATTGAGTTTTCATGAGTTTCTGGAGAGTTTACTAAACGGGAGAATGGGTTAGGGCGATAGGTTTCTTCAATAGAAGAGAACCGCGGATGAACACGGATAGCATTCCTTGTGGCTGAGATTACGGAATTTTGGCTACGGGTTTAAGAATTGAAATTTTGAATTTTGAATTTTGGAATTGGAATTGGAATTGGAATT
>CAJJBR010000112.1 GCA_905182475.1 Akkermansiaceae bacterium | reverse complement strand
CCTCAACCCAAGCCTCAACCCAAGCCTCAACCCAAGCCTCAACCCAAGCCTCAACCCAAGCCTTATCCCAACTCCCAGTTGCCAAATCTCACAGAAAACCCCATCCTCAACCCATGTCAAAGCTGCAGCAGTGGTTCAATTCCCTCGAAACCGACAGACCCTTCGAGACTTGCAAAGTCTGCACCCAACTCCTGCCCCTCGCGGCGGATTCTTGGGTAGTCAACAAGCACTACCACCGCTCTGAGTGCATCATGGAATACGCGGTCTGTGAAAAGTGCCGGGACAGTGTCTCGAACCGTTTCAGCGATCCCTCCAAAGCCGCCATCCGCGATTTCTTGGAAACCAACATCGACTGGGAACAGCGCCTTCTCGACTGGATGGCACTGGAGAAGCCCGAGCAACGCCTGGACAACTGCGTCGCCTGCCGCATCCCGCGCGAGAAAACGGAGGGCTTCACCCTCTCCGCTCATTTCCGCCAGGACGGCTCCCTCATCGACGGAGCGCTACCCCTGCTCATGTGCTCGGGATGTGTAGCCACCATCACCGCCTCCCTCTCCCCAGAAAGCCAGAAGACATGGCAGGAGTTCGTCTCCGAGCATTTCGAGGGCCCCGACTCTGACGATATCAATCTCGGGATCTTCTAGGAATCGATAAGCTGTGCCGCCAGGCACCGGTCTTCGACTCCTACTTCCTATCCTTCGCCTTCTGGAATCGCGAGCGGCGCGCAGAAGGAGCGATTGCTTCAGCCGGCGTGCCTTCTTTCTTCTCAGCGACTTCCACCTTCGCCACCACAGGCTTAGGCGCCTTCACTTTCTTAACCTTCACCCTCTTCTCCCACTTCACGAATTCCGGCAATTTCCAGCCTGTTCTCGTGATCAGAGCATCCAACAAAACAAGCAGCACAAGCGAAATTCCCAACGGCACGCTCAACGAATTTGCCGCCACATACGGAGGGCGTTTCCACGCCTCTTCCAGATTAAGAAGCTCCCGCCCGTTCGTCTGATGGGAAACGGATCTCAGCTCCGCAAGCCTCTCCGGCTCGAACGCCCACTCGACGCTAGACCCCACACTCACCGGCCCAAATCCCAGCGCGTTATCCCCCACACGGATCGCGCCTTTTACCACACTACCCTCATCTAGATCCCTACTCAGGGAGAAATGTCCCGGAGCGATACGCCGCCATGGTAATTCATACACCGGCCCGCCAGCACTGTCCTGAAGGCGCACAGTCGGCGGATCCTTGCTCAGGCGCTCGCCCCATTGCTCCGCATCATAGAGCAGATCCAGATTCAGACGCGTGCCCTCCACCTTGTGCCGGATCGCGATCCCCGGAGGCATGTCCTGCCCCATCAAGAAGCGACCCATGGTCTGCATAAAATCCCCGTAGCCGTCCCATTTCCTCACTCCTTCGGAAAACTCTCCGCCCAACGGAAACGAAACCGCCGCCGTCCTCCCAAGCCCACGTCGCGCGTGCGCTACAAGAGGAGCAACATACTCATCCGTGCTCACCAAGGAAACGGTCGAACCCTTCCGTGCATACGAGAGATTGTAGCCGCCCAGCTCCTTCATCCAGTCCAGCGGCTTCGGGGAAATTTCACCCCATCGCCCGGATGCCAGCGCCCCCACCGGCTCATCTAGGAAAGCAGATCTCGCGATGGTCACCGTCTCCTGCGCGAAGATTTGCGGGATGTCCATCGGCCTATCAGAAAAGAAGATCCGTCCGTTGCCCAGCTTCGCAATGTCCCGGCAGAGTTCCGCATCCACGTCCTTGTCCGTGCCCAGTCCGATCACCGAAATCGTCGCCCCCTCCTTGGTCATTTCCGCTATCAGTTTCTTATAAGCCCCTGGTTCCTCGGTATCCTGGGTATCGGTGAAAAGGATCACGTGCCGCGTGCCCGCTTGCGATTTGCGCAATTCCTCCCATGCCGCCTTCAGCCCCGTATAAACATAAATCCCCCCGCCGCCGGAGCTAATCCGTGTGATCTTCCGACTGATCTCCTTCTGCTGCCCGCCCACCGACGTGAGCTTCACCACTTTCGTCGGCTCGCTATCCACCGCGAAGACCGTGATTTGATCCATCATTCCCAGCAGGTTCGTTGCAGAGACCGCCCCGGAGTTCGCAAGATCCATCTTGGTCTTCCCACCGGCCACGCCCATTCCCATGGAGCCGGATCTGTCCATCACGATCGCCAGCGCCACCGCCAGCTTGCGGTGCTCAGATTTCAGCTCCATCGAGATGGGTAAGAGCTCGTCGATCTCGGATTGGAAATACCCACCCGAACCAAACGAGCGTTTCCCGCCTGCCATCAAAAATCCACCGCCCTGCTCCCGCACAAAGAAATCCAGCGACCTCATGAAATCACCCGGGATTTCGTGCGCCGGGACGTTATTGAAAACAACCGCCTTCGTCCCAGCCAGCAGACCCGGCTTGAGCTGGCCGAGATTACTCACCACCTGCACATCGTAATCCATGTCCGCCATCGCCTGCGCCACCGGATCGTCCGTGTATTTCGTCACTAACAGCAGTCGAGGCCCGCCGGTGATCTCGATCCACCGCGCCTGCCGGTTGTTCCCCGGATGCGCGTCTTTTTCCGGGCGAATCTCCGCATCATACTCGTAGCTTCCCACTTTCGGAATCCTATCCGTGAACTCCGCCGTCCCCACCCCGTCGATGATCTTCACCTTCGTCTCCACCAGAAGCTGCCCGTTGCGTTTCAGCACCAGCGGCACCTCGCCGTCCTCATTCCCCCGCACCAGCACGGAGATCAGATACGGCTCGCCCACCTGCACCCGCTCAGGAAAGGAAAGCCGCGCAAGCCGCACGTCTTCGGTGGTCTCATCACGGATCAGTCGAAAATCCAGGGGCACGCCACGCTGTTTCATCTGCGCCGCCGCCTCCACCAGCGGCTCGGTCGCGTATCCATCTGTGAAAAGCAGAAGTCGCGTCGGGCGTTTCCCATCCACCTGCGCCATCAGATTGGAGACAGCCAGCCCTGTTTTCGTCAGCTTACGCGATCCTGTGAAAGACGATCCGTCTATCCCCGCATCCGCCACCTCCGCCGCGAAGTTCACAAAGCGCAGCGTATCCTTCCGCCCCGGCTTCGATTTCTCAAGCAGCCGCGTCCACTCCGGCAGCCCCTTGTCGATCAGGTCTTCCGTAGAGTCGGATCTATCCAGCAACACAATCAGATCCAGCGCATTCTGCTGCCTCCTTACTTTAGGCCCCGCCAGCGCGAACACCAGCACCAGTATGATCAACACCCGCAGCGGACGGAACAAACCCAGCCGAGGCCAAAACCATCCCACCAACCCCACCAAAGGGATCACCAGAAAACTCTCCGGAAAATCAAAAATCACGTCGCAGTGACTTCACACCGGATTACTGCCCGTGGCAAGACACTCCAATATGTAGAAGGGCGTTTCCAACCCCTTTCACAACCCAAGCTCTTTCCCCATCCTCCGCAAAGGGGGTGAAAACACCCTTCTCCATATTACTCCCCCGCCCATTCCAAGAAAGTCGATCGAAGGCCCCGGAGCTTGACTTCTCCGCTACAATATTTCCTTAGAAAGGAAATGGAGGATTCGAGCGAACCCCGCTGTCGCGGGCTCGATCAATACCTACTGTTCTGCCAATAATAATGAATTTCATACGGCTTGCAGTTCTCGCTCTCATCCTGCTTCTGGAGGCTCTATTTATTTCAGTCGGAATCCCGAGCACTCCCGAGACCAACGCACAAGGCAAGCCTCGCTAATTCGTGTGAATTCCCTGTGCGAGTGATTCCGGCGGGCGGAAAAGAACAAGACATCCGATGCGATTTATCGGAAAATCGTTACTGAATTACTACGACTGGATGCAGGACGTGTGCTGAACATGCTTGATGAGGTGGACTCGGCCAGCGGAGATAGACGGACTAAAAAATCAAATCTCTCCGTCAAATGGACGCGGATCTAAGCAGATCGGATTCTTGTGGCTGTGGGTTGAGATTTTCAATCACACAGAAGATAGGAAAGCAGAACCCCGGCACGAAGAATCCGATCCGTGTTCATCCGTGGTTCATCTTCCCACAAGAATCGGTCGTTTTCTCAAAAATCCCAGATGAAGGGAATGAGCGAGCAGCTGATAACCCAGCAGATGAGATTCAGCGGGATGCCAGTGCGAAGGTAGTCGGAGAAGCGGTAGCCGCCGGGGCCATAGACCATCATGTGGGTCTGGTAGCCCATGGGCATGGCGAAGCACGCGGAGGCGGCAATGGTGATGCCCACGATGAACGGGCGCGAACTGACATCCAGCTCGGTGGCGATGCGGACAACGATTGGAACCATCATGACGGCGGTGGCGTTGTTCGAGAGAACCTCGGTCAGCATGGTGGTAAGAATGAATACCAGCCAGAGCAGGACGAAGGGCAGCATTTCCGGGGAGACGAAGGACTCTGTAATGGAAACCAGATGGTGCGCGAGCCATTGGGCGGTGCCGGTGCTCTGCATCGCCATTCCGAGACCGAGGAGACCGTAGAGCATGAGCAGCACTTGCCAATCGACACTAGCGTAGGCTTCCCGCGGAGTGAGGATGCCAGCCCAAAGGAGTGCCAGCGCGCCGACCATGGCTGCATAGTGAATGGGGATGGCCGGGATTGACGGACTGACGCGACTGAGGAGATCCGTGATAGATACGGTTAGAACCACCGTAGCGAGGACAGCCCAAGAAAGGATGATCGGCCATTTCCTCACTGGCACAGGGAGATCATCCACCGGCTTTTCCTCGATGGTGTCTGTGAGGACGAAATCACGGGTCTCCTTCAGAGCGGGAAGGTTATTCACCGCTGTGATGACGAGGAGGGTGTCTCCCCTGTCGAGGGAAAGCTCCGCCATACGGCTGGTGATATTCAGGCCACTGCGATGGACTGCGAGGACAACGCTGTTGTAGCGCTGGCGGAAATCGGAGGCTGCGAGGGTCCTGCCGACAAGGGAGGATTCAGCAGGGATAACGAGTTCAGAAACAAGGCCATCCACGATGGAAAGTTCCTGGGCACCGATCTCGGAAAAGAGTTCTTCAGCTTTTTCCGCACCGCCTTTCCGGCGATGCAGAGCTACGAGGAAACGATCGTTCTTTTCCACCTGAACCTCGCTGAGAGGGACCATGAGCCTAGTGCCACGGCGGCGGATCTCGAGGATGTGGATTCCCGCGTCCTTGCTACCGAGAGCGGTATCGAAAAGTTTTTTCCCAACCAATGGCGAGCCATCACCGATGAGGAGGTGGTGGAGGGGTGTGGTGCGGAAGTCGATTTCGAGGCTGCCAGTGATGGAGGAGCGGTCCGGGAGGAGCTTGGGGCCGAATGCGACCAAGTATGCAATGCCCGCGATGGCAAGCGGGATGCCGACGGGAGCGAGAGTGAACATGCCCATGGGTTCGAGCCCCAATTCCTTTAGGCTACCGTTGACGAGGAGGTTCGTGGAGGTCCCGATGAGGGTGCAACAACCGCCGAGGATGGAGGAATAGGAAAGCGGGATGAGAAGCTTGGAGGCGGCGATATCCTTAGAGCGGGCGAAGCCGAGAACTACAGGAAGAAGGATGGCAACGATGGCGGTATTGTTCATCCACGCGCTGAAGAATGCGGCAACGAGAGTGAATGCGAAGATGGAGGAACGGACGCCGCCAGTTACGCGCTTCCGCAGCATCTGGCCGATCTGGTTTACCGCACCAGCTTTCTCAAGTGCACCACCGATGACAAAGAGCGATGCGATGGTGAGCGGGGCTTCGTTTCTGAAAACGACAGACATGTCCTTCATGTCGATCAACCCGAGAGCGACGATGAGGCAGAGAATGGACAGCGCAAGCACGTCGGGCGATGCCCATTCGCGGACAAACGCCACCAACGTGAGCAAAACCACTAACAGGGTTAATCCAATTTCCAGACTCATTTCATGCCTAAAGGCAGAGCCTCACTGCACGGTAACACCGTATTTAGCAAGTGCAGGTTACGGGTTCTTCACCCGTAGGGGAAATCAATGCGAGTGCTCGCCTTCACCCTCGGTGTGGTGGCCGCTCTCTTCATGCGCATCCTGAACATCATGGGCACCGTGGTGCTCATGAAGTTGACGGGTGCCGTTCGGTCCATCAAAGCTGTGGCGTTCACAGGCACCGAGGCCGAATGCTATCAATACAGTGAGTAGTGCGAGACGTTTCATCACCACCCTCTTAACTACTTGGCAACAAAAGGCAACCCCGGATCGCAGCTTTAGAAACCTTTCCCGGACGATCTTTCTTGATGCGGTGCCGTTGCTCCCCCTTCATAGTGGGTAGTCCAAAAACTTTTTCCAAAAGACCACCAATGTCCGAACAAACGCTTGATTCCGACCGGCTAGAACTCGCCCTCCGTGCCTCCAACGAAGGGATCTGGGACTGGCTTACCGAGGAGAAAAATATCTACTATTCAAGGCGCATCCTGGAATTTCTCGAATGCACGGAATCCTTTGCCCCTAACCTCTTTCTGCCACCACATCTGCCCATCCACCACCTGGACAGACCAGAGTTCGTCAGGGCAGTGGGTCAGGCGCTAGAACAGCACGGCCCCGAGACACTCGCCGTCGATGCCCGAGTGCAGACAGGAAGCAGCTCATGGCGATGGCTGCGGATCCGCGGGACAGTAGTCCGCGACAGAAATGGTGATGCGACGCGGATCGCCGGATCAATGATCGACATCAGCCTGCGCAAGGCGGCCGAGTCACAGATCGAGGAAGAGAGACACCTTTTGATGAACCTGATCGACCACGTGCCGCTCCAGATTTATTTTAAAGATCTGGAATCGAAAGTCGTGATGTCGAACCGGGGGATGGCCGAATGGCTCGGTTTCGATTCCCCCAAGGATCTCATCGGAAAGCACGACAGCGATCTCTTTGCTAACACCCATTGGGAAAAGGCGGCGTCCGACGAGCAGCGGATTATAGAAACGGGTGAATCCATGACCGAGCAACTTGAGTGCGAGACGTGGCGTGAAGGTCGCGAGACGTTCGTGATGACCTCGAAGTTTCCATGGAGGGACAAGGCGGGGAAAATCAAAGGCACCTTCGGAGTTTCAAGCGATGTAACTTCCCTCGTGCTTGCACAACGGCAGGCAACGGAGCTTGCCGGAGAGCTTCAACAGAAAAACGCATCCTACGAGGAAGAGGTAAAGCTAGCACGCGAGATCCAGCATGCTCTTTTCACGACAAAATTCCCTAAAGTGACTTCTGAGAACGGCAACAACCTAACCTTCGCTTCTAGGTATCTTCCGATATCCGGTCTAGCGGGAGACTTTTTCGAGGTGATTCCGCTGGGCTGCCAAAAATACGGGATTTTCATCTGCGATGTGATGGGACACGGGGTGCGGGCAGCGCTAGTGGTCTCGATGCTGCGGGGGCTACTCGCAACACAGAGCACCAAGGGAAGGCAATCCCAGCATTTCCTAGAAGGGGTCAACCGCGGGCTGGCGTCAATTTTGAAGCAGGCAAACGTGACCATGTTCGCAACGGCTTTTCACGGCGTCGTCGATTTGGAGAACCTAACACTTACCTATTCCTGTGCCGGTCATCCCGGCCCGGTAGTAATTGAAGCGAATTCAAGCAGACAACTTTGTACCGAGCGTGGCGAGAGAGGGCCAGCTTTGGGACTATTCCCCGATGCCAGCTACTCGTTGCAAACCATGGATCTTACGGAAACGAAGCGCCTTCTTCTCTTCACCGACGGGGTGCTCGAAGCCGAAAACAAAGACGGCGAACAATTTATGGAAAACCGCCTAATACAACTTGCGAGCAAAGACACGACGGCCCCCATGAGCCTCTGGTTGGACAATATCATCGAGACCGTTCTCAACTTCTCCGACGGTCACCATTTTGACGATGACGTTTGCCTTCTCGGAATCGAAATCACCCAGGGAGCTTAGCTGTCCGCAACTTACTCGGGATCAATGAGATTCTCGAACGAGTCCGGTCTCACTGTATCTGCCTCGCGGGCTTCTTGGCTGACCCTTGCAGCGTTGTAGAGGTCGAGGAAATTGTCAGTAGGCACCGCGCTTGTCCCGCCGATTTCAAGATCAATCCAGCGGTATCTCTCACGAACCTGGCCAAACATTGCATCGATACGCTTGTTCTTCACGGATGTGATCATTCCATCTGGAATCCCCACCCGGATCTTGCCACGGATTTGACCACCCTTGCCGTTCCTCATCGTTCCGCGCACCGCCATTCGGCCACGCTTCTCAAGGGTAAATTCCTTCAACTCCACAGCATCCCCCTCTCGACTGACAAGCATGGACACCCCGTCATCAAAATTCGGAAGTTCATACCAGCGATCTTCCAAGACTTTCGCCAAGGAGGACAGAAACTTGAATCCACTGAGGTCGATCCTTGAATCGAGCGCATTGGTTGTAGCAAGTTCGAGCTTTGCGGAATCAGAAGATCCTGGTGTCACGAGGAGGAAATTCGATTCCGGAGTTTCAGCAGTTTCCAACCTACCGAGGAAAAATCTCCCTAGGTCGGCTCCTAGGAGATAGGACAATCTGAATGAACTGAGCTCTACTGCGAGGATGTGTGTCGCATCGGGATTCAGCGGCTGCACGATTCCTGAAAAGTTAATATAGCCTCGGTCAGTATCCTCTTTGTTGGGTGCTACCGGGATTCCAAAACGCAGGCTCTTCACCTCCAGATCCTGCCCACGGAACTTTATATACGACCTATCCAATGCAAGAGGTGGCCAACCCTCGGCTTTCAATAATCCGCCATTGAAACGGAGCTCCGCCTGTCCGTTAATGCCGCCAGGAAACAAGGATGCTTCCGTTTTTCCCAGCATGTTGGCAGAACGTTTCTCACCACCAAAGTATATGTTCAAGACGGGAACAAAATATCGGTTGAACCGCACAGGCAATTCTCCGGTTGCAGCCTCTGAGTTACGAACAGGCTCCCCTACAACAGGAGACTTAAGAATCAGCTCACCGCTGCTCGCCACGATTTCCTCTCCAGAAAATGCATTCCCGAGAAAACTAGCTGGAGCGATTTTTGACACGATATTCAAAACTTGAAGACTCTGCAAAGCGTTGCCACCCGGCCATTCGAGATTCACTTTATTAGAATTCGCGGTCGCTGGGTTCATTCGGAATTGCTTCAACTCCACCTTGGCTCCACTCGCGGTTTCCAACGTGGAGGTCAGTCCGTCCCTAAATGAAGTGCTGTTGGCGTAAATAATCCCGACACCCGCAATCAGGCCGATCGCAGCAATCAATACAGCAAATCCCGTGATCTGCAAAATCTGCATCCGCTGGTTCCGCTTGGTCTCTTTGTTTACCGCCTGGTCAGTGCGCCTCCGGCGTTTTTTTACCTTCATTGCCTGGCTACCATCGGAGCGTGTAACAAGCTCACCATCGGATTTACCCTCGCCATCCCGTCCTTTGAGACGGTCCATCATTTCATCTAGCGAATACTTATCAGGTTCGCTGCTTTGCTCTGACATCATTTTAATTAGAAAATCGTCTAACGATCCCGGTAGGGTCGTCCTGTAGGATCAAGAAGCTCTACGTTTACTAGGAATAAAATTGCAGTAGAGTTGTGCTTTCTGGCCTTTGATTGAAAAAGGCGCCCGACGACTGGAATATCGCCAAGAATTGGGGTTTTGTCCTGCACGTCCTCGATCTCGTCTTTCAGGAGGCCACCAATCACGATCGTGGCTCCATCAGCGACAACAACATTGCTGTTCACCTTCCTGACACTGAAGATAGGCATGAGAATCGAGTTATCGGTTATTTCAGTGACGATTGGACCAAGAAGACCCGTTGTAGTCGTATTGATCGGTGTGCCGTAATTTACGAAGCCATCGAAATCCGTGAATACTGGATTCAGGGTCACGTCCACATAGCGACGGTTTGCGTCGGCCACGGGGAGCACTTCTAGCGAGATTCCAAGATCACGTTTTTCAAACGCTGTTGGAAATGCCGGGGTCACTGGAACGCCACCTCCACCTCCACCTCCACCGCCACCGCCACCGCCACCGCCACCCGAATTTGGGAGTTCCGGCGGTTCATACTCTGTCGGATAAATGAACTCATCGATAATTTGGATCGAAGCCGCCTGTCCGCTGCGTGTCGTCACCGAGGGCTGCGCCATCAAATCAACACCCTTCTGCTGATCCAGCCCCCTCATCAGGACTTGGAGAGTGGCGTTTCCGATGATTCCATTTAGCCCGAGCACACCGGGAGCTCGGTTCAAGGTTTGCACTCCCCGGTTGGAGCCTGAAGCAATCAAGGAATCGATAGAGTTCCCGCTGCTGGTTGCCGTGTCACCGCTACGGTTTCCTGAAGTAATCGGGTTCTGAGCGAAACCCGCACCTGGGATATCTGTAATTGGAGAACCGTTACCTGTTGTACCCCCGCTTAAATTTAGGCCTTGTCCAAAACCGAAATTACCCAACATCCAATCGAAACCAAGTTCTTCGAGACGGTTCTCTTGCACCTTCAGCATCGTCACCCTGACGGCCACTGATACCGGTTCGGTCTGGGCAATCGAGTCAATGATCTGTTCGATGATATCTTGGTTCGGCGGGGTATTAACGACGCGCAGCATGTTGATGGACGCGTTAAACGAGGCCGAAGCCCCGTCTGGGAATGTCACTCCTTGCATGGCAAGGGCTTCCTGCGCACCCATCCGTTTGGCAAGCAGCCCGCCCGTGGATTTTTCCGTGTTGAAAATATCATCAACTCCCCCATCAGCTTCCGCATTTGCTCCGGCTGAGAGGTTGCTTAGCAAATCGGGTGGAACGCGGTAGGTGCGGGACACCAACAGATCGGAATCACTTCCCCGGGCTACGACTGAAACGGCAAAATCGTCCACTTTAGAAATCGTCCCGGTAATTTCGGTGATGTATTTGAGTATCTGCTCAAGAGGCACGTTGTTGACCTTCAGATCGAATGTGCGAGCAAGAATTTCCCGCGCAGGAGAAGTCGAGGAATCACCGAGATTTATGGCAATATTTATCCCCTTCTTGGCCGGATCGAGTTCAAAAGTATCGTTCTCGGAAGCGCGCAGTCTGAGAAGTTCAATCGCTTCAGGCAAAGTCGCCTGCTCCAACCTATACTCGGGAATGATGATACGGCTCAGCTTGTTCGACAAGGGAACCGAGTTTGCTGACCATCCTGAACCCTCGACGTCCTGAAGCTCTGGTGCCACTAGATTAGGAGCCAGCGGGAGCTCCCAAGCGGCGTCCAGCTCGGCAAGGAACTCGGCACGAGAATGATCGTAGGCGGTCTTGAAATATTTAGATTTTTGGGAGGAAAGCTTCTCCAATCCACGTCGAGCCGCAGAGTTGTAAGGATCAATGCGGATGATATCGTCAAACAAACGCTTGGCTTGATCGAATTTCCCCAAATCGAAAGCACCTTGTGCTGTGTAAAGTAACCGCCGCACTCCATCGACATCCACCGCATGATCCTTGTCGAGCGCCGGGTTTGTCCGAATCGGATCATCCAAATCCATGCGGTAGGATCTGGCTCCGAAATTGTCTGGTGCAACAGCGTCACCGAGAACTTTGTCTACGGCAGCCTTCGCCCCCTCGACATCACCCTTGCGGGACCGTCCCCTCGCCAACTCGACGGATGCTTGCGCATAACGCCCGGTTGCCGCCTTTCGGAGTTCCGCCGTGGCAGGTGCGTTTGGAAAGGCGTCGCGCGCTCCTGCGTATGCTGCGGTAGCGTCTTCATACTTCCCCGCCTCATAGGCTTCGTCACCTTTCAGTAGGAGCATTTGGCCTTCCTGAACGGATGCCAAACGTCTTGCGATCTCCTTATTCGCCAAGGCGGATCGACCTGAAGGTTCCTCGCCGGGAGCCACACCGGCAAACAGAAGAGGCAGCGCAAGCGGAAGGCTGTAACGCGAAAGTTCAGTAAGAAAAGGAAAAGGCATGCGGAGGTTTTGAAAATGTATAGCCACCCGTAGCCCAAAGGGTAAGCGTAAAATCCGGGAAATCTCATCTTTTTCAGCCTTCTTGTGGAAACCTCGGCCTACCACGGGAGCTCCAATTGTTCCTCCCTGTGGCGCTTTATTTTTCTAAAATCCTTAATACGTGCAAAAAGCGCCCGCCTGACCTCCAACATCCTCAGTCTCCAACGCAATCTGCAATATTCACAAGAATCCATACGCAGGGATAGTGTTCCAATGAACACTATCTGTCAATTTAAATAATCTAAACTTTCGAAACCTCTATACCGCAGCCTCCACCACATCCCGTGCGATCTGCTCTTTCAGTTCATCCACAGAAGAAAACTTGCATTCATCACGCATAAAACGGCCGAAGCGTATCACTAGCCTCTTTCCGTAGAGATCTCCGGAAAAATCCAGAAGGTGCACCTCAAGGAGTCGTTCGTAGCCTCCCACCGTCGGCCTCATCCCGAGGTTGGCGACGCCTTTCATCTCGCCATCGACAGTGACGGTCCAAACCCCATTTTTCGGAACCTGCAGGTCCCCCAAGCGGATGTTCGCGGTCGGAAAACCCAGCTCGCGACCCAGCTTCCGGCCTCCGACCACTGTCCCGGAAATCTCGAAAGGCCGACCGAGCATTTCCCCGACGGCGTCGAAATTACCGTCGCGGATCGCCTGCCGGATGCGGGTGCTGCTGATCCGTTCACCATCCCACATCACCGGAGAAATCGCATTCAGTCGGAAACCGTGGGACTCACCCATCGTGCGGAGCATTTCAACATCCCCCTGCCTCTTGCTGCCGAACCTCCAGTCTTCCCCCACGGAAATGGAGGCGACGTTTCCAGCCGTTAGTTTTCCGACGAATTCTTCCGCGCCCATCTTTGCGAACTCCGGATCGAACCGGATCACTAACACACCGTCCACACCCAGAGATTTTACCACCGCCGCCTTTTCATCCAGCGTGGCGAGTAATGAACTCGGAGCCTTCTCAGGGGCAATCACACGAATGGGGTGCGGAGAAAAGGTCACAACAAATGCCTCCCCGCAGTCCTTTGCTGCAGCTTCCACCGCTCTAGCTATCACCGCTTGGTGCCCGGCATGCACGCCATCGAATACGCCAAGCGCTAGGTGAAGCGGCCCTTTGCGGCCCGCCAGATCTTCCAGCTTGTCGAGACGGACGGGCATGATTTTCTAAGCTCCGCGCATCAGCGAAATTTCCGCCAAGGAAATCAGCGATTTCATCAGAACTTCCGGGTCAGCCTCTTTTAACTGGGCCACCGTCACCGAGCGATCTAAAGTGAACTTTCCCGAATTTGTCCGGCGCAGCTCACTGAGGTGCGCACCGCAACCGAGTTTCTCGCCAATATCGTTCGCATACGTCCTTACATAAAAACCTTTGGAGCAATCCACACGGAAATCAACTTCCGGCAACTCGACGCGTTTCACATCAAAGCCAGTCACACGAACTGGACGGAGCTTCCGTTCGACTTCGATTCCTTTCCTCGCCATCTTATACAGCGGAACCCCACCCATCTTGATTGCGGAAACCATAGGCGGTAGTTGCTCGAACTCACCGGTAAAAGCTTCGAAAGCTGCTTTAACATCCGTTTCGGAATAATCTCCGACTTCTCTCGTTTCCAAAACATCGCCCTGCCTGTCCTGCGTGCTTGTCCGCTCGCCAAGAGTCAACGTGCCTTCATAGACCTTGTCCTCGCTCATCAGCAGATCCTGGATCTTCGTCGCACGCCCGATCACCAGCATCAACAGGCCGGTCGCCATCGGGTCAAGCGTACCGCAATGGCCGATCTTTTTCGTATTCAGTGCACGCCTCGCGATAGCCACGACATCGTGGGACGTCATATCCGGAGCTTTATCCACTAGCAGCACCCCACTGGGTCCCGTGTATTCCTCGTTTTTCTTTCTCATCAGTTTCTGAAATTCAATTTGCCTGTCCAAGCGTACTCTCAAGTGCGGCCAGAACTTTATTTTTTGCATCAGCGATCGGTCCCGCCATGCGGATTCCCGCCGCGAGCGCATGCCCACCGCCTCCGAACTGTGTGGCAACATCGCACACGTTCACGCCCTTGTCCTTGGAGCGCATAGAAACACGGATTTTTCCGCCCTCCAGCTCTTCGAAAAACGCGGCGACAAGCACGCCTTTCACTCCGCGAATCAAATCAATCAGACCCTCGCTGTCGTCCGGTTGCAGGGAGAGTTCCTCGCAGGTTTTTCCCAAAAGCTCCCAATGTGCCAAACGCCCGTCTTCAGAAATCTCCAGAGAATTCAGGAGCGCACGCATGAGCTCCAGCCGGCGGTAGGGATGGTTGTCGTAGGTATCGGCGTTAATTTTGCCGACATCCAGCCCACGGCGGATCAGGTCAGCGCCCATATCATAGGTTTCGGCAGTCGTGGAACCGTATTGGAAAGACCCGGTGTCGGTGGAAACCGCCACATAGATCGCATCCCGCGTCTCTTCAGGCAGCGGATAATCGAGAGCCTTTATGATTTCATAAACAATCTGGCCGGTCGCAGGTTTCGTAGCGTCGATCAGATTGATGTCTCCGTAAGCAGGATTAGAAATGTGGTGGTCGATGTTCAGCCACACCTTTGCTTTTGAGGCCGCGTGCAGCGCCCCGTCACCAAGCCTCGGTTTCGTAGCCGTATCGAGCGCGATCGCCACCTCGATATCCAACGGTTCGATCGGAGGAGTGGAGACTGCGCCCGCGCCTTTCAAGAACTCAAGGCTCTCCGGCACTCCATCTTCGTTCACCAGGAAAACCGTCTTCCCCATGGCCATCAGTGAAAAACCAAAGGCGACCTGGGAGCCAATCGCATCGCCATCCGGACGAACATGGCTCATGATCACAAAACGTTCGTGGTCTGCGATTACTTCGCCCACTTCGGCGATGCATTTATGTAAGTTTTTCTTATCCATCTCCACAAGTGGCACACGATTCTGTGCCGGGGCGCGGATTCTCCCCAGCAAACTCTCCGAAGCAAGGACAAAGCTGCCCGGCCGCCCTGACGTGGATAAAATTACTACTTTTCCAAAAATACATGTTCATAAGATCCATGTTTTTTTGATTTACGCAACAAACGGACTTGCCCAAACGACGATACCAAGTCATCTAGCGCGCGTGCGAGATCTGTTAGCCAATCCAGCATGGCAGGAGGAAGATCTCGGGTGTCCGTTGCCCGATTCTCACCATGCCTGTTCTGTCTGCCTCCCTACTTGGGATGCAGTGATTGGCTACGAAGAAGGACGCGAAAAAGTCATCCGCCGCCTGCGCACCGGATACCCGCGCTTTTTCAAACACCCCACCGTCGAGCGGCTCTTCGAAAACGCCCGAGCTGAGCTTGCCTCAGACGGAGAGGATGTTCTCATCGTGCAAACGAAAACCTCTGCACAACGCGCCCAGCGGTGGCTCGAAAGGCAAACGGAAACTGCCGTGCGGAGCACATCCTACAATGGCTTCCAATGCCTCGTTTTTCCTGCAAGGGCAAAGTCTTTAGCCAATGCCTACTGGCGATTTTCCGGCGAAGGCGTCTCTTCCCGCCAGGCACAAGATTATCTGGACGGCTCTCCCCGCGAGGGCTCCAAATCCCATCTAATTTCTCGTGCGATCGCGAAACTCAACGGCGGGGATGCAAACCACACATTCATTTTCTCCAGTGGAATTTCCGCCGGTCTAGCTGCACTACGTGCCCTCCCAGGTGTCCGTGAAGGTAAGAAAACACTTCAAATCGAATTCCCCTACGTCGATACCCTGAAAATCCAGGATCGGTTCGGAAATGGCGTCGTCTATCTCAATGAAGCGTCAGGCGAATCCTTTGACGAAGCCCTCCAACGCATCCGTGCCGGAGAATTCGCAGGCGTTTTCAGCGAGGTTCCTTCAAACCCCCTTCTCCGCACCATCGATTTGAAAAGGGTATCCGAAGCCTGCCGCTTCTCACGCACTCCACTCGTTCTCGACGACTCTGCAACCGGACCTCTCAACGTCGATGTGCTCCCCTTTGCAGACATCCTTACCTCCTCACTCACCAAGTGGATCTCCGGAACAGGCGATGTCATGGCCGGCGCAGCAACCGTGCGTGCCGATTCACCCCTCGCACAGGATCTGCTCGAGCCGATCTCCGCCGATGCACAGGATTGTGCCCCACTATACATCGGTGATGCCGAGGTATTGCTATCCAATCTGAAGGGCTACGCAAAACGGAATACGACGGTCAACGAGAACGCCCTCAAACTGGTCGATTACCTGAACAACCATCCTGCCATTGCCTCGGTCTGGCATCCTTCCCTCGTTCAGACAGCCAGCTACGATTCCATCAAAAAGAAAAAAGGCGGTTATGGCGGGCTTCTCTCCATCATTCTTGCCCAACCGAAGAAAGCTCCGAAAATATTCGACGCCCTCCGCCTTTCAAAAGGCCCATCCTTCGGCACCCCCTTCACCCTCGTCTGCCCGTATACCATGCTTGCCCACTACGAGGAACTCGCATGGACAGAAGATTGTGGAGTTCCTGCAAATTTGCTGCGAATCTCCGTGGGTCTTGAGCCTGTAGAGACAGTCATTCAAGCATTCAAGGTCGCCCTCGACTGACCTTCATTTCAAGGACTTGACGAGTCCGTCCGACACGGTCCCATCCATTTCCACGAGATTGCAGTTTTCCAGGAAACGGCCTTCCTTCACATCCGCGTTATACTCGCCGAACGCAGCGATTCTTTCCTTTTGTAGACGCCGGATCTCCTCAACGAAATTCCGATATGACTTCGCGTGGCGCGGAATCCGCACGTCAAAATCACCGAGAATATCGTCGAAAAACAAGAACTGGGTGTCGCAACCGCTGCCGGAACTCAGTGACATCATCAGCATCGTGGTCTGCGATGAGAGAAACGTCGCGAGATCGTGCGGGACGCACTCGAGTTTCGCCGCATATGCACCTGCGTTTTCAAGATCCTTCATCTGCTGGTAAAGCATGCGGGCTTCATCCGCGGATTTTCCGGTCGCCCGGTAGTTCGTCCACGTCACGTGCCTTGGAACCATTCCCAAATGCCCTACGACACCAAAGCGAAATCCCAAGGAAGGAGCCTCTCCCGAGTTGAAATGATGGGCTTTCCAAACCTCGCATTCGCCGGTGGTCGAGACACGGTCATACACAATATTTTGTCAGTCATCGCCCATCTCGCAATGAACCCTTCCGACTTGGAATTCTTGAGTAAGGATCCGAAACGTATCGTCGACGCGGCCGAAGAATATTCCCGAGTATTTATGCCCCACACCCACATCGGCAGGGTGTGCCCAGTGAAAACCAATGTCCACAGATTCCCAGTCGAAGCCGACGCTCGAGTGTCACTCGGCTGAGATTCGGCGAACAATGATGAATCGGTATTCGAAAACCCGGAGGAAGTCCGTCTCGATCGGAACCCTGCCAAGTATTACTGGCCGAGGTGTATTTGGCTACCATTGCATTGACGACCGCGTTTGCAGGCGAACCTCTGACTGGAGCAGCCGATGCCCAGCCTTATCAAACAAAAGAGCCCGACTCCAATTGCTTGGAGCCGGGCATATACCTGGCGACGACCTACTCTCAC
>CAJJBR010000111.1 GCA_905182475.1 Akkermansiaceae bacterium | reverse complement strand
GCTTGGGTGCTTGGGTGCTTGGGTTGTTGGGCAGCAGAATGCAGCCCCTCCTTGGGGTCACTTCAGCGCCATGATCCAGGCTGTAACATCGGCGACATCTTGCGGACTCATCGTGTAGGCGAAGCTGCCGGGCATGCCGGAGTGTTTTGCGTCATCGCGTTTTTTGAGATCATCCGCAGGGACATCGACCTTCTCGCCGGTGGGCAGGACGATGCTCAGCTGTATGGCGGTTTCTTCCAGAATCATGCCGAACAGCTTGCGTCCGTCTTTCAGCTCCAGGCTGGTCTGCTGGAAGCCCTCGACGATGTAAATATCGGGCTGGAGTATGGATTCGATGACGTATTTCGCATCGCGGCGCTGGCTGATCGCGACGAGTTCGGGGCCGACGACGACTCCCCTGCCCTTCACCTGATGGCAGGCAAAACAGGTGCCGCGGCCGTGAAAGATCTCTTCGCCTCGCTTGGGATCGGCCTTGCCGAGCAGCGGCATGACCGCAGCCTCACGCGTCATACCCGCGCCGACCTTGCTTAGGTAAACCTGATACATGGCCGATGCCCCGCCGTTGCCACCCAGGGTGACTGGGCCGCCCCCGAAGTCCTTACGCAAAACCCTCAGACGAGCGCCCTTGCTGGTGGCGATGCTGTGTTCCGTTTTCTCCCAGCCCTCGCTGAGCCAGGCGGGAAGCTTCGAAGCTTGCTCGTAGGCGACAAGAACCGTTGCTGGAAGGTTGATCTCGAAACTCAGGAAATCCCCGTCGGCATTCTCACGATCCTGTTTCCGGGTGAGAAGTTGGGTCGTTCCGGCGATGGCGACCGGAACTTCGGAGACCGTTTCCCCGCTGTCGTCGCCATACGCAAGCACCCCGCGCTGGAGTCCGTCGTCGATGGCCTGATGCGGACCATCGGAGCCTTTCATGCGAATTTTCCGGACGAACAGGCGATCCTTCCACTCGGAGTCTGTGATGCGGTGGACGCTAAGAGCAGTCACTTCGGAGACCATGCGTTTCCCCACAAAAGCAGCGGCCTTGATGCTGTTGCTTTCTGTGATTTTCAAATCCCCGGACGCCTTGGTGGAATTCACTTTGGGATCGGTTCCGTCCAGGGTGTAGCGAATGTCTATTTTAGAGCCGGAGTCTTTGGTGAGAGCCTTGAAAGAGACGCTCGTCTCATCGCGGAAGTTTTTCTCCAAGGGACGGATCACTAGGTTGATCTCACCGGAGAACTTGTCACCCGCCTTGGGGGCAGAACCCGTATCCTCAATATATTCGCCCGCCATTTTCTGCAGATTCCGGTCGCCTTCCTCCATCAGGCCGAACGCCGCCATGTAGCGGACACCGTGCCGTTCGTCCTGCAGGAGCTTTCGGCGCTCCTCCGCAGGCAACTGGCGGCGCATTACCTGCCAGTTCGTATAGACAGCCACGCGGTCGGTCTCGTTGGCGACGGCAGCGATGATTTCCTGCGCATGCTCGCCCCAGCCGATGAGGTCGAGCGACTGCATCGCGGCCAGGCGAATGCGCGGCTCCGGGTCTGCGAGCAACCCGATGAGAAGCGGCGCGGAGGTGGAGACTTTGTTCTCGCCGAGAATGCGGGTGGCCTGGATGCGGAGGTTGAGATCGCCACCGGTCTTGGCGATGTTTCCAAAATCCGCATGATCGCCAGCACTTGCCTTATCGATGCGACCCACCGCCCAGATCGCCCAAGTGGCTTGCGTTTCGGTGAGCCCTCCGGACTGGATTGCCTTGAGCAAATCATCGCGCACAGCCTCACTCCGACGGACGAGTTCATCCTGCGAATCGACACGCCAGACATGGAGCGACTGCCCCAGATCATCCATCAATTCTTCGAATGACCAATCCTCGATGTCCTTTCCGCGCTTGGATCCATCCCACTGCTTGCGGGGGATGAGTGGATCCTTGTGGCGGAGGCGGAAGACGCGACCTTGATACTTGGCGCTTTCTTCGGGTGTCCATTTTTCCTTCGGAACATACTCGGTGCCATAAACCGATCCCCATCCGCCAATATAAACCGCGCCGTCCGGGCCGATCTCTATGTCTGTGGGACGGAACAGCGAGCGGCCTTTCTCGCCCTTCCATTCCAGATCCCCGTAGCCACCCGAGCTCTCGACGATCTTGCGTTTCTCCTCGGCCGGAACCTGCAGCGCGCCATCCCATTTTGGGTTGTAGAGAAAAATGCAGTTGTTGGTCCAATCGGCGATGAGGTGACGGTTGCGGTATTGCTCAGGGAAATGCTCCGAGGTGTAAAACACCACCCCGGTGCCAGAGCCGCTGACCCCCGGAAATAAATCCGACGAAGGCGCGATGGCCGGGTGCTCGCCCTTCCAGTCGAACTTCCATGGATGGCTGAATGAATAGTGACCGTGACGGATCGGCATGAAAATTCGATCGGCCGGCGGGCCGGAGTCGTTGTCGGTGGCGAGCCAGTTGAAGCCGCTGTCCATGCACATATCGAATGGATTGCGCATACCGCGGGCGAAGAGTTCGAGATCCTGGCCGCCGGGCTTGCAACGGAAGATACCTCCCTCCGTTTCCCTTTTGATTAACGAATGAAACCCCTTCTGGTATGTTTCTCGCGTGTCGACCTTGTTGACCGGATAGTCGGTGTAATCTTTCACCTTCGCCCCCTGCAGATCGAGAAAGGGCTTCGGTGCCTTGTCCGATACCCAGGTATTTCCGATGGTCATGTAAAGCCAGCCGTCCGGCCCCCAGTTCAGCCCGTGCAGGCCATGGCGCAGGTTGTTGAGGCCGCGGTAAATGATCTCATATTCATCCGCCACATCGTCACCGTCCGTGTCGCGCAAGACGGTCAGATCCGGGGAGTTCGCCACCCAGAGCTCGTCACCTCTCCACGCCATTGATTCGATGCAATTCAAGCCCTCGGCAAAAGTTTTCACCGTCTCCACAACCCCGTCGTCATCCGCGTCGATGAGGATCTTGATGTAGTCGGTCGGAGAATCCTCCTTCGGCTTCCGATACTGCGGGCCGGCTCCGACGAAGAGGCGGCCGCGTTTATCGAAACACAGCGAAGAGGGATTGATGATATGCGGCTCTTTGACGAAGAAACCGATCTCAAAGCCATCCTCGACCTTGGGGAGGGCGTCTTTATCGATTTCCGCGAAAGCGGCTCCGGAAAGGGACAGAAAGGCGAGAATACGGAACGGATTCATACCGAGGTGCTTTCGTCTTCGACGTAATAAACATCCGAGTCGTCGATGTCGGGGATGCCGATGACGAGGACGCGCATTTTCCCAATCGCGCCGTGGACGACGCCGGGTGGGATGTGGATCATGCTGCCGGGTCGCACTGCTACCTCCTGCCCGTCGAGCACCACCTTGCCTTCGCCGTTGAGGACGTAATAGAGCTCGGTGCAGATCTTGTGGTAATGGAGTTTTGCACCATCGATATCGACCGCATGCGCCCATGCCGCGACGTCCTTATCGCCCTCGCTCAGCAAGCGGTAGCGCTGTCCGCAGGCACTGGGTTCCGCGATGGATTCATCCTCGTGCCGGATGATGAGATTGGCTGGCAACGTTTTCATGAGTGGTTGACTACTTGTTGAATGATTCCCATTGCTCGCCGAGCTTCGTCGACGCTAGGTCGCCCTGATGGAGAATGAGCCGGTATTGCTGATTGAGGGATTCCCCGTTCTTTAACGTGAATTCACCGCTGCCCTTGAATTCCTTGTCCCTGTAAGCACGCGCGCCGAACGGATTGGCCGTGAGTAGGCCGTAGTCACGGGCATGCCACCAGGTCGGGTGACGGAGGTTTTTGGTGTGATCCATCAGCGCGATCACGGTGGGAGTTCCTGCGGAATCCGGGCCGTGAAACGCGACCCACTTCGAGCGCTTGCCCCATGCTTTTTCATTGGTGACTCCCTCACTGGTGGTGATGCCACCCTTTGCAACCTTGCCCTTGAGTCGAATCGTCGGCGCCGTGCGGATCGCGAAAGATCCTTCCTTGGTATCTCCAAAAACCACGTCGCCGTCGATTGCTTTGAGTATACAGGTCACATCGATGCTGCGGGTTTTTCCGTTGCTCTGAATCGCATAGCTGCGCTGCTCGGAAAGAATCGGTGTTTTCCCTTTGGCCAACCATTCGAGATCGACGGTGAAAGTCAGGCTATCGGTATCGCCTTGTTTTACGACAGGCTCGCCGACGAATCCTTTGGTGACGACCTTGCTGCCATCTTTGCCTCCGTGCCAGAAATCGCTGCCGTTCACACTTCCGTGGGTGAACCAAAAACCGATGTGATGGGGGTGATCATTTTCCTCGCCGGCGACATCTTTAACAAATGGATACTGCCGCGTGAGGTGCGTGCCATCGGGGCTCATCAACGGATACAGGCATGGCACCCATGTCTCGCTGTGGTATTCAGTGAACAACTCACCATCGATATCCACCCGCAGGTTGTTGCCCTCCTTCTCGAAAGTGATGCCCGCGTGGAGCGGCACGGACAGGGCGAGGATCAATAAAGCGGAGCGCATGGAGGCAAGGTGATGAGGATTACAGGAGGAAGAACCCGGACGGACTCTCTTCGCGTTTGATACTTACGCCGCACGCCCTCAGAAACACACATAATTTTGTCTTACCTTCTGGAATTTTGTGACCTTTCCATCACCCGGCGGGCAAAGCCCTCGAACGCAGCCCGCCCCCCGGCGAGCCGCAGAAGGAATGGTCGCTGGCAATCAAACAGGACAAGCCATTCCCGTTCATTTCCCAGTTCGATTACGCCGTCCCGCTCACAGAACTCTGCCTCCTCGGCGACCTCGCGATCCGCACCGGCCGACCCGTCGAGTGGGATCAGGAAAAGCACCTCGCCATCGGCATCGGCAACGGCATCGGCAAC
>CAJJBR010000110.1 GCA_905182475.1 Akkermansiaceae bacterium | reverse complement strand
CCACATCCTCTGCCACATCCTCATGCCACGGGGTGCCGTGGTGGATACTCCGCTGGAGTTCCGCAATCACTTGTCCGCCGAGTAGGACAATAAGCGCAGCGGCTTCCATCGTTAGAAGGAGAATGATCGTGGTAGCCATGGATCCATAGACCGCATTGACGAAGGAGAGGTGAGTGAAATAGCCGACAAGCGCGGTGCGCAGAATTCCCTATAAAATGGCCGCCGTGACACCGCCTGATAGGGCGAGACGGAAGGAGATCCTCGTAACTGGCATAACCTTGTAGAGGGTAGTGAACAACAGGACCAGACCCACGAAGCCTGCCACATACAGCCCACTTCCCGCGAGCCAGTGTAATCCGATATCAATCCCTCCGAATGCGTAAGTGCGCCCAGCACTCGATTCCACCAGAGCGGTGAAAGCTGTAATAACGATCAGACCTGCAGCGACCAGTCCAATGAAAAGATATGGTAGCAGAGCCGAAACCCAGAACTTTCGTTTCACCGAGGGAACCTTACGCTTGAAGATGATCGCAAAGGCATTTTCCAAAACCCGGAAGGCCATGGAGCTAAAAAAAGCAGCACGCCGACACCGATCCAGCCCGCGAGTTGGCGTTTTTCCAGGAAGGTTTCCAACACATCCACAAGCATGGGCGTCGCCTTCGGGGAAATCAGAGCGACCTCCGTGGTGATCGCTTCCATGAGCAGCTCTTTCTCAAAGAATTGCGAGAAAAACACCACCAGCACCGCAGCGAGAGGCACGAGAGAGAGCATCGCGTTGTATGCGACGGCTCCGGTGAGAAGGAGACCGTTGTTGCGGAAAAAGAAATCCCTCAGCACCCGCCAGACGAAGCGGTAAATACGGGGAAAAGCAGTTTCATTTCCCGGCCACCCTGCCCTAACAGAGAGCCGGAGTCTAGTGGCAGTATCTATAACAAGACCCCATGCGGAGACATCGGGTATGGAAATTGCTTTTTCACATAAACACAGTGATCATGAAATCAGCTATGCCCCACAGAATCCTCTCCTCATTGCTAGTTATCTCCACGGCTTTTCTCAACGGCTGCATGTCCGCCCCAACAATTGGCGGAATCTCGACAGATTTCACCAGCCGGAAGGATGTCGTTTTCACCTCGGAAAAATGGCCTGCACCGCTGGCAGCGGACACCTACAAGCCTTCCTCGCAAAAGCCCACTCCAGCAGTGCTGCTCATCCACGGCGGCGGATGGAACGACAAAGAGCGCCGCTCCGACATGGCGAGAATTGCAAAAGCTCTAGCGAAACGAGGCTACTTCGTGATGAACACCACCTATCGCCTGACTCCGGACTGGAAATTCCCCGCACAGGCCGAGGACATGGAGGAGGCGCTACGGTATATGCGCCGGAACTCGACAGAACTAAATATTGCCCCTGAAAGGATCGCCACCTTTGGCTACTCGGCAGGAGGGCACCTTGCGGCGCTTGCGGGTCTGAATCCGAAAAACAAGGTCAAGACCATCGTGGCGGGAGGCGCGCCTTCCGATCTTTCCTTCTGGCCTAATGGAAAACTGACCGGACTGCTGCTCGGCGGCCCGCTCGATGGTAAAGAAAAAATCTACCGCGAGGCCTCCCCCGTGACGTATGTGAAAAAGGACAGTCCTCCCATTTTCATCTACCACGGGACCAAAGACACGCTGGTGCCAGTTGAACATCCGAAAGCATTCATCTCTGCTCTGGAGGAACACGGCGTAGATCACGAGGTGTATTGGATCGAAGGCCGTTCGCACATCCTCAGCCACCTATTTTCCGCCAACGCGATCCCCGAGGCTATCGACTTTCTCGACAAAAACCTCTGAACCGATATTCTACAAAACTTCTTGAACCGTGTCCAAAGTAAGAGCCATATCCCGAATACTTCTCGCGATCGCATTCATCGTCGCCGGGGTAAACCACTTCCGTAGCCCCGAAGTCTATCTATCCATGATGCCGCAATGGCTCCCGGCGCATGGCCTCCTCAATGCGATCAGCGGAGCGGCCGAGATCGCAGGAGGGATTAGCGTTCTTATTCCGCGCACGCGCCGGGCGGCGGGGATGGGCCTGATTTTGCTGCTAATCGCAATTTTTCCAGCAAATATCCATATCGCAATCAACGGCTGGCCCGGTATGGATATCCCGAGGTGGGTGCTTTTCGCTAGACTCCCCTTCCAGCTCCTGTTTATCGCTTGGGTAGCCTATTCGTGCGATCTACTAAAAAAATCCCCCTATTCAAAATAGAAAGTCCGCTACCGTTCGCATCTTCCTAAAACAGTGATAAGATTCATCATGTCTTTGAAAATTGCTCTTCAGACCATCCCACTCATACTGCTAGCGTTACTCGTGATCGCCATCCTGATCCCAGCCTGCGCACAGAACCCGAACACCCAGGCAAGAGTTAGCGAATACAAGCAAACATTGCGTAAAACCAGTAGTGGAAGCTCCTCATCAACTGCGGGATTAGACGCGTTCACCGAATTTCTCCAAAAAATCGGCGACAAGGAATATGTCCGCGATAACACTGCAAAGGTCTATGCCCCAGACGCCTATCTCAACGACACACTTGTCACCCACCACGGCCCAGAGAAAATCAAAGCCTATTTCCTCGAAACAGCCGATACCATGAGCGCATACGAGTTGACCATCGACGATATAGCAAGCTCCGGAAACGAGCATTACGTGCGCTGGACCATGATTTTCACGGCACCCCGGCTGAACGGTGGAAAGCCCATAGAATCCGTCGGAATGAGCCACGTGCGGCTGAATTCCGCAGGGCAGGTGACCATGCATCAAGATTTTTGGGATTCAGGAACAAATATCTACGGCCAGATCCCAGTGGTTGGCGGCGTCATCGAGACCATCCGCCGCCGCTTCGAAAAGTAACTGAGCGATCCAATGTCACTTCGCATCCGAGCAATTACCTCTCTCATCGGCAACTGGTGGGATTCAGACTATCGCGCACCCGGTTCACCCGATCCAACTACTCTGCCGGACAAGGTGGACTGGCAGCGCACGCTCCCTTTCATCTTCCTGCACCTCGGCTGCCTCGCCGTGATCTGGGTTGGGATAAGCCCGGTTCCGCTCATCGCAGCGGTCGCACTCTACTTCATCCGCATGTTCGCGATCACCGGATTTTACCACAGGTATTTCTCCCACCGCACCTACAAGACCTCCCGCACATTTCAGTTCATCCTTTCGGTGATCGGAAACACCTCCATGCAACGCGGCTGCCTCTGGTGGGCGGCAAACCATCGCCACCACCACAAACACTCGGATCACGAGGAAGACATCCACTCGCCCGTCGTCAGCGGATTTATGTGGTCTCACATCGGTTGGCTCACCTCGAAACGGAATTTCCCCACAAACTACAAGGCAATCCCCGACTTAGTGAAATTCCCCGAACTCGTGTGGCTGAACCGCTACGACCAAATCGTCCCACTTGCATACGGTACCCTCATGCTTGCCATCGGCTGGGCACTAGAAACCTTCGCCCCCTCACTAGGCACCACGATGTGGCAGTTCTTCATCTGGACATTCTTCATCTCGACCACAGTCCTACTCCACGGCACTCTCTTCATCAACTCCCTCGCCCACGTATGGGGAAAAAAGAAATTCGACACCGAGGACGACTCCCGAAACAACTTTTTCCTAGCTCTCATCACCCTCGGCGAAGGCTGGCACAACAACCACCACCGCTACCCCCATTCCACGCGGCAAGGGTTCCTCCGGCACGAGATCGATCCGACCTATTACATTCTGAAACTCCTTTCAAAATTCAACCTCGTATGGGATCTCCGCCCGGTGCCTGACGCAGTCATGGAAGAGGCCAAAACTTTAAATTCTAAACTTTAAACCTCAATCCATAGAGTGTCTTACCCTGTTGGACTACAAACCCATTCCAAAGTATTTCACAAGCATCTGATCCGTGTCTATCCGCGTTCATTTGACGAAAAAATTAATTGTCCAGTTCGTCTATGTCCGCTGCGCTCCCATTGTGATTCCTCTTCCCCACAACCCCAGCCTCTTCCTTGAGGTTTAAAGTTTAAAATTTTGTCCACCAAACCTTCCATCGCCATCATCGGCACCGGCATTTCGGGACTCGCCTGCGCCCACTTCCTCAAGGACGACTTCGAGCTTTCGATCTTTGAAAAGGACACCCGTATCGGCGGACATTCGAACACCGTCGAGGTCTCCGAAAATGGAAAAGGGCTACCCCTCGACACCGGCTTCATGGTGTATAATGAAGTCACCTATCCGCATCTCACCCGCCTTTTCAAGGAACTCGATGTCGCTACGAAACCAACCAAGATGTCCTTCAGCGTCCAGCACCGAACAGCAAACATCGAATTCAACGGCGGCTCTATGAACTTGCTTTTCGCGCAGCGTAAAAACCTCGTGAACCCCCGGTTCTGGAGAATGCTTCTCCAGATCAACCGCTTCAACAAGGAGACGGTAGAAGAACTGAAAAATCCCAAATTCGAAGACCTGACACTAGCCGAATACGTGGAAGCCCGCGGATACGGCTCCGATTTCCTCGAGTGGTATCTCTCACCCATGGCTGCAGCCGTATGGTCGTCTCCACCGGAACGAATCGATTCATTCCCGGCACGCACCCTCATGCGCTTCTGGCACAACCACGGCTTCCTCGGTCTCGATACCCAGCACCCGTGGCGGACCGTGTCCGGAGGCTCCCGCGAGTATGTAAAAAAGCTAGCCGCATCCTTTTCCGGTAACATCCAATCATCCGCGCGAGTCCGCGCTGTTGCCAACAAAACCGTCATTCTAGAGGACGGAACCAAAGAGGATTTCGACAAAGTAATCTTTGCCTCACACGGCGATCAATCCCACGCCATGCTGGCCTCCGGCACGCTACTGGAAGACGAAATCCTCCGGAATTTTCAGTACCAGAAGAACCGCGCCGTCGTCCATTCCGACAATCGCGTCATGCCAGCCACCCGCCGCGCATGGGCATCATGGAACTACCGGATCGCAAAAAACGGCGGGCACTCAACACACTATTGGATGAACAGCCTCCAAGGCGTTTCGGAAAAAAAAGACTACTTCGTCTCAATCAATCCTCCCTCGGAAATCCAGAAAGAAAGCATCCACCACGAACTCGAATACGAGCACCCGCTTTTCACCACAGAAGCCATCATCGCTCAGTCCCGTATTCACGAACTCCACAAAGCCGGCCATCAAACAGGCCGCTACTACTGCGGCGCATGGCAGCGTTACGGATTCCACGAAGACGGCATCTGGTCCGCCCACCGCCTGTGCGAATCCATCCTCAAACGCGATCCGTGGCAAAGAAGCCCGGACTTTAGTCCGCAGCCATCCCCATGAACTCCGCAGCCATCTACGAATGCCGAGTGAACCACACACGGCTTTCACCAAAAAAACACGCCTTCAACTACAGGGTCTTCATGCTAGCTATCGACCTCGACCAGTTCCCAAAAACCACCTTCCTCTCCCGCAACCGTTTCAATCTCTTCTCCATCGACAACCGCGACCACATCAATACCGATCCAGATAAAACCACTCGTGAAAACCTTCTCGACTGGCTCGGAAAAAACGGCATCGAAGTCCCCACGGACGCCCAAATCACCCTCGTCACGTTTCCTCGTGTCCTCGGTTACTCATTCAACCCGGTTTCTTTCTACTACATCCATAGTAAATCTGGAGTGCCCATCACTGCAGTCACCGAGGTAACCAACACCTACCGGGAAATGAAGCTCTTTCCTCTCGGAGAACCCTCCACCAAAAGAGCATTCGAGCGAACTGTCGCGAAAGACTTCTACGTATCCCCCTTTTCCGATCCCAACGACTCGTTCCGTTTCCGCATCGGACTGCCGAATGAGAAATGGCAGATCTCCATCAACAATCTCACCGAAGGAAAACCAACCCTCCTTTCCTCCATCCAAGGAAACCGGCAGCCACTCACAGCTTCCCGCCTCGCATGGTATGCACTAAAATACCCGCTCCTCACCTTGCGCATCATCTTCGGCATCCATTTCCAAGCACTCCTCCTGTTTCTGAAAAAAATCCCACACTTCCCGAAATCCACACCCGTAGCTGACGCGTCCCGCGGCAGACCGTGAAAGTGGCGTCCCGCCGCAACTCTTTCCCCAGCATGACCTCCCCATCCACAAACTCTTCCCTTGCCGACCTTCGCGACTTGGCGGTTCAAAAATCCACCAAAACCCCCGCTACCCTCCCCGAGCGTATCGTCCAGCACCTCTTTAAAAAATTTACCGAAGGTGGCCTCTCTCTCAGATACCCGGACGGCCACAACCTCCACTTCGGAAAGGAAGGTGCCCCCATTACCGCCCGAATCATTCTCAACGATCCCGACGAATTTTTCAAACGTGCAACCTTCTACGGCAACATCGGCATGGGCGAAGCCTACACCGACGGTGTTTGGGATACTCCGGACATTGCAGCGGTTATCTCATGGTTCGCCTTAAACATGGATACGCTTCAGGGCGACGACACCGATTCCTCCACCCTCCCCGGCGTGAATTTGCTCAAAGTCGTCAACTGGTTCCGCCACCTGAAGCGCTCGAACACCGTCGAAACCTCCCGCCGCAATATTTCCGAACACTACGATCTCGGGAACGATTTTTATTCTCTCTGGTTGGACGGAACCATGACCTACTCCTCCGCCCGCTTCACCGCCGCAGACCAATCACTAGAAGACGCCCAGACCGAAAAATACGACGCCCTCTGCCGAAAGCTCCAACTAAAGCCTACCGACCACGTTCTCGAAATTGGTTGTGGTTGGGGAGGGTTTTCCCAGCACGCAGCAAAAACCTACGGCTGCAAAGTCACCGCCGTTACCATTTCCGAAGCCCAGGCTGCCTACGCGCGTGCCAGTATCGAAAAAGCCGGCCTTTCTGATCTCGTGGAAATTCGCATCCAGGACTACCGCCACATCACGGGAAGTTTCGATAAGATCGCCTCTATCGAAATGCTCGAAGCCGTCGGCCACAAATACCACGAATCTTTCTTCGCAAAATGCCACGAAGTGATGACGCCAAACGGACTACTAGGGGTGCAGTATATCACTGTTCCGGACTGCCGATACGAATCACTGACTAAAGGGGTCGATTGGATCCAACGCGTCATCTTCCCGGGGTCCCTCCTCCTTAGCGTTGGCCGCGTGAACGACGTCCTAGCAAAAACCGGAAACCTCTTCCTCCACAACCTCGAAGACATGGGTCTCGACTACGCGCGCACACTTTCCACATGGCACGAGAACTTCAACGCGAAGCTAGATCAGATTCGCCCCCTCGGCTTCGACGAACCCTTCATCCGTACTTGGAATTACTATCTGAAATACTGTGAAGCCGGTTTTGCCACTCGGAACATCTCCGTAGTCCAAGCCATCTACACACGCCCGAACAATACAGTAGTCGAACCCGCCCGCCTGAACGCTTGACCGTCGCCGTTTCCAGCACCGATGTCAGACCATCCCGCTTCAAGCGTTGGATCGTCCAACCTGTCGTCAACCAGTTAAAGCAGGGCACTACCCCGGAAAAGTTGTCATGGAGCATCTCACTTGGGGCGACTCTCGGCATCTTTCCCATCATGGGCAGCACCTCTGTCGTATGTCTTGTGATCGGGCACATCTTCAAGCTGAACCAGGCAGTCATACACCTCTTCAAGACCCTCACCTATCCCATCCACCTTCCGATGATCCTCGTGTTCATCCACCTCGGTGAAAAACTCAACGGCGTCCCGCCCACCTCCTTTTCTATCACCCAACTCGTAATCCAGTTCAAGGAAAACCCCGCTCAGTTCGCTAGCGACTTCGGCATGGCCGCCCTCTACGGGATCGAAGCATGGGCGATCAGTGCGGTTTTCCTCATCCCCCTTCTCCGCTACGCATCACTTCCGTTACTCCGAAAACTTGTTCAAAAGAAGGAGGCTACCTCATGAACGATAGCCTCATTCTCTTGAGTGCCCTCATCGGAAACCTCCTCATTTTTTCCGCCGCATGGGCTTGGTGTGTGCGGCTCAAAAATTTCTCACCCGTCGATGCCTTCTGGGCTTCATGCATCGGACTCACGGCTCTCTTTTTCCTCCTCGGCCAATCCCCGAACCCCAAACAGATCACTGCCGCGATCCTCATCGGCGCGTGGGGATCGCGTCTCGGATACCATCTGGGGAAACGCATTGCGAGGCACCATCCAGACGAGGACTCACGCTATGAAAAACTCCGCGATGTATGGGAAGGAAAAGTGAATGCCATGTTCTTCCTCTTCTTCCAGGCACAGGCGGTATCGGCATTTCTCCTAGCTCTGCCATTCTACTTGATCGCTACCGATCCTGACCCGGCGTGGGCTCCCCTCCATGTAATCGGAGCCATCGTTGCACTCGGAGGCATCATCGGAGAAACCATCGCCGACAAACAAATGTCTGCCTTCAAATCCGAAAGCTCCTCACCAAAATCCATATGCAAAAAAGGTCTTTGGAAATACTCGCGTCACCCGAATTACTTTTTCGAAAGCCTCATCTGGGTCGGCTTCTTCCTATTCGCCGCAGGCTCGCCATGGGGTTGGACAAGCCTCTATGCCCCCGCCATCATCACATTTCTTCTCCTGAAAGTAACCGGCATCCCGCCAACTGAAGCCTCCGCCGTAAAACGCAAAGGCGATGCCTACCGCGAATACCAACGCACCACCTCCGCGTTCGTCCCGTGGCCTCCGAAATTTCAAATTTCAAATTCCAACTCTCAATGAAGACCTCCATACCAACTAAACACTCAACCCCAGCTCCGCGTCCCTCTGCGACCTTTGCGTCTCTGCGGTAAGAAACAGCACATCCCCAGTCTTCTCTCCCTTGAGAGTTGAATTTTGAAATTTATGAACACCAACGACCTCATCGCCACCGGGAAGCTCCCGGACAAAGCCATCCGCCTCGGCATCCGTCACCGCCTCGCGAACCTCATCGCCCCATTCGAGAAACTCGACCCCGAAGATCGCCAGGCAAAGCTCATGGAGCACATCTCCGGACTGAAAGAAATGCCCATCGCCATCGCCACTGATGAAGCGAACGAGCAGCACTACGAACTCCCCACACAATTCTTCCAGCGCTGCCTCGGCCCCCACATGAAATACTCCTCGGGATACTGGGAGGAGGACGTCATCGACATAGCCGAGTCCGAAGCCCGGATGCTGGAAATCACCTGCCAGCGCGCGGAGCTCAAGGACGGCCAAGAGATCCTCGAACTCGGCTGCGGCTGGGGCTCACTCACTCTTTGGATGGCCACCCATTTCCCGACTGCAAAAATCACCGCCGTCTCCAATTCACGCACCCAACGCGAGCATATCATGGCACAGGCGGACAAGCGTAACCTTTTCAACATCGAGGTCATCACCGCAAACATGATTTCATTCGAGGGAGTTGGTGAATCTCGCTTCGACCGCTGTGTTTCCGTGGAAATGTTCGAGCACATGAAGAACTACCAACTCCTCCTCCAGCGCGTTTCAAAATGGCTAAAACCGGATGGAAAACTCTTCGTCCATATCTTTACCCAACGCGAAAACGCCTATCATTTCGTCGCTGAAAACGACGATGACTGGATGGCGAAATACTTCTTCACCGGCGGCCAGATGCCCTCGGACGATCTACTCCTTTACTTCCAGGAAAATCTCCGAATCGAGCAGCACTGGCAGGTAAATGGCCAACACTACCAGAAGACCTCAGAGGCGTGGCTGCAGAACATGGACGCCCATAAGGACGAACTTTTCCCGCTAATCCGGGAGACCTACGGAGCCGAAAACGCCGTCCGCTGGTGGACATATTGGCGAGTCTTCTACATGGCTTGCGCGGAGCTATGGGGCTACCGTAAGGGTCACGAATGGATTGTCTCCCACTACCTGTTTAGAAATTCTAAATCTTAAATCTCCATTTCCTTTTGAAAACGCTAGCAATACTCCTCCTAATTACCTCCCTCGCCTTTGCCCAATCCGCGTCTGAGTGGAAAAAGAAAGGCGACTCCTTCGAAGCCTCCGGCAAAACGAAACAGGCTCTCGCTGCCTACGAAAATGGTCTCAAAAAATCCCCAAACAATTCCGAAATCCTCGTAAAAATCGCCAAGCAATACGGCGACATGATGCCCTCCCTCGGCGGAGTCGCTAAAAAGAAAGCCGGCCGTAAGTCGCTCGAATATTCCCGTAAGGCCGTTGCCGCGAACCCAAAATCCTCTGACTCCCACCTCGCCGTTGCACTCTCCCTCGGGAAGAACACCGAGTTCATGGGCAACAAGGAAAAGCTCAAAGCCTCCCGCGAAATGAAAGCGGAGGCCGACACCGCCCTCCGCCTGAATCCCAAATCTGACTATGCACACCACATGCTAGGCAGGTGGCATCAGGAAATGGCAGACATTCGCGGCGCATCCCGCCTGATCGCAAAAGTGATCTACGGAAGCGTCCCAAAAGGCTCTTTCCAAGAGGCTCTCGAGCACTTCAATGCCGCACGAAAAATCAACAAACGCCGCCTAATCCACCAGATCGAATACGGCCGCACCCTCGCGATGATGGGACGAGATGCCGAGGCTAAAACTGAGATACAGAAAGGTCTCAACATGCCCAATCGCGAGGCCGACGATGGAGAGGCCAAAGCCCGCGGACGCAAAACCTTGAACGAGATATAGGAGCCAGATCCTACTTCTTGATCGTGCGATAGATGACCAGCAGCAGGATTGCGCCTACCGTGGCAGTAATCACCGAGGACAGGCTTAAGCCGCCTACCGTTCCCATTCCGAAAATAGACCCCACCCATCCGCCAACGAAGGCTCCAGCTATACCAAGCAGGATCGTGAAGATCCATCCGCCCGGATCTTTTCCGGGCAGGATCATTTTCCCAAGAATGCCTGCAACCAAGCCCAACACGATCCAAATAACAATATCCATAGCACCCGAGATTACCCAGGGTATTCCCGCTTGTCATGCTCCGATGTGAGGCAATCATACCACTTGAACGATTGCCTTGGCGGAATCATCGCGGATAAGGAAAATTAAGTTTCGCTGTGTTCACTCTCAAAGCCCCAATCGGAGTTTTGCATTTGCGCCTGGGGTTGTCGCAGTTACAACGGAGGCAACCCTAGGCTTGCTAAAATCCGCAACACCTTTGGTCAAAGAATCACAGACTGCGTTTCCGACAGACAAAACATTCAAATAGAATCAAACGCCCACCGGATCCCAAGACTCGCGGAGCTCTTCGATAGATTCATTGAGAAGAGCCATCTCAAACTCGTGGATATCGATGCCTTTCCCGATTTCTTCAAGCAGGAGCACGGTGAGCTCACCGCCGAGGTGCTCTCGAAATTCGTCAAGTCCTGCCAGAACGCGGCGCGTACCTTTCGCATCCATCCAATCCAGAGCAGGGTGGTAAGTTTTCAAGTCCAGCCCATCTAATACCGCAAGAATCCGGGATGCATCAGCCTCCGGGAGCAGCCCTTTTTTCCGGGAGTAAACCGTATCCAGCGCAAGGCCGACGGCCACCGCCTCCGCATGCGAAAGCTGGTAATTCGTGAGTGCCTCCATCTTGTGCGCCGCCCAGTGGCCGAAGTCCAGAGGCCTGCTTGAACCTGTCTCGAAGGCATCACCACCAAGTGCGATGTGGCGCGCATGGAGAAGAGCGGAGCGTTTGACGCATTCCTCGAATTCCTCCCGCTTCAGTTTCGCAAGAGCAGAGGTGTTTCGCTCTATCCATTCGAAAAACTCACCATCCTTCACGAGAGCTACCTTCACCGCCTCGATCAATCCTGCGAGGCTAGTCGCCGGATCCTGACTCTCTAAGAAACGGAAATCGTTAATCACTGCGAAAGGCACGGCAAAGGAACCCACCCAGTTTTTTTTCCCAAGCGCATTGATCGCGCACTTCACGCCCACGCCGCTGTCGTCCTGGGATAGGGTTGTAGTAGGGAAACGCACCAGCCTCACACCACGATGCGCGGTCGCCACAGCAAAGCCAACTGCATCGAGAAACGCTCCTCCACCAATCACAAGAACATAGGAATGCCGGTCGATGTGGCCTTGGTCGATTTCATTCCACACGCCGTGAACCAGTTCCTCGTCCGCCTTACAGGCTTCACCACCTGCGAAAACCTTCACTCCACGGAAATCCAGATCAAGATCACTGAAATATCCGTGAATACCATCGACGAGATCCTTCCAAGCCATCGCTACCGCCTCTTCCAGAAACACAAGCACACGCCTTCCACCGCCTTCGGCAAGAACCTCGGCAAGTTCGGCGTTCTTCTTCGAAAACACGTCGCGGGTAAAAATCACCCGGTGTTTGAAAGTAACTGGTATGTCAAAGTCGTGTCGATCCATCAGGGCGTTTGCTGCGGGGCGGGTAATTACCCCCAAATACACCGATCCGCCAACCTTTCTTTCCTATAAGATCTCTTCGATTGATGTTTCCCGGGCGAAATCTAGAATTTCCTCGAAATGTCCGAAGAAATCACCCTCTACGAATCAAAATGGCTAGGCCTCTACCGCACCGGCCATTGGGACTATGTCCGGCGCCCGAATTCCTTAGCCTGCGTCGGGATCCTGGCCATCACCCCGGATGACGAAGTCGTGCTCATCGAACAATTCCGCATTCCCATCGGCAAGACCGTGATCGAAATCCCCGCCGGATTGGTCGGCGACGAGCCCGAGTTCGCCGGTGAAAGCCTCGCCCAAACCGCAGGACGGGAGTTAGTCGAGGAAACGGGGTACGATGCTGGGAAAATTGAAGAGATCCTCGCCTCCCCTACCTCGCCGGGTATGACCCCGGAGTTCACCCACCTTTTCCTAGCCACAGAACTCTCCAAGGTGGCAGAAGGCGGCGGTGTCTCCGGGGAAAATATTACCTCTCACATTGTCCCGCTCAAGGAGTTGCGCAGCTTCCTCGCCGCCCGCCAAGCCAAAGGCGATGCCATCGATTTTAAGATCCACGCCGCACTCGCAGCAGCGAACATCCCTTTTTAGGAATAGAAAGGCGTCCGGCACTCGGCACTCGGCACTCGGC
>CAJJBR010000109.1 GCA_905182475.1 Akkermansiaceae bacterium | reverse complement strand
CGACAACTCCAACTGCCCGTTGCCCGAAGGAAACCTCATCCTGCGCACCCTCGCCATGCCATCGGACACAAACGCGAATGGTGATATTTTCGGTGGTTGGATCATGTCCCAGATGGATATCGCCGGCGGCATCCTCGCTAAGGAGACTGCCCGCTCCCGGGTGGTAACCATTGCCGTTGACTCGTTCAAGTTTCTCAAGCCCGTCAAAGTCGGAGATGTAGTCTGCTGCTACGGCCACGTCACCCGTCTCGGCACCACTTCCGTGACTCTGGAACTCGAAGTCTGGGTCAAACCCGTGCTCCGCGAAACCGAGGAAACCTGTCCGAGGTTCAAGGTCACCGAAGCCCTCTTTACCTACGTTTCGATTGATGAAAACGGGGTGAAGCAGGTGATCGCGCGGGAGGCGAGCTAATACCAAATTAACAGTAAGATTGGCGGAATATGAAAGCTGCCGAAGGTAGCACACAACATTAGCATGCGGGCTTTAGCCCCATGGATATGATCTAGCGGAGTTCTGCGTGCTGAAGGCACGCCGCAAGGCATCTGGCGTCTCCCGCGTGCCGTCAGCGCGCCAGATCCATGGTATGGCCGACATGGGGCTGAAGCCCGCATGCTGTCGCTGTAACTCACCTTCAGCGAGAAGGTGATTCCGATAGTATAACCATTCAAATGGTATAAGCTAAGCTTTGTGGTCTGTGGAAAATCCCTTCCTGCTGCGGGTGAGACACCCGCTTGACTCAAGGCGTGAGACACACCTACTCCCTTATTCTCTCACCCGGCATTTCGCCACCACCTCATTCCAAGTGAAATCCTCCCGCAGCATTCTTGCTAGCCATGGATCCACGGCGGGCAGGTTCTTCGCGGTGGCGAATCTTTCCGGGCGGGTGATGCGGGTGAAGAGGACTCGGCGGCAATCGCTGCGGGGCACGGATTTCGTGCCGTATCCAGCGGGTTGGTTGCTGGACCAGAAGCTGACGTTTTTTGCATCGTGGCCGAGATAGACGGCGAGGTGCCCGCGCTCGCGGCCGCCGATGCGATCCGTCCACCAGATTTTAAGAAAGTCCCCCGGCTGGGCTTGGTCCCATGAGGTGAAATTTTTCCCAGCACGGAGATCCTTCACCAGCTTCGCGGCGCCCGGGCCGTTTGAGTTCCAGCGACCGAATACGCCGTGCCCGTCCTGTTGATCGATCTCGGGAAGCAGTTCCTCCGAGCTAGAGATTAAAGCTTTGAGCAGCAGCAGATAGGTTGCTCCGGAGCAGAAGCTGGGTTTGGCTTGATTCGCGTTCACGCGGATTTCCCCGTCGGTCAGATTACAGGCTGCGTGTAAGAGGTTCTTGGTTGGATCGCTGCCGTCGTATCCGCCACCGGTGGGCATGGCCCACACGGTGGCGAGGATCTTGGAGTTGAAATCCGAAGGTTCGGCGACCGTCATGTTTGCGCAACCGGCCGCGAAAACTCCGAGCAAAAGGATGAGGGCAGATTTACGCGGCATGCGGTATTCAAACAGTGCTTTCCCCTATCGGCCAGTAGAGAGTGAATTGGCCACAAGAGGCACAGAGCACGGATTTGAGTTTCTCCCCCGTGTGGATAAATTTTACCGCGAGGTCGACAGGCGCGATACGCACTTGCTCCTGAACTTTCCAGATGGCACCTATCAAACGCGAACCGATCTACCCACCGGAGAAAACTGGGTTGAAGCCGGCTTCGGTTAGGATGCGCTTCACTTCGTCGCGTTTGTCGCCCTGGATTTCGATGCAGCCATCTTTCACCGTGCCTCCGACACCGCAGGATTTCTGGATCTTCTTGGCGAGTTCCTGTTTTTCCGCGAGTGCGATCCCTTTGAAGTTCTTGGCGACCGTGACTCCCTTGCCGCCGCGATGTGCTGTCTGGCGGATGATGTCCACGCGACCTCGGCCGGTGCTTTTCTGACCGCGCTTGGAGGTTTTTAAGGGAATGACGGGAGCTGATTCCGCTGGCCCCGCAGGTAGGTCGCCGAGTGCATCCAAGGCTCCGAAAGCGTTGGGTATTTGCGGACTCTCTCCAGAACCTGTGGCTTTATTTTTCTTCCGACTCATTCAGTTCATTCAACGGGATATCTCACGAAGCTCACGCATATTCTGCGAGATTTGGATTAAACGGGTGGATTTCTGGTTTCTCCAAGTAGGTCAATCGCCTTCTTCTGCGAAAATATTGTTCATACTGGCGAAGAAGTTATCGAGGTCGTCGCTGGACATTTCGATGTTTTGGATATCATCGAAGGAGGTGTGCTCTACGTATTTATCGTCGAGTTCGCAGATGAAGGAGGAAGGTTGGCAGCCGGTTTTCTGTCCCCACTTCATGCGGAAGGCGCAGTAGGTGAGGGTGAGGGACTCTTGGGCGCGGGTGATGCCGACGTAGAGCAGGCGGCGCTCCTCGTCTTTGGTGCCTTCTGCAATACTGCGGGTGTGCGGGAGGAAGCCTTCCTCTAGGCCTACTAGATAGACGTAGGGGAATTCTAGGCCTTTGGAGGCGTGGAGGGTGATGAGGGTGGCTCCTTTTTTCTTCTCGAGATCGTCGTCCTCGCGGTCGGATGCTAGGGCGCTATCGTCTAGGAAGGTCTGGAGTTTTTTGCCTTTGGCGATGTGGTCGCGGAGGGATTCCTTGATGGAGTTGATGGCCTCGCCGCGCTGGAGGCGCTCGGCTTCGTTTTTGCAGCCACGCTCCAGCCAGGGGAGATATTCCATTTCTGCGAGGAGCTCGGCAAGGACGTCGGCGGGGTTTTCCTTGGCGATGTCGATGCGGTTCTTGGCACCGGAGATGAGGGCGACGAAGTCTTCGATGGATCCGCGCGCCTTAGCTCCGAGGGTGGTGGTGAAAAAGGGATCGCAGAGAGTCTGCCAGACGGAGCGGCCTTTTTCGCGGGAGTCATCGGTGGCGAGGATGGCGGTGGCCTGGCCTATGCCTCGGTTCGGGGCGTTTAGGATGCGGAGGAGGGGGACGTCGTTGTCTGGGGAAATGAGTAGGGCGGTGTAGGCGAGGACGTCGCGGATCTCGCGGCGGTCGTAGAAGGACTGGGCCCCGACCATGCGGTAGGGGATCTTCCGGTCGCGGAGGGCTAGTTCGAGCTTCCTGGACTGGCCGTTGGTGCGGAAAAGGATCGCGAAGTCTTCCCACTCGCGGCCGTGGGCGGTTTTTTCACCGAGCATTTCGTCGGCGATGAAATCCGCTTCCTCGTCATCGCCGGGCATGGCTACGACACGGATGTTTTCCCCGACGCCACGGGTGGAACGGAGGACTTTTTCGCGGCGGCCTATGTTGTGTTTGATTAGGGAGTTCGCGGTGTGGAGGACGGCCTCGGAGGAGCGGTAGTTTTCCTCAAGGCGGATGATTTTCGGATCCGGGAAGAATTTTTCGAACTCGAGGATGTTGGCGACTTCTGCGCCGCGCCAGCCGTAGATGGACTGGTCGTCATCGCCGACTACGCAGACGTGATAAGGTGAGCCGACAAGCTGCTGGAGGAGTCGCATCTGGAGGGCGTTCGTGTCTTGGAACTCATCGACGGTGACGCGGGTGTAAACTTTGCGGAAGTGGTCGCGGACATCGGAGTGCTCGCGGAGGACTTGCTCGGCGAGCAGGAGGAGGTCGTCGAAATCGACGGCGTTCTGGGCGCGGAGTTCGTTTTGGTAGCCGACGGCGAGTTGGGCGAAGAAATCGTCTTCGAGATCTGCAACGTCGATGCCTTTGTTTTTCGCTTTGGAAATTTCCGAGAGGACGTTCTCGGCTTTGATTTTCTCATCGGTGCCGCCCATGCGGACTAGCAGTTGTTTCATGATCCCGACCTGATCCGAGTAGGCGGTGATGGAGAAATTCTTTTTGTAGCCGAGTTTGTCGATGCCGCCGCGTAGGATGCGGACGCAGAGGGAGTGGAAGGTGCAGACGGTCATTTGTTTGGCCGCGTGTTTACTGACCATGCCGCCGATCCGCTCTCTCATTTCCGAAGCTGCCTTGTTGGTGAAGGTGACAGCTAGGATTTCAGCAGGCGGGACTTTCCGCTCCAGCATGTGGGCGATGCGGCAGGTGACGGTGCGAGTTTTGCCGGTTCCGGCACCGGCGAGGATCATGACTGGGCCGTCGAGATTGGAAACTGCCTCGCGTTGGGCGTGGTTGAGGGATTCAAATGCGAAGTCGTTGGCCATGGGCGGGGAGACTCAATAGCGGGCGGAGGAAACTTTAAACTCTAAACTTTAAATCTGAAAGAAGAGGTCACCGCAGAGGCGTGGAGGTCGGAGAGGGGCGCAGAGGAGGGAAACTTTAAACATTAGGCCTCAAAGAAGACTCAAGCACGCCTCTGCGTCCCTTTGCTCCCTTTGC
>CAJJBR010000108.1 GCA_905182475.1 Akkermansiaceae bacterium | reverse complement strand
TGGAGCTTGGAGCTTGGAGCTTGGAGCTTGGAGCTTGGAGCTTGGAGCTTGGAGCTTGGAGCTTGGAGCTTGGAGCTTGGAGCTTGGAGCTTGGAGCTTGGAGCTTAGAGCTTAGAGTTTAAAATCGTGTGCGCGAGGCGGGTGGCGGCCAGTTCGAGGAGATGCGGGGCGTTTGCGATAGCTTCATCCAAAGTCATTGGAGTATTTACGATAGAGGCAATGCCGTCGAAGTGCTCGTGGAGGAGGTCTTCATCGGCGATGCGTCCGGCGATGGCATACACGGGAAGGTTGTGTTTGCGGGCGAGCTTTGAAACTCCATGGGGGGTTTTTCCTTCAAGCGTCTGGTGGTCCAGAGAGCCTTCCGCTGTGATGACGAGGTCGGCGGCGGAGATTTTTTCCTCAGCGTGCAGGGCATGGGCGATGCAGTCGAAGCCAGAGGCTAGGGAGGCTCCACAAAATGTCATCAGTCCGAAGCCGAGTCCTCCTGCCGCGCCAGCACCGGGGGTATCTCCGTATCGAGTATCGAAGTGCTTTTGCGAAACTTCTGTGAGATGGGCGTGAGCTGCTTCGGCGGCTTCGGATTCGTCTTGTTTGAGTCCCTTTTGGGGGCCGTAGATTTGGGTTGCACCGCGCGGGCCTAGGAGGGGGTTTGCTACATCGCAGGCGACGGTGATTGTCGGAAGTTTGATGACTGCTGAAGAATCAATCGAAGAGATGGCGGGGATGTTCGCAGGTATGGGCTCTACGATCTTCCCATTTAGATCCAGAAACCGGTAACCGAGGGCGGCAGCGAGGCCGAGTCCTGCGTCGTTGGTGGCGCTTCCGCCGAGTCCGATGATGATTTCATCCACGTTTTCCGATACAGCAGCGCGAATCAACTGGCCGGCACCGTAGCTGGAGGCACGGGAGAGATCCCGTTCGTCCGCACTGATCCGCCATAGGCCGATCGCTTGGGAGGATTCAATAACCGCGGTCTTCCGGCCTTCGATATCTGCGAGAAGCCATTGGGCGGTGATTTCTCTGCCGTTGGCATCGAGGGCGGTTGTCTCCTGGATAGTTCCGGAAACGGCTTGTTTAAATGCATCGAGAATCCCTTCTCCGCCATCAGCGAGGGGCAGTAATTCGAAGGTGGCTGTGGGAAGTTTCTTTGCGAAACCGTTGCGAATGGCCTCGGCAGCCTGGTGGCCAGTGAGGGAACCTTTGAACTTGTCCGGGGCAATTACAATGTGCACGGGGGGAGTTTTGCCGGAAACGGGTCGGAAGGTCGAGCAGAGGTCGTAGAAAAACGGGACATATTGCAGAAAAACACCGAAATCTTTTGAAACTTCGAACAAATTTTTGACAAGAACCGAAATGCTGTTTAAAGAACGCCCCCCGCACGAGTGATTTACCCGTTGCGGATGCGGCAATCAGCCGCCAACCACGATCCATCCACAACAAAACCAATTTCTGATATGGCCAAGAAAACAACACTCCAAGCGGCTCCCCGCCTTCGCAGCGGTTCGGGCAAACTCAAGCAAATGCGCCGCGAAGGCTGGCTCCCATCCGTGATTTACGGACGCGGTGTCGAAAATGTAAACCTCAAGGTGGATGCGAAGACATTCTCCGAACTCATGGCGCACAGCTCCTCGGACAGCATCCTGATCAACCTCGATGTTGAAGGCGAAGGCATCCGTTCGGTCTTCCTTAAAACGATCCAGCACGATCCTCTTACTGGCCATGCTCTTCACGCGGACTTCCTCGCAGTGAACGACAAGACCGAGATTACCGCGAACATCCCTGTCCATCTCGTTGGTGATTCCGAAGGTGTGAAAGAAGGCGGTATTCTCGAGCAATACCACCACACCATCGAAATCGTCTGCTTCCCGAAAGATCTTCCTGAAGCGTTCGAAATGGATGTCAGCCATCTTGGTCAAGGTGATTCCCTTAACATCGGTGAGCTTGCTCTCCCCGAGGGTGTCAACGCTACCCATGGTGATGACATCGTCATCGCACACATTGGCAAGCCAGCCGCCCTCGTTTCGGAAGAATCTTCCGGCACTGACGAAGGTGCAGAAGGCGAAGTTCCTGCTACCGAGCAGAAGGACGAGGCTGCGGAGGAAACTCCAGCTGCCGAATAAAGATTACGCAAACTACGTTTCTACAAAACGTCCGGTGCAAGATGCGCCGGGCGTTTTTTTCTTTTTCGGAGGATTGGCTGGGCAAGTCCGGGCTGTCTGGTTAGAACGCGACGTCTATGGAAATTTCTTTGGTCATAGGACTCGGTAATCCGGGTCGGCAATATGAGGGCACCCGCCACAATATCGGTTTCATGCTGCTGGATAAGATGGCGGCGGGGGATGGTGCGGTTTTTAAGTCGGAGCCGAAGTTTCAAGCGCATTTCACGAAACTCAGCGACGGGACGGTGCTGATGAAGCCGCAGACGTTTATGAACCTGAGCGGGCGCTCAGTTCGGCAGTTCCTCTCGTTTTTTAAAATGGATCTGGAGCGGGTTCTGGTGGTTTACGATGATGTGGCCTTGCCGTTGGGGCACCTGCGTTTCAGAGAAAAAGGCTCAGCCGGGGGGCACAACGGGATCAAATCCCTGATCGAGCATTTGGGTGGCGATGGTTTCCCGAGGCTGAAGATGGGGATAGGTGGGGCGAGACCTGGGGAGATGACCGGGCATGTGCTGGGGAAATTTGCCCCAGACGAGCGTGAAGACCTTGAAAACATGCTTGCCACAGCGGTTGAAGCCGTGCAGTTTTCGCGCTCCCAAGGTATTGCCTTGGCATCAAACCGTTTTAATACACCGAAAACTAAACCAACACCTACAAAAGAAGATGAGCCGCAAATACGAAGGTCTGATTGCACTGACAACGAAGAACCAAGAAGGTAGCATGGATGACTTGGTCACCGCCATTTCGAAAGAGATCGAATCAGCAGGTGCCAAGGTTGAGAATATTAACAACATGGGCCGCAAGGAGTTCGCGAGCACCCCTCGCAAGATCACTGGAGCACATTACGTGACCTACACTGTGACCGGTGAACCGGAGTGCATCTCCAAAATTCAAGAGAAACTCGCTGCGAACCATTCTGTTTACCTGAATCAGTTCAACCGCGTAGCGTAACGCACTGCGGGATACGACCTGCAGAGGATGCTTTGCATTTTCCCCTAAAACCTATATTCTACAGCCATGGCCAATTTGAACAAAGTAATGTTGATCGGAAACCTGACCAGGGATCCTGAGTTGCGTCACACCCCTAAGGGAAACGCAGTCGGTGATATCAGCATTGCGGTGAACCGCAGGGTGCAAGATGGCAACGGTGGCTGGAAGGATGAGACTACCTTTGTCGATGTGACCATCTGGGGTAACACCGCAGAAAACGCTCACAAATACCTAAGTAAGGGTCGCGGAGTCTTCGTTGAAGGCCGCCTGCAGCTAGATACTTGGGACGACCGGGAGACCGGAAAGAAGCGTAGCAAGCTCAAGGTTGTGGGTGAAGTTCTCCAGTTCCTGCCAGATGGCAAGGGAGGTGGCACGCGCCCTTCACAGGAAAGCAATGTTTCGGGTTCCTCCTCCGGTAGCGGCGGAGACAACCGCCAGGGTGGATCCCCGGCACCTGCGGATGATTTTGCGGAAGAGGACGATATCCCGTTCTGAATCGATCAGATCTCTCAAACATTTTTGAAAGAGGCGACCTATTGGGTCGCCTCTTCTTTTGCTGCATAATTTCCCTGATTTTGGCGAATTCGATGTTTTCGGATTCGTATCTCGGGTTTTGGAAAAGCTACGTTGGCGGACTGACCATTTCGTATTGGGTAAACGATGGCCTAATGGCGATTTTCTTCCTGTTGATCGGGCTGGAGCTGAAACGGGAACTTTACAAAGGGGAGCTCTCCGATCTGAAAAGCACGATGCTACCGATTTTTGCGGCACTGGGAGGTATCGCGCTGCCGGCCTTGTTCCATTTTGGATTTAACAAAGGACTGCCAACGCAAGCGGGCTTTGAGGATTCCGATGGCGACTGATATCGCCTTGTGCAATACCGGGATCGTGATCGGAGCGGATTGGGCTGCAAGTTTGGCGAGGCCGAACAGTCTCGGGATTTCCAGCGGGCTGCTCATCGAGAAGGTCGTGGGTGTTATTACTGGCTCGCATTGAGCTTTGA
>CAJJBR010000107.1 GCA_905182475.1 Akkermansiaceae bacterium | reverse complement strand
ATCGCCTTGGCAATCGCCTTGGCCAATCTCTCTCGATGCGATGCGGAGTTGATCTGTCTCGCCTCGGAAGAATGGCTCATGTATCCGCCCTCTAGCAGCACGCAAGGGATGGAAGGGTTCCGGGTTAGGCGTAGGCGGCGGACATTACCCGCATTGCTCGAATATGGAGCCACCGATTTCATTGCACGCTGACAGCGCAGCGCCAGTCCGTGGGAATCCACACGCCACCAGTAGGTCTCCGGCCCTCGACGCGAGGAAGAACCTGAATTGAAATGCAGGCTCACAAGAATCGCTCCCGGATAGCGGTTCGCAAAAGCCATTCTGTCATCCAGATCAATGAAACGGTCGTCCGATCTCAGCATCACCGTGCGGAAGGAGCCACGCAACTCGGAGCGCAGGCGCTTCGCAAAATCCTGGTTTGCATCCTTCTCCTTCTGCCCGGTGAAACGGCTCACCGCACCAGAGTCCTTTCCGCCGTGCCCGGCATCAATGATCACTGTCCGGAATCCCTTCGGTCCCGCCCTGTTCCCCCAGTAGTCCAAGCCTCCAGAAGAAGGCGACCCGCCAATAGGCGAGCAAGAATTGAGAATCGAAACCAGAACTACAAGGGGGAGGAGGAAAAGCCGTATGAAATCTTATAAACTTCAAATTTCAAACTTCAATGACCCGAAGATCTCATCACAAGGGGCACAAGCAAGAATTTGGTGCGGGCTTCACTTGCGAAATCCACATGCACGCCAACAACCGATTCTCAGTGAAAATGTGCTTTCTGAAAAGCCGCCCGAACCACGGTCTTCTACTGATCAGTGATCACTCGGCACTTTTCACTCTCTCGAAAAACACCTCAAAATCCCCACCGCTCTCTTCCATGATCTTACGGAACTTCGGCATCTCGCTATTGTAAGTGATCAGTGCCAATAGATGGGCATTTGTCAGTTCCAAGCTCAGCCATCCTTCCAGCGCCTTAGTCCCCCAGCGGTTTTGGAGTGCCCGCGCTCGTGCTTTGAGTTTTCCGAGCACACGTTTCTTCTCCGCCCGCATCGCTCCCTCCTTCGCATCAGAGGCATAGAGTTTCGTGAGTTGCTCGCGGGTCACCGCGATCTCAAGATAGAAGTCCCGCCTCCTCATAAGCCGCTCCTTGTAATCCGCTAGCTCCGCCATCCGTCCCTTCGCCCGCAGGTATTTACGCACACCCTCCTCCTGCACCACATTCGCCAGCGACTCATTGAACGTCGTGTCCCCGCTTTTGAAAATTCGCCTGTGTGTCAGTTCGTGAAAGATCGTCTCCGCCAGGTCGATCTCCGGGTAGTCGATGAAGGTGTTTAGCAGGGGATCGTGAAAGACGCCCAGTGTTGAGAAAGCATTCGTCCCGCCCAGATGGATCTCGTAGCCCTCCGCCTCCAGCTTTCTCGAGTAAGCGATGGCATCCTCCTCCTTGAAATATCCCCGGTAGTCCAGTTCCCCGATGATGGGGTAGTGCCAAGTCTTCGGCTCTAGGGAAAACTCCGTTGCTGCGTGCAGGACAAAGACCACATGCCTCCGCCCAATATCGGCATACTTGTGGTAGGCGGAGTCGCCAGGTAGCGCTAGCTCCTCGCTCGCGAAGTCACACAACGCCTCAGCCAGCACCAGTTTCTTCTTCAGTGCCTCCGTAGTCTCCGGCGCAGCGATGATCTTCGCATTCGGGCGCGATTTTCGCAGGATTTCCACCTGCCCTAGCACGCCCTGTCCGTAGAAGTGCAGCGTCTCACACCCGCTGAGGAAAAGGAGGGGAAACAATAGAATACCGCGCATACCGGGAACGAACATGCCCGCAATCCATAGCGAAGCAAGACCAAGGAGTGGGAGGAGCGAACGCTGGTTGCGCCACTCGTTCCGAGCTTGTGCAATGGAGGGGCGAACCAGCGTTCGCCCCTCCATGGCTCTCAGATGAGCCCCTACTTATTAAGCGAAGAGTGCTGAGATTGGTTTCCCGTTTTTACCGCCCATTTTGAAGGGGCGCTTGGAGGGGGACATGAGGGGGAGATCATAGGGGAGGCCGAGGGCGAATGCGATGGAGGCATTGAAGTCACCGGCGTCTACTTTGTTCTCGATAACGTTTGATCCTGTTTCGTCGGTTTTGCCGTATGCCTGTCCTCCTTTGATGCCGCCGCCGGCCATGAGGCCGGAGAAGGCTTTTGGGAAATGGTTGCGGCCTTCGTTGCTGACGATCTTCGGCGAGCGGCCGAACTCGGTGGCGACTACGACTAGTGTTTCGTCCAAGAGCCCCTTGGCAGATAGGTCGGAAAAAAGGGCGGAGAGGGCTTGGTCGAGGACGGGAATTTTTTCCTCCATCTGGTTGAAGTTGTCCTCATGCCAGTCGAACCCACCATACTCCACCTCAACGAAGCGGACGCCGCGCTCGACGAGACGGCGGGCGAGGAGGACTCCCTGGCCGAAGCGCTCGGTGCCGTAGGCGGCGCGGGATTCTTTGGATTCGCGGGAAAGATCGAATGCTTCCAGATCCTTGCTGTGCATGAGCTTGATGGCGGAGTCATAGACTTCGTTGTAAGCACGGACGGAGCGCTGGCCTTTGTGGAAACGGGAGTCGAAATCGTGGTCGAGTTCCTGGCGAAGGGTGAGCTGACGCTCGAGGGACTCGTCCGAGGTGCCTTTTCTCTTCCGGACGTTGCGCAGACCTGTGGCGGGATCGCCGATGGGGAGGGGGGAGAACTGTGGTTCGAAGAATCCGCCGCCGGGATGCTTGTTCCCGCCGCCGACGAGGACGAAGGAGGGGAGGTCGCCACCGGTGCCGCCTGCGAGCTTAGATACCCACGCGCCGGAGGAGGGGTGAGTGATGGTGCCGCGCTGGGTGTAGCCGGTGTGCATGAGATATTTCCCCTGCGCATGGGCGCCCTGTGTGGTGCTGAGGGAGCGGATGAGGGCGACCTTGTCCATGTGCCTCGAAAGGAGCGGGAGGCAGTGGCCGAGCTGGATTCCATCGACGTTGGTCTTGATGGAGTTGGTGGCGCCACGGACATCTGCGGGAGCGTCCGGTTTTGGATCGAAAGTATCGATGTGGGTCATGCCACCGGACATGTAAAGATAGATGACGTGCTTGGCCTTTCCTCCACCGGCTTTCAGAACGGCGGGATTCGCTGCGAGTGCCTGCGGGCTGAAAAGCTGGGAGGCGGAGCCTGCGATGCTGAGACCGAAGCAGCTGCGGGCGGTGCGGGCGAGGAAGTCGCGGCGGGAGAGCTCAGAGAGTTTGTTGGGATTCATGGGGAAAAGTTTGCTAGTGCCGAGTGAGTAGTGCGCAGTGGAAGACTTTGGTTTCGTTATTGGACGAAGATGAATTGGTTGCTGGTTAGCATGGCGTTGGTTAGGTCGCGGAGGGAGCTGGCGTCTTTGGCCAGGGGTGCGTAGGTTTTGGTTTCTCTGGCGGATGGCGGGCGGGCGTAGAGGCGGAGGAAGATTGCTTCCAGGCGTGCTTCGGGGGATTTTATGGAGAGGAGGCGCTTGGAGAGGACGCTTCGTTTTCCAAGGGAGATCTCTGTGTTGGGATCGTTGAGGAGGGCGAGAGCCTGTGGGACGGTGGGGATCGTATCTCCGGAGGATGGGGTGGTGCGGTCGGAGCCACCGAACTCACGGACGAGGGTGCCGGCATTGAACGGGGCGGGATGCTCGGATGCGCGGGTGGTTCCTCCGCCGCGCTCCTCGCGTTTGCCCATGGACATCATTTCCTTTTTTACCATGGAGAGGGGGTCGCGCAGCTTGGCGTATTTCGTTAGTGTCTTGCGGGCTGCACGGGCTGCTAACTGAAGTTTCTTGCGCTGGGAATCTGAGGTGGCTCCACCTAACTCGCGCTGGAGACGGCGGACTTCGGCCCGGGCTTTGCGGAAGGCATCTTCCGCCTGGGTGGCTGATTCGCCGAGGACGAGGAGGTCGTGGGACTCTGCCTCAAGGAGTCTTTCGATGGAGGCGGCATATTGCTCCCACTTGATGCTGTGGCTGGGCCGGGGGGAGTCATCAACATTCCCACGGGTGAGGACGAGCATGGAATCGTAGAGCTGCTCTGCTGTCATGCGCTGGAGGGCGGGGCCGCGGACAATGTGGGCGACGCCCATGACTGGCTCGGTAGCATCGCACTCGCGCTGGAAGAGATCCGTGTGGAAAAGGACGCGGGTGAATTGGCGCAGATCGTAGTCCACGGCTTTCATGGTGGTCTCCAAGAAGGCGAGTATCTGTGGATGTGCGGGCTTGCTATCCTCGCTCCAGTCATCGATGGGCTCCAGGAGGCCGTGGCCGAAGGTGCGTGCCCAGAGACGGTTTGCGATGACCTTGGTGAAAAACGGATTCTCCGGGGAGGTGACCCATTTCGCGAAGGCTACGCGACGCTCCTCTGGCGAGACGTTTTCAAGGTGCTCTCCGAAGAGGGTTTCTGGGGAGACGACGGATTTAGGATCGGCATCGCGGTATTGGTAATCTTCCGGGAGACGGAGGGAGCGGGATGGATCGTCGATGAGGGCGTTTTTGTTGAAATCCTTGAAAATTGGTTGGAGGAGTTTTCCTATTTTGCGGGATTCGCCGCGGTTGGCGATCTTCGCTTTGTTGCGGGCTTTCATAGCTTTTTTTTTGCTCATCCCTTTTGTGTTAGGGGAGGCTTTCGCGGCGGGCTTGAGATCCATGGCCACCCTGCGGATGGTCTTCTGCGCGTCGTCACTGTGGTAGGTGAAGCCACCACCGAAAGCGGCCATCTGGAAATACTCGAGCTGCGACCAATCATCGAAGGGGTGGTCGTGGCACTGGGCGCAACCGATCTGGCGACCAAGGAAGACTTGCATGGAGTTACTAAAGTTATCCAGCTGCATGTTTCTATCCCGCAAGTAGTAGCCTACGGCGGGATCCTTGGCTGCGTGCCCGGTGGAGGAGAGCATTTCGTTGACGATAGTGTCCCAGGGCTTGTCTTCGGAAAGGGATTTGCGCAGCCATACGTGCCAGCCGAGGCCGAACTGTTCCTGCTTCGTCTGGACGCGGAGGAGGTCTGCTGTCCAGTTGAAAAGATGGCTGTCGAAACCGGGGGAGGCGGTGAGGAAATCGACGAGATTGGCGCGTTTGTCGCGTGATGCATTTTCGAGAAATGCGCTGGCTTCCTCTTCGGAAGGGATGCGGCCTATGATGCCGAGGTAGGCTCGGCGGAGGAAGGTACTATCGCTGATTCGGCCGTTCGCGCGGATATTCGCGGTCTTGAGATCGGCGGCGAGGAGGGAGTCGATGCGGGCGGCTGCATCGCGCGCCTGCTTTTCCGTAAGGGTTTTGGCAGATGCCGGGAAGACGCACAGGGCGAGCAGAAAGAGGGATAGGATTTTGGTCAAAGCGTGCATACGATTACCTAGATAACACCGTAATAAGGTGAAAGTTTCAGAAATTCGAAGGG
>CAJJBR010000106.1 GCA_905182475.1 Akkermansiaceae bacterium | reverse complement strand
CCGTGGTGGCGCATGGCTACCTCCGGGGTCTGGCGGAATCAGGTCACGACACCGTCACCCGGGGACTGCGTTTTTTTGTTCGAACCGATACTCGAACATAGGGTGCGGACGGACTTTCCCCGTCTATTGGGACGACATCTTGCCTCATGCGTCGTTGCGTTCCGCTCAGCTTCTAGCCCTTATCAGAGTCCTCGCATCCGCGGTCACACCTCATGCGGCATGGGTCGCTGCCGGAGTCGAGATCTCACTGACCGGCGCTTACCGCTGGTTTGAAAAATGGCAGCGCGCCACTCACATCATCAGGACGCGGCTATGTCAGACGAGCGATCCTCCCGCAAAAACCGACGGCATTCCCGATCCCCACACCCTGCGCCATTTCGACGCGGCTTTTCCTGCGTGTACCTGTGCTGGTGCCGCCTTTCAAAATCGCTTCCAAATACCCCTTTGCGGATAAAACCATCACCTCCCGGCACCACTTTGATACCAACCTTGGATCAACCCTCCCTCTAACAGTTGCCGATTTGACGTCGTGCCGCATTTGCCGACCCAATCCAAAATCTACAGCAACACAACATGGCAATCCACCCGAATGCCGCCCGTGACGCAGCTTCGCCAGAGTCATATGAAACGCGTCACCAACTACCTCAAAATGCGAGTTCTCGGAGCTCTCGAAAGCGCCACCGGAGATTCCAACATCGCCCGCTACCATGCCGTCAGCCAGATCACCTTCCTCGATGAGGACGGCCACCCGTGCCAGTTCACATGGCGCACCATCCAGACCTGGTGGTATTACTACCGCAAACACGGCATCACCGAAGCCCCCGATCGCGCCGACAAAGGCACCACCCGCAAAACTACCCCCGAGCAACTCCTCGAGGCCATAGAACAAGTCCTGCCAGGCTTCCACGGCAAAAAATACAACATCGCCGAAGTCTACCGCGCCTGCATTCAGAAAGGCCTGCTCCAGCGCTCACAGATCGCGCCCAATACCTTCCGGCGCATCGTCAACCGCTTCGATCTACGTAACACCACCATCACCATCCGCCATAACCGCCCCGGACTCGGCTTCCCGCCCGTCGTCTACCAAGACGGCCAACGCCTCGGCGAAGCCACCAAACTCGACATGATCGCCAACGACCGGCGTCCCAATATCGAGTTCTGAAAATTCAAATCCCCAATCCCTATTTCAAATGATCCGCTCCTACTTCGGCCTCAGCCAAAACCCCTTTGTCATCGAGGAAAACCAAACCCTCCTCGATCACCAGCAACGCCACTTCGACATCCTCAAAGTCCACTCCCAACAGGGCGGACTCTGCGTCATCCTCGGCGAACCTGGCACCGGTAAAACTGTCCTCAAAAACGCCCTCATCCACCACAACCCCAAACAATGGATCACCCCTGTCATCAACCGCTCCTTGCACACCTGGCACAACCTCCTGCGCCTCCTATGCCGAGCCATGGAAGTGGAATCCAACGGCTCCGACCACAAATGCGAAGCTCGCCTCATCCTCGAAGCACGCAACCTCAACGCCCGGGGGAAAAACATCATCCCCATTATCGACGACGCCCACCTATTGCCCCCGGAAGCCCTGCGCAAACTCCGCCTCCTGTTGGAAGACTTCCCCAAAAACCACAACCTAATCCTCTTCGGCCAACCCCAACTCAATACCACCCTCCAGCTCCGCCACCACGCCGACATCAAAAACCGCATCACCTATTCAGCGAGGATCGACACCCTAGCCCCCAGTAACCTGATTGCCTTCATCCACAGTCAGTTGGATCGTGTCGGACTTCCGCACAACACCTTCACCGAAAACGCCACCGCACTCGTCATCCGCGCCTCGGAAGGTACTCTGCGCGCCGTAAAAAACCTCTGCCTCGGCGCACTGCTCGAAGCCGTAAGAGACCGCACCAAAACCGTCGATCTCAAACAGGTCAACGCCGTCCTTATGCAGCCCCACTGGCGTCACAACTCACGCGACGAACCCGAAGAACCCCTCGTAACCTCCAACCAAAAATACCGACAACCCATCTAACCACTTTTGACCAAACGGAGGCTGGCTCTGCGAGGACGCAACCACGCCAAGGGATAGTCAAAACAGAGGGGCGAGCGGACGCCCAAAACCGTCACAGGGCATGGCATCACTCACGTGATACCATGCCCTGTGCATCGTACAAACCTAACAACAGCAGGGCGACCAGGGCCCCCTCTGTCATACCTCAGAAAATCCCACCAACCTGCGTGGAACAATCAGCAAGAAAGTACAACCCCATTGGAACTAAATGACAGTCTCAGCGTGGAAATCCTCCGAAAATCACCCGACATCAATTTGGTAATCCCGTACGATGACAATTTGGGATTTAACACCTCCCGCTTGGAAGGGATGACCAAAGCATTTTCCTGCCAATGGTTGGGAAGTGGCCAGTTCATCGAGGCTGCCGGAGGAGAATCGAAGCTCCGGCGTATTGCCAGGGTTCAGGTGAAGGGAAGGGAAGAACCCGTCGATCTATGGACATCCACAATCAATGACGAGGCACGAGTGGCCTACGCCGAAGCGCTTGGTAACTTTGAGGCGGGTGATTTCGACACCACCCTTACCCAGCTCGAAAAGTATCTAGCCGAGTTCCCGGACGACAAGGTTGCCACCCACTTGCTTGGCCACACCCGTAGGTTCCTAGAGCTACGCCCCCCCGATTGGAAGGGCATCATCAAGTTTAACGAAAAATAAGGGGAATACCTCCGGCCGGACTCGAACCGGCACGGCATTGCTGCCAATGGATTTTAAATCCACAGTGTCTACCATTCCACCACGGAGGCATTGTTTCTCATGGAGAAGCGGGGCAACTCAACCCCCTTTTTCCCTTCCCGTCCAGCAAAGTCATTCCTCTTCTTCAGAAGGCTTTTCTTTGGGCGCAGGTTTTGCCCTGTGACCGGGCTTCGCGAGGATCTCAATATAGATGGAATCCCACTTCTCCTGTGAGGCGGTATCGATGGGTTTAACGATCTCGGAAACGTGAACCACCTCCGCAGTTTCCGCATCCTTGCCAGCCCGGCAGTCGAAATCCCAGAAATCGACATCTTCTGGCAGAGCCTTACGGTGCTCGCGTTTCAGATACTTCCGGACTTCCGCTTTGATCGACTCAACGATACGGGCGGGCTTGTGCTTGGGATCTTCCAGTGAAAAGGATTTCTTCATGCAGCCCTTGTCGGATATGTCCGGAACATTGTCACGCCCCAAGGAGGGGCGAACGCAGGTTCGCCACCCGTAGCATAATTCCGAAACTCGGGGCGAACCAGCGTTCGCCCTTCCATTACGCTCCGTTCATCAGGAGCACCATTTCACCCTTAGTACCATGAGACTTGAACCATTCAAGTAGCTCTCCCGGAGTGCCCCTGTGGTAGGTCTCAAATTTCTTTGAAAGTTCGCGGGCAACGCAAACTTTCGCGGTCGGGGCGATCTCTATTAGAATCGCCAAGGTGGATAGAATCCGGTGGGGGCTTTCAAAGAAAATGCCCGTCTCGCCGCTTTCCAAGGCAGCGTTCATCGCGCTGCGGCGTTTCCCTGATTTCACAGAAAGGAAACCACCGAACCGGAATGCGTGACAAGGCAGGCCGGATCCGATCAAAGCAGTTAGAACAGCTGAAGGTCCGGGCAAGACCTCGAACGGAACCTCCGCATCCAGGCATGCTTGCACGAGCCGGTATCCGGGATCGGAAACACCTGGCATGCCCGCATCGCTAACAAACGCGATCGTTTCCCCGGCCTTCGCAGCAGCGACGAGCTCAGGGGATTTTCGGCTCTCGTTGTGTTCGTGGAGTGATGTAAGGGATTTCCCGGTAATGCCGTGATGGGAAAGTAGTATCCCAGATCTACGAGTGTCTTCGCAGGCGATCCTGTCCGCTGATTTTAGGACTTCGATGGCACGTAGAGTAATGTCCCCGAGGTTACCAATTGGTGTGGGCACAAGGATGATCCTCCCTCCGCGATCCCCTTCCCCGCTCATTTTCCACCCTCCAGGATATTCCGTTCTTCATCGGAAAGCGGCGCGACTACTCCGGTGCGGTCTACCTTCACGGTGACCATCTCTCCACGTGCGGCGAGCTCTCCTCCATTTTTTAAAATCTCAAACTTCCAGCTGAGCGATGTGCCACCAATGTGATCCAATCCCAATAGAACTTCTATCTTGTCCTGAAACTCCAACGGACGTTTGTAGTCGCATGAAATTTTCACTCTCGGCCAGCCGCCGTTGCTACGGTCGAAGACAGAGATACCGGACGAAACCAGAAAATCATGCTCCGCCCGCTCCGGGTAGGTCAAAATTTTAGAAAAATGCACCCAACCACTCGCATCCGTATCCGAGAAAGCGACCTCACATGAGTAGCGGTGGCAGGTGTTTTCCAAAGGGATTAGTCCTCGAATTTCCGCACCAATACGGAGGCGTTGTGCCCGCCAAAGCCGAAGCTATTGCTCAGTGCGATCTTGATCGGAACCTCGCGGGCGGTGTTTGGGACAACATCCAGATCGCAGTCCGGATCCTGTTCCTCGATGTTAATCGTCGGCGGCACGACACCTTCAATGATACCCATCACACTCGCGATCAGCTCGATGCCGCCCGCCGCCCCAAGCATATGCCCGGTCATGGATTTTGTGGAGCTGACCATCAGGCCGTTGTTCGCGTAATCGCCGAAGGCAACCTTGATCGCCTTTGTCTCAGCGATGTCTCCAAGACCGGTGGAAGTCGCGTGAGCGTTGAGGTAGTCAACCTCCTCGGGGTTCACCTTACCATGTTTCAGAGCCATCCCAATCGCATAGGCCGGGCCGCTACCATCCGGAGATGGTGCACTGAGATGGTATGCATCCGCACTGACACCGTAGCCGATGAGTTCCGCGTAAATTTTCGCACCGCGTGCTTTCGCAGTTTCGAGTTCCTCGATCATCACCACACCGGAACCTTCACCCATGACGAAACCGTCGCGATGGAGATCGAACGGACGGGACGCCTTTTCAGGATCGTCGTTGCGGGTGCTGAGCGCCTTCATATTATTGAAGCCGCAAAGTCCCATCGGAAGAACGGCTGCTTCGGCACCGCCGCAGAGGAAACCATCGGCATCGCCAAATTTGATCATTCTCCATGCCTCACCGATGTTGTGGTTCGATGTCGCACATGCCGTCACGATCACCATGTTCGGACCAAGCAGACCGTGCTCCATGGAAATGATTCCGGATGCGATGTTGGAAATCATCATCGGGATCGTAAATGGGGAAACGCGCCGTGCACCTTTCTCCAGGTAATTCTTATGTTCGCGCTCCAGCGTGGAGAGTCCACCGATACCACTGCCGACCATTACACCGTAGCGGCGGGCGTCAATTTTTTCGGTATCGAGACCGGAGTCCGCCATAGCCATTTTCGATGCGGCAACGGCATATTGAACATAGCGGTCAGAGCGGCGGGCATCCTTCGGAGTCCGGAAATATCCGTCCGCACTGAAGTCCCTGACCTCGCCAGCAATCTTACAATCAAACGGGGTAGCGTCGATTGATTCGATCCTGCGAATTCCGCTTCTTCCGTTTTTTAATCCGTCCCATGTCGTCTCCAAGTCATTCCCCAGAGGGGAAATGCAGCCGATTCCAGTAATCACAACCCGTCGTTCAGTCATATCGTGAGGGAATCCTAAGCCGTGAACCAACTTCCACGCAAGCAATAGAAACAGGCACCTTGAAAAGCCCGTCAGGCAGCCATTTTCGCGATTGCATACAAGCCGGAACCGGCAATCACCGCCAGACTTGCCACTCCAACGATCCGATCCGTCATTGTCATCCTCGGTCTCATCACCGATACGGAATTGGGGAAAACAATCGCTGCGTAGGCAATTCCGGCAAGCAGTCCACCGAAGTGTGCCGTATTATCGATGAAACGATAACCCACCAACCCAATCAATCCTGTCATAATCACTCCGCCGATCAACCTCCGCCTCGCACTGCGCGGGACGAGCTTCGAATGCAGAGTTTCAAACACCAGCAGGAAACCAAGCCACCCCATCAGCCCACCGGAGGCACCGACCGAAGTAGCTTCCATAAAGCGTGCGGATGCCTCACCGCCGACTAGAGCTGAAAAAAGGAAAACCATAGCCACATGCGGCCAGCGAGCGAAAACCTCCACCCGTTTCCCCAAATACAATAGCCCGAGGGCGTTCATCACGAGGTGGACAATCCCCCCGTGCATCATTGGGGCAGTAAACAGCCGCCACCAATCCCCTGCGAAATACGCCGGCTTTACCAGACCCGCTTTCTGTACCGAATCATGGAAAATCATGATCGACTTATCGAAAAATATTTGCACCAAGGCAACCGCTAGGATCAGCCCGAGTATCACCCGTGTGAACGGGGCTTTCTGTAAACCCAACCAAGTTTCAAAACGAATCAACGGAACCACCGGCACAACTTGCCCGCCCTGCTTGCGGATCTCGCGCATCCGCTTCTGTGTCTGGTACCAAGGAATGAAGGCGAAAATCAGAAATACCAACAAGGAGATACCGACTGTAGTTGATTGCAGCAGCACCTTAAAAATCCATTGCAACCGCTGTGCCGCATCCATGCTCAAGCCGTTTGCCTTCTCCATCGCACCAAGACTCGCCCATCCTTGGAATGCCATGTAACCAAGAAGGATAGCCACCCCGATTCCAAACCATTTTAGTCTGTGCTTCGCGGTCGCAAAATCATCCTCCGCCCAGCGCTTCCGCACCTCTTGGATCGGTTCGGTAAATGCCTCGATCTCCTCCGGGATACAGCAGAACTCCGAATCCGGAGTCCACACGAGATCCAAGACACTATCGCGGTCTTCACGTATCGTCCGTGAAAGTTCATCAAGCGATCCACAGGCGTGTTTACCGCCTTTCCTATCCACCCATCCGAAGCCTTCACCCGCGGGAGCAAATGCCTCGTCTCGCTGCCAGATCGCGAGATCCAGTTCCTCGATTCCGTCTTGGTCAGCTGCGTTCACTCCTTGCAAGCGTCAGGCTTACTCGGGGTTTTCCGCAGGTTTCGGGGCATCCGCCGCTTTCGCAGGTGCCTCATCCACAGCCGGTTCAGAAATTTCTTCAACTACATCTTCCGTAGCTGCTTCCACTTCTCCCTCTACGACTGGAGCCGGCGCTTCTTCCGTAGGAAGTTCGTCAGCGAGAGATTTGGGTGCTTCGGGAGCTTCCTCCGCAGCAGGCTCTTCAGCCTTTTCCTCAGCCACCACTTTATCAGGTTCCAGCAGGGTTCTCTGCTTGGTCTGCTTTCCGATCAGGATGGCGAGTGTAAGGCTGAGGAGGAAAAACAAAGAGCCGAGATAAACGGTGCCTTTCTGAAGCACATTCGTCGTCCGCGCACCGAACACCTGGTCGGTCACGCCTCCACCGAATGCCGCACCGAGACCTTCCTGTTTTGGACGCTGCATCAAAATGAGCAGTGCCATCATAAGACAGACGATAACGAAGACAACCAGTAGAAGGTTGATACTAATAGAGAGCCAGTTAATTGCGGCGAAAATCATGGGAGGCGGAATATGGTTACGGTCACCCACCTTGTAAAGCAGGGAGTTTCCGGTTTTTCACGTTCCTGAAATAAAGTGCCTAAACCTCGGGAAAACAAGGAAATCAAAGGCTTTTCAGCCAAGCCACCACCTTCGAATCATTCCCTCCGGATGCCCAAACATGCCGAAGAAAATCCGCAGGCGCGATATTACCGTGTTTCGAGAGGAAATTCCTGTCGCCCCCACAACTGAACATTGTATCGGGATCAAGCTGGCCGCGCAGCTTCGCACGGGCTTTCACAAGTATCCTCGGAAGGTATGAAATTCCGTCCAACTCTTCATCACGTGACGGCAAATCGTCCCTATTGATTTCCTTATCGCTCGCATTGCCTCCCTGCTCTACGAGGAAATAGTCGCGCCTCACCGCAGCAACTAGGAGGGCAGTCGAAGGAGTCGGGACTCCACCGTCCACGTAGTCCTCAATGAAATCGAATAACTCCCGCCTCTTGTAGCCGACACTGGCAAGCAACGCCAGGTCCTCCGCACTGTAATCCTTGTTGTAATCGAAATTCCCCGCCTTGTAATCGGCAGCACAGCGTTCAAACAAACTCTCGAATGTGTCGTTCCAGTTCATAGATGGAACATGAAAGCCCCTGCCCGCATATGCCAACAATTTTTTCGCCAACCTTTTCAGCTTACCCATCGCAATTTTGCGATTAACCTACTCACCTCGACATGATTTGGAAAATTAAAACCCGCAGCCTCGACCTCTCACGCCACGCACAGGTGATGGGAACCCTCAACGTCACCCCGGATTCCTTCTCCGACGGAGGCGAATTCGAAGGAGTCGAAAAAGCCCTCATCCATGCCCGGGAAATGATCTCCCAAGGTGCCGCTATCATCGACATCGGAGGCGAATCCACCCGACCCGGCGCCACCCCAGTCGGAGCCGATGAAGAAATGAACCGAACCGTCCCCGTCATCCACGCCCTCCGCTCCGAGTGGGACGGATATATATCCATCGATACCACGAAGGCTTCCGTAGCCTCCGCAGCCCTCGCCGCAGGCGCAGATATCGTCAACGACATCTCCGGCCTGACCGCCGACCCTGAAATGCAAACTGTCTGCGCCACATCCGACTGCGGCATCGTAGCCATGCACATGCAGGGCAACCCGGAAAACATGCAGGACAATCCAGTTTACGAAAACGTGACCGAGGAGATCCAAGCATTCTTCCAGGAACGCCTCGCCACCCTCAACGCCCTCGGCATCTCCCCAGATAGCATCTGCTTCGACCCCGGAATCGGCTTCGGAAAATCCCTCGCCCACAATCTCGAACTCCTCCGCAACATCGCCCGTCTCGCTCCCGCGGGATCCCCCCTACTCCTAGGCGTTTCCCGAAAATCATTCCTAGCGAAAACTACAGCCGCCTCCGATCCATCCGACCGCGACGCACCCACCACAGCCCTCACCGCCCTCACACGTACAAAAGGCATCATGCTCCACCGAGTCCACGCCGTGAAAGGCAACCTCGCAGCCCTCCGCATTACCGAGACGCTCCTCAACCAGAAATAGCAGCCATCCATCTCCCACTTGGCGCGCTCCTCTTCCTTGGCGATTCAAATTCTTCCTCTTCATTCGAGGGTAAATTCCCAGAAAATCAGCCATTCATAAAAAGAGCCCGCACCCAATGTTCAACATTGAACCTTGCGCCTCCCCCATGCAACCTCCCGAAATGGAAGAACCCCGCGATCTCGGCACCCAACCTCTCGAAGCCCTCATGGAACGTTGGGGCGTCACCAACCACGACGTCGTGGAGGCGTCCCCTGAGCAACTTACCCACAAGCAGATCCAGCGCGCCAAGTCCGGACGCCGCCTCACTCTAAAAATGATGATGAAGGTCGCTCGCTCGCTAAACATCGCCATCTGGACCCGCCTGCCCAAAGACCAAAAGGAGACCTTCTACGAATACCTCCACAAAGACATTTTCTCTTACTCTAAGGGCTACAACCCGGAGAAGGTCGATCCCAACGAGGAAATCATCCCCAGTAAAAAACCGTAGCTGGGGCATCCTGTCCCAGGCCGTCAAGGAGGATTCCTGCCTCCTTCCCCCAAGCAAGGCTCCCCCTCCGTGAAAACCAAACTCCTTCTCCCCATCCTTTTCGTGGCCGCCATTGCCCTCGGGCTTTGGATGAGGAAAGGCAAATCCACCGGCTCCACCGCTCTGGGCCAACCCGCACTGGAGCTCACCAACGAGATCCTAGCTTACGGCCCACGCCCCCCTGCCAGCGAAGCCCTAGCGAAAGTCAAAGACCACCTCGCAGCGGAACTCAAAGCCGCCGGATGGGAAACAACACTACAAGAATTCGAACGCGACACCCCCATCGGTAAAGTCAAATTTTCCAACCTCCGCGCCCGCCTCCCTGTTGAAGGACAGGACACATGGAAACGCGATATCGAAGGACTCATCTGCGCCCACATCGACTCCAAATATTTCAAGAATAAGAAGTTCCTCGGTGCCGACGACGCCGCATCTGCCTGCGCTGCTGTCGTTGAAATTGGAAAATACCTCACCGAAAACAAACCGGAGCAGGCAAATCAAATCGAGATCGTCCTCTTCGATGGCGAAGAAGCCTTCGCGGAAAACATGACGATCATGGACGGCCTCTACGGTAGCCGCTACTACGCCAACCAATGGCGCACCCTCGATAACAAACCGAAGTTCGGCATCCTCCTCGACATGGTTGGCCACAAGGATCTCAGCATCCGCATCCCTTCGGACTCACCCAAGCATCTCGCCGAACTCATGTTCGAAGCCGCCAAAAAGGAAGGCAAGTCCTCCCGCTTCGGCACAGCCCCAGGCTCTATCATGGACGATCACCTACCACTCAATCTCGTAGGCATCCCCACCATCGACATCATTGGCGACTTCGCCAACAAGCCCTGGTGGCACACCCCCGGCGACAACGCCGCCATCATCTCCGCCGAATCCCTCGACATCTCCATCCGCGTTACCCTGCGGATGCTGGACGAGTTCCTCGGGAATTAATAAGTAGAAGGGAGCCCCCCTTTGCAGAGGACTGGGAATAGCTTGGTGAGAATGAGAAAGGGGTTGGAAACGCCCTTCTCCATATTGCCCTACCTCAGCACGACCAGCGGCATCGGGATCGTCACAACAGCCATCCCCGCAGCCTGCGCAGCAAGAACACCCGGAGGCGCATCTTCGATCACAAGGCATTTTTCCGGAGCCACTCCGAGGAGCTTCGCGGCATGTAGGAAAATGTCCGGGCTTGGCTTGCCATTCGCGACATCGTCAGCGGTCACGACCTCGTCAAACCAGTCTGAGCAATCAAGAAGCTTGAGAGTTTTTTCAACCACATAGCGGGAGCCACCCGAAGCAACCGCAATGGGCATAATGCCACGAAGGGATCTCGCAAAGTCCGCCACCTCATCAATGAATTCCACCTTCCCGAGTTTCCCGAGAAACGCCTCACGCTTGGCCAGTGCGATGGCGGAGGGGTCGAGCCTGAGATCGTATTCGGTATTGAGATCAACTACGATGTCCTTAGTAGGCCTACCACCCATGGCAAAGAAAACATCTTCCTTAAAAATTCCACCGGCTCCATATGATGCTAGCGCCTCGCACCACGCATCGAAATGCGCGGGCATGGAATCAACCAGCGTCCCGTCGCAATCGAATATTACCGCCTCATACCCGTCCTTCGGAAAATCAATTACTCCTACGCTCGACATGCGCGACGATTTATCGGCATAGCTCATGATATGCAAGACACTATCGGAAGAAAGTTAGTGACGGGCATGTCACATCTTCAAAATCGCCTACGCAGTATGCAGAGTATTAATATCACTCATACCCTTATCATGCCGAATAGCCTTAATTCGCGGTAACCTCAGCGACAGTCCAGAGTCGACATCACCCCCTTGAGCTTGATCCAAGATTTCCCTCTCTGACCCGGGCTGTAAATGCTCTCAGGATCTTTCGCAATCAGTCCCTCATGTCCTTTCTGCATCGAGTCCTTGAAACACGCTTCTATTCCCTCGGACGTATCCGCCTTCATCAACGCTATCACTTCGAACATTCCGCAAATCCCCATCTCCTCCAGACCTTTTCTTCTTACCGAGAGCGGAAAATCCAGAAAGCTCTCACCGTCCTTCCACAGCAAATCGAATGCGGCAAATTTCAACGGAATCGCCGCAGCACCCTCAGCCGCCTCCATAAATAGATCACCCTCTACCCTGCGCCGACCCAACCGTTTCTGAAGGTCCGCAAAGCCGAGTTTCCGTCCCTTCGCGTAGGCCATGAGTTCGCCATCGAGAATAAAATCGCCTTCCAGCGATTTCGCAGCCTCCACCAACTCGGGAAATTCCGCTTCGAGCGGCCTGAGATCGCGGGAAAAAAGCCCGACCTCCTGCCCCGTTTTATGAAGCTGTGCGCGGATCCCATCGTACTTTGGTTCAAGCCAAAATGGGGGCTGAAATGGCAATTTGGAAAACTCCGGCGAGTCGTCGTCCTCATTCCTTTCTAGCGGCGCAGCCAACATACACCGAATCGGCACCAGCGGAGTGAGTTCCGCCTCATCGAGCTTTCCGGCCTTCGCCATCACGGAAGTTATTCCCAAATCTCCAGTGAGCATTTTCGCCTGCCGAACATCCGTTTCCCTTACCTCAAAGGCCTTGGCGATTGCCTCCTCCACAAGCCCCTCTTTCAGCCCGATCCTGAGATCCCCCGCCAACAATTTTACCACGATTTCAGCCTCAGCAGGATGCAACTCATGCAGTCGCCTTGTTAATAACTCCACTTTTCCTAGCGAGCCTCCCGCCCCTCCTAACTCCTCGAAAAAGGAGTTCAAACCCTGCAAAGTCAAAGGCTTTGGATCCAGCGGCACCTCTTGAAGCAGCACTCGCGCCGTCCTCGCGATATCGTTCTGAACTGCGGAGACCTCCCGATACCGTTCCGGTTTCACACCCGGTATGGATACTAGCGATCGCTTGATAGAAGCACCGCCAATATTCAGCGTCCGTCTCCCCGCCCTCCTTGGTAGAGCCTCGCCCGTGAACCACCTAGTTGTGCACCTGAGATCCGCTTCAGAAGGAGTTATTCGCAAGTAATTCACAAGATATTCCACCTTCGCCAAGCGGCTGCTCGTTTCAGAAATCAGGTGACATACGTCAGAAAAATCAGCGAGCTGGCAGGTCGGGCGGATCTGCCTCGGGCTGGCCGCACCAACGGATTTCCCCGGTGATTTTCCAAGGCAAAGTTCCAGTTGATCGCCGCCCTGTGCGCACCAGGCCTCGATCCCCTTTCCTCTCAGCTCCGCCGCAAATTCCTTGGAGTATCCGTGGACGGTCAGCACCCGTTTCGGCCTCACTCGCGTCACGCACTCCAGCAGGCCGGGATAGTCCGCGTGGTCAGACATTGGGATCACCTCGTCAACACGATAGCGGTAAAACGCCCCAGACTGTAGCGCCCAGCCAGTCAGCATCGCCGACCTCTTGTTTTTTATACCACGCAAAATCTTCGCCGAGACCGCATTCGGCGGAGCCACGATCACATGACCCTCCCGAGCGAAGCCTTCGAAAACCACCGGCTCCGGCAGATCAACCCCCACAGCACGGTAGACTTCAGTCATTTCCGCAACCTTCGCATGCGAAAGTATCGGGATCCCATGCTCTGCCAGCAGCGCCACCGCCTCCTGCGCCTTTCCCAGCGAGTATCCGAAAAGCACCGGCACCTCGCCATCGGTAAAAGCATCGTTCACGAAACGCATCACCGAGGCATCCACCTCCATCGCACCGGGAAACACCAGATGCGGTAGCCCGAAAGTAGTCTCCATGATCAGCGTGTCCGCCTGGAGGAAATTCACCGCCCCAGTCGTCCGACCCCGCCGCACCTTAAAATCCCCCGTGTAGAGAAGGGTCGCCCCATCCTTTTTCCGGCTCACATGCAACATCGCGGAGCCGACGATGTGCCCTGCCGGCAGCATCCGCATCCGGAATCCGTCCCTCTCAATAATCGTCCCGAAATCCTCAGCCTCCAACCGCACCTCCGCCATATGAAAGCGCTTCCTCAAAAGTGCACCGGTTACCGTAGAACAAAGCGCCATTCCGTGCCGCGAAAAGTGATCCGCATGGGCATGAGAAACGAACGCAGAATCCTTTGCATCCCAAGGATCCAGCCAGAAATCGATCTCAGGGAGATAAATTCCACGGTTAAAAACTACTTCGATCACAACTCCAACCTAACAGCCCGCCACAAGTCCGCAATCACCGCTTCTTGTTGAAATCACTTTCACCAGGAGCAAGGAGCAAGGAGCAAGGAGCAAGGAGCAAGGA
>CAJJBR010000105.1 GCA_905182475.1 Akkermansiaceae bacterium | reverse complement strand
ACCTCTCCTGGCCCTCGATCTTCGAACTCTCAGGCCTCAGACCCGCGATCCCCTACAACTTGGTCTGCAACAATGCTTTCAAATGAAAAGACCGTGGGGGCGAACCGAGCAAGAGGAAAAGGGGGTTGACAACTGCTGCGGAGCAGCCAAGCGGTATCGTAAATCCGACTTTTTTTTGTCGCGGCATCCATCCAGTCGATAAAACGCTCGCGGGCAAGAATGGAAGCGGCAGCGACGGCGGTGTCGGATTCACCCTTGGTGCGTTGGTCGAGTCTCAGGGAAACCTCTTTCCTTTTCAGTGCAGTTTCTAGGACATCTGCACGGGCAAATTGATCGGAAAGTGCACGCGAGCAGTTCGGTTTTTTTTCGTGAGTTCCTCGATCACTGTCGCATGACCCCATGCGAGCATGCGGTTGAGGTTTTTGAATGATGTGTATAGCTCGTTGTATTTTTCGGGTCGGAGGGCGATCACATCGAAGGCGATCCCCGGTGTCGCGTTGATGACCGCCGCGAGCTTGCGAATGGAAGCCGGGGACGAGATTCTCTTCGAATCCATGATCCCGCTTTTGATCAGGTGACGGGTGATGTCCCCGTCGGTATAAACACCTGCCACCACCAGTGGGCCGAAGAAATCACCCTTGCCGCTCTCGTCGATACCGAAGTGCGGCGCAAAGTGTTCCGGATCTGCGACTTCCTCATAGCCGAGCTTCGCCTCACCCGTCACCTGCGGTTCGAGTGTAAATCGGATGAAATCCTCCGTATCCTTGCCTTGAATCAGAACTTTCGGACCCTTCTCATAAACACTGACGTTGAGCGTCCCCTTTTTCGCCGCAAAGATCGTGTATTGCTTCGCGATAAACTCGAAGTTTTGCTCTTCAAGGACATCCCGGAGCTTCCCAGCTTGGGTGAGAGTTAATGGAGTTGTGTGGGATGTCATCGGCGTGACTCTATCCGGAATACTTTTCCGAATCCAGTCATTCAGAGCGGGTGCTGGCATTGAAATTAGACATTCAGTGTGATGAGAAAGGTGCCAATTGGATGCTGAGTGATCGCTGATTACGAACCTATTACCTTGTCAACCAATCGCGGGGGGAAACCCCAGTTTCTTCGCGAAAAGCTTTGGCGAAATGACTGAGTGACTGGTAGCCGACATCGAGAGCGGTTTCGGTGATGTTTGCTGTGCCAGATGAGAGTTGTTCACAGGCGCGCTCGATCCGGAGGTGGCGCAGGTGGCGTTGGAGAGTTTTGCCGGTTTCTGAGCGGACTTTCCTTGAGAGGTAGTGGGGTGCAATGCCAACTTGCTTGGCGAGTGCGGAAAGATCGAGAGGCTCGTTCATGTGCGCACGGAGATGAGCGAGGGCGCGCTGGACAGGGTTGCGTTCGCGGATGGTGGTGCAGAAGGTCGGGGCGGAGGTAGAGGCGGTCGTTTGAAAAAGGCGGATGGCGGCCCATTGGAGAATTTTTGCCTCGGCGATGAGTTTCTGAGGACTTGCTCCGGTGGGTATTTCCGAAAGGGCATCAAATAGCTCATTTTCCCAGACGCCCATAAGTCCGCAGAAAGCGACCGGGCATTCCTTGGATAGCCATGCCGCCATTTCCGGATGGTGCAAGCCGTCACCAAGCCGAGACTTGAGCCAACGTGGCTCGATCACGAGTGCGGCGAGGCTGTGGCTTCCAGGATAGCGCAGGCAGGCCCAGTCTGCCGGGGCACCACCGCCAGTTAGGGCATACATCCCAGGTTTAAGAATGAACCTGTCCTTATTTCCCCAGACTAGGCCGTTGCCCTCGGCATTTAGCCAGAGCCAGACCGATCCCTTGGAGGGAAATGTCCAGCGAGTTCCCGCGCTGGTGAGCCCGCCTGAGAAATCCGCCCAACTCAGGCCGGTGGCAAGGTGATGCCAGTGAAAGGAAGCAGGCTCACTGGATGTTGGCACGGGATTTCATAATTGTAATGAGACGCAATAGCAATAGTGAAGTATGACTCAATCCTGCCGCTTGATTGTGTAATCTGGATCGCCTTCGATGGCGGCCTGGTTGGACCAGCGGCGCATGTCACGGAGTTCATTTTCGGAAAGGAGCTGGACGTTGCCGGCGAGGGAGGCTGTTACGGCTTTGTCATTGTAGCGGAAATCGACGAAGCCGTGGGCAGATGCGGGAGAGCTTTCGGAAAACTTTTCGCTAGTCCAGACAGCACCGGTGAGCCGGGGAGGGCGCACATCGAAATATCCGGGTCGGTCTTTTCCAGAGCGTGCTGATGCAAACACGGTGAGCATTTCCGGAGAATCTGCCTGAGAAAGGCGAGTGAGATGGAAATTTCCGTAGGCCTCAATGAGTCGCGAGGATGGAGGCAGCGGGCTGCCACTGCCGTAGTGACCGCCGACCAAGACGGCATTGAGTCCGAGGTTGGGCATCACGCTGGCGAGATAGTCGCTATTGTCCTCGTTGAGAGCGGATTCGTTGCCGTTGAAAAGCATGTTTCCTTCCATTCGTGGCAAGTCCGGCGCGAGTCGCCACGGGTAGCGGGCATTCATTGGGTAGGAGAGCGGAGTGCCGTTGAGATTGGTGGCATCTGGATCGCTTCGGTAGCCAGCCATTACGGCTCCGTTATGATCGGCGGCATGGGAAAGGTAGGCGGCAATGAGGTTGCGTGCCCCGTTGATTTCCGTGGCCATTTTGGCTTTGTTGCGGACGTTTAAGTATCCTGTGACAGAAATTCCGGTGATGGTAATCGTGATGGCGGTGGTGACGAGTAACTCCACAAGTGTAAAGCCGCGGTTACGCTGTGTTGGTGTGAGTTTCATTGTGTGTCTGCGGTTCTAGAGATTCGGAAAAATCTTTTTCCAGCAGGTGAGGCTTCCTGCCAGTTGAAGGTGGTTGGTGTGGTGGAGGAATAGGTGCCGACAGATTTCCAAGAATCGATCGTCAGATCAGGGCTGGCCTCCATCACGTAGCTGAATCCCGGAAGACCTAAAAATTCTATGGAGACGAGCCCGTCCGCATTCCTGAGGAAGCTGGTGAATTCCGGGACAGGCACGGCGGAAGCGAGGGAGTAGCTCACACCCAAAGTCGGTGCAGCATCGCCGAAGAGTTGATGAACGGGATCTTCCTTTGCGTAGTAGGCTACGAATCCTCCGCCCTGCTGAATTGCGGGATGAAGTGAGCTGAGCGCTAGCCATACGTAGCCGCTGTTGAGGCCTTCGCGCAGGTGGTTCGCGACTCCTGGAATGGTGAGATCGATCGTGAACCGGACAACTGTATCGACAGGCACGGCTTGCCCCGTCTCGACAGTATCGATCTGCCCGGTCGCCCACGGTAGGGGATCAAATCCTTCGGTAACGTTGTTGCTGACGTCGCGGATGACACCCACCGCATCGAAACCGGCTGTGAATGCGTTTCTCTCCGAGATTCCTGCACCGCCGAACAGCGAGTTTTCGCTGAATGATATCGCATTGAAATCATTGCGAAAGCCGACGCCGTGAAGTTCTAGTGGACGCCCGGCATCCTCATCCTGAAGTGCAAACGGCCCGTAGGTGGACCAATCGTCCGGTGTGGGATCATACAGGAAGAGGCGATCCTGAGAGATGCTGGCTGTGAGGACGATTGAGGAAATATCGTAATTGGCTGCACCCATCCCCGCAGGTATACCCGCAGCGGCGGTGTCGAATCCGATGAGAAATTGGCCGAAGCGATCATCGACCCCTTCGCTACTAGGCAAGGCGCTGAATGTGGATGCCTGAGGGCGGGTGCCGGGCGTCGAGTTCGCCGGATACATCCAGCGGTCTGCCGAAGGTTCTGGAATGAACACCGTTTGGCTTTCTCCGCCCTGTAAATACGGGACGAAGAAAGCCTGCAACAGTAGCCCTAGCAATTTGGTGTTTGGCCTAAGCACGGCGCCGTCGAAGTGCGGTGAGGGCTAGGGAAAGTGCGGCGAGAAGTGAGACTGTCGGCTCGGGTACGGCCTGAGTGAATGTATCGCCGGTATCAAGATTCATCTGGTAGATCGTTCCATGAGGATTTGTGCTCCAAGTGACAGTGAAGTCGGTAATCGGCGCGGAAACTCCGGAAAGATCCCATTGCCAGGCATAATTCGTAGTTTGCTCTGATGGGCCGCCGAAGCCGGATTGGAAGTTTCCGGCGGAAGTGGCGGTGTAATCCGCAGCAAGTGCCTGCGACCCCTCATTGTAACTAAGAATTGCGTCAGCTCCGAGTGGAGAGCCGAGATCGGCCTGAAAAATCACCGTTTCAAGGTCTGCAACCGAGGCGAGATCAGTGATTCGGAAAGTGCCGGGAGTGCCCGCATCATAGAGTGAGGAAGATGCGAAGTAGCCGCCACCCGAGACCTTATTTAAGCTTCCGCCAAGTGTCGCTCCAGCATCAGGTGAAATGGCAGATGGCCAAAGATCCGTGGAAGTCGAGTGGGTTGGAAATCCTGCGGTTGATGGGTAGCTCGTATTGTTCAATCCAGTCCATGCGGCGGTCTCGGAATTTCCCGGGAGGGAGATACTAATTGCGGCGTGGCAAGGGATGGTGAGTGCAAATAGGATTGTAGTGTATTTCATGATAGTTATTTGTCGGTGATGAGATATGGGCTGAGTGCTTCGTGAATTTTCGTGGAGTCGGTGTCGGATTCGACGAGCTTACCGAGTGTTTTCGAGAGGCCGTTGCCGTCATGTGAGGTGGTGTAAGAGAAAGTTTTCTCAGCTTTCTCGCCCGCATTGACCCAGAAGGCGCGGATGCTGTTCCATGGGTGTTGGTGCTCTTCCCACCAAGCGGTCGCCGCAACGGCGCGTGGCGATTCGGTTCGAACGTACTGATTCAGACCAGTCTCGTGGGCGAGAGCCACGGGTGTTTCGCCACGGTCGAGCACTTTCAGGTTGTCTTGGAAATGAAGCCAGCCGTTCGCACCAATCGTGTGGGTGTTGGTGCCTAGGATGTAGTCGTAGTCGTCGCGCTTCGTGTATTCGCGGCGGGGAAGCGGGCGACGGGTTTCGGCACCAGTCCAGGTGGAAATGCCATGGGAATGCTTCCAAGTTCCGGAGCCCTCGTAGCGGGGTGTGTCATCAACGCTGGTGACGAGCTGGCTCCATTTTCCAGCTACCTCCTCCTTAGGGACGCTCGCCTTCTTCCACTCATCAATTCCGTCATGCCCAGCGTAATCGAGCATTTCCGTATCTTCCCAGCTCCAGACCTGCGCCCAGTGCTTGATGACTACGTCGGTTTTCTTCTTCGAGTCCTCTACTACGAGGATGTGTTGTAGGATAATGCGCTCGGGTGTGTCTTCCGCGACGACGACGACTTCTAGGGCGCTTGCCGTGTAGGGCTTGCTGACGATTTCATAGCCAGACGATAGAGCTGCGTCTTCCGTGAAGGAGAACGCGACGTTGAAGGTTCCGGCCATCGAAAGGATGGCAGTGCGGTCGGCTTCGGGCGGTGCGGCCTGCAGGTATAGTGCGGCTGCAAAAAGTATGCTTGAGATTGCTTTCACTCCGCAGAGAATACCCAGCTGGCTGCCGCCCCGCTAACGGCGGGTTGTCATTGATGAGCGGCGGATTGCTCTTCGGGAAAAATATTTTGATAGGCAGGAGGGGGTGAATATCGGAAGGTGACTCCATGAAAGCATTGATTCCGGCATGTCTTGTCGGTGCGATCGCGCTCTGCGTCGTCGCCTACAATCCCGCAACTGAACAGGCACCGGCAGGTGCTGCCGGTAAAATTGCCGCCGCCCTTCCGGCCGAAGCCTACGCGAAGCCGGAGAAAGCGCGTAAACTACTCGTTTTTTCTCGCACCGGGGGCTTCCGCCACAAGTCTATCGCGATCTGGTAAGATCGCGCTTTCCGAACTCGGAAAAAAGACAGGAGCCTACGAAACGCTCCGTCCCCACCCCGATGATGGAGGTCTTCGACGCGCCCGATCCCTCGGCTAGCTGCGGACAACGCAACGGCACCACCGTCCCGACCCAGGC
>CAJJBR010000104.1 GCA_905182475.1 Akkermansiaceae bacterium | reverse complement strand
TGCCCCCATCCTGACAACCCAACCCCCTGAATTCAAAGAGATTATGCTGTTTTTCCCGGGAACTTACGACATGAATCCTACCTCTGAATTGCTACTTTTCCTCAAATTTAGGGGTTGCCCCCCCCCTCTTTCAGCCTCCAGTTTCTCTCCATGTCCTCGAGAAACTGCCTAACCCTACTTCTCGCCGCAACCGCAAGCTCCGTTGCGCTCGGTGCCGATCCTGTTTCTTATAGCGATCCGGTAGGGTTCGTGAATTTGGGGAATACGACTGGTGGCGCGACTCCTGCCGTGCCGCCGAACACAGATGTCCGTCTTGCGATCCCGCTTGAAAGGCCATTGGAATTTTCTGGCACAGTTGAGGCCGCAACCAGTTCCACCATCCAAGTCAACGGATCACCAAATTGGGACGCTAACAAGTGGACTCCATCTGATCAGACCTACTGCGCCATCGTTGCCGGAGGAACTCAAAACGGCCTACGAGCTCTGATCACATCACACAGCTCTGACACACTTACATTGCAGGTCGTCTCTACTGGTAGCTTGGCGCTAGTGGAGACAACGAGTAAGCTGGAAATTAGGGCCTGCTGGACTATACAGTCTCTATTCGCAAATTCTGATGTTTCCGATGACTGCCAGCTCTTTGTTTATGAGCCTACGAAGCCAAACATTAACCAAGGTTCGGAATACAAGTATATTTACTCCGGTGGAACTTGGTATCTGAACGATGGCATTAGCTTCCCAGTATCAGATAACGTCATCCTTTATCCTGGAGAAAGTTTCGTTCTTCGGTCAGGCCCAAATTCCGTCGACCACCTCACTGTCTTTGGCGACGTACCGACAACTAATCTTCGAAACGAAATTTCAAGAGACGGTCCAACAGCAGATGACAACCATGTTGCGTCAATGTCTCCTGTTCCTATTACCTTGGGGCTGTCAGTTATTCCCTCCGAAGATGATGATCAAATATTCCTCTACGATAACCTTTCAACGGGAATCAATAAGGGAACTTTACAGAAATTGATCCACTCTGGTGGTAATTGGTACGTCAACCAAGACCCGTTTCCGCTGGCTAACGATTTGATCTTGAATCCTGGTTCTGGCTTCATCTATCGCCGGGCTACAAATGGCCCATCAAATGCCGATTGGGTAATTCCCGCCCCTTGATATTTAAATCGCACTCAACGCCTAAGACCCCAAAGCCACCTGCGGCCTACCGCTATTGCACTCAAAACCGATGATCAAAAAATTACTACTATCTGCGCTATTTACGCTATTACCCCAGCTCGGCAATGCCGCAATGAGCCTCCAATTCTCGACGAGCAGCTCAACGCTAAACAACATTGCAAACAGTAGTAGTGTCGTCAGCAATGGACTTCTCTGGGGAATATTGGTTGATCGAAATAGCGTAGGCTTTGGTGCAGCCCTACTTGGCGTAGGGCTCTCGCTGAACAACACCTCGGAGATTGCGCCTGGATTCAACTTCTTCATTGGCGGCACCACCAACGAGCCTCCATTTGGCACGGATTTTAAGGGTCCAGGAACTATTGGCACAACAACTGGAGATCTAGCACCAGCACTATCCAGCGTGCCAGGAATCACACTATCATCAAACGGTTCGGATCCATTCAACCCAACAGGCAGCGATTTTGCCCTCATCTGGTTTGACACTGGTGTCGGAAACATCGAGGGAACAGACAGCCTCGAAGTAGGTGATAAGTATGGTCTGTTGACCAATGGTGGATTTAAGCTTCCCTCTGACGGAAAGGATCCAGAACCTTATCTTTTCTTCACGGGCGAAGACGGAATTCGTCCGGCCAACTTGGCTGTCATCCCTGAACCAGGAACAGCCCTCCTCGCCTTCCTCAGCCTCGCTGGCCTGCTCCGCCGCAAGCGCTGAGCTTCACCGCTCCAATCAACTTCCAAAGAGACCCGCCAACCGGCGGGTCTCTTTTTGTGCCCTAGGCCGAGAAGCTCTCCCCGCACGAACAGGTCACCACGGCATTCGGGTTGGTCACCTTGAAGCCTCCCTGCTGCAGATCGTCGGAGTAGTCGAGTTCGCTACCACTGACGAAAAGCGCGCTCTTCGGATCGATCACCACGTTGACCTCGTTGCTCGGCACCAGGATGTCGCGGTCCCGCGGACCATCGACCAGATCCATCTTGTACTGCAGTCCGCTGCAACCGCCACCGATCACCGCAATCCGCAGCACTCCTTCCGGACGGCCCTGCTTGCCCAACAACCCGCGCAGATGGGACGAAGCCCCATCAAGCACCTTGATCAGTTTCTCGTTCCCAACTTTGAAATTTGCCGTGTCCTGCGTCATCGCGGCCAATCTCGCCCCCGGCGTTTGCGGCCGTCGGTGTCGTGGGCGGGCACGGGTTGTTCGCCGCCGTTGTCGATGCTGAAGCCGGGGTATTTCCAAGAGAGGAGGTTGGCGAGTTTTTTCGGGCTGATGAGTTTGGCGTCGCGCAGGGCGTGGAGGAAGCGGTGGCGGAAGATGCCACGGAGGACGCGGGGGATGGTGAACACGAATTGGCGGTGGGGAACTTCGTGGCAGACGGCGGTGGCGATCCACTCGCTGGTGGAGCGGACCCGGCGCTGGTGGCACGCGGGGCAGAAGTGGCGGCCTTTGCAGGTGAAGGCGAGGAGGCGTTCGTGGCCGCAGTCCGGGCACTGGAGGCGGGTGAAGCCGGAGGCGAGGTCACCGCAGCGGAGGAAGGATTGGACGGTGGCCGCGGTGTTGGGGCAGAGTGGGCCGAGGGACTTGCGGTGGTGTTTTTCGTAGTCGGCGAGGAAGTCTTTCCAGCCGTGGTGGACGAGTTGCCAAAGGGGCGAGGCACGGGGGCGGCGAGAGATTATACCACTCCGCAAAACAGAAGAGACAAATGTCTGTTTTGAAGGTCTCTATTCTAGCGCTTCGCGAATGGGGCAAGAGCTGGGTGCTTTTGCAAGATGGCGGCGTTCCCGCTCGGTCACGGTGCACCCAAAAGCATTTCACCCGCACCGCTCGCTCGCAGCGTCTTGCCCGCTCACAAAATCATCCCGTTATTTGTCTCTTCTGATTCGCTACATTCACGATCCGGCCTCTACGGAATTCTTCCCGTTGTGGTCATCATCGCCATGATGATCTGGCTGTGGTAACATCGAATTCAATCCCATGAAACCAACCATCCGCGCCCTGTGCGCACTCCTGACAATCGCCGGATGCTCCGGTGAAACCTACAAGACCATTGGCTCCCTGGAGAGCCACGACCCACAGTTCGGCAAACTGGTTTCCCCGGACGCGAAGATCGAGATCATCGCCGAGGGATTCTCCTGGATCGAAGGCCCGCTGTGGCTACCGACCGAGGATTGCCTGGTGTTTTCCAACATCCCGCCGAACAAGCTCTGGAAATGGACGGAAAAGGAAGGGGCCGTGGATTACCTCGAGAAGAGCGGCTTCCTAGGGAAGGTGCCGCGCCCTGGATTCAAGGGTGCTTTCGATGAAGCGGGATCCAACGGACTGCTTCTCAGCCCCGAGAACAAACTCGTCCTCTGCCAGCATGGGCTCCGCCAGGTGGCGTTGATGACCACCCCGCTCAATGATCCCAAGCCGGAATACAAAACTCTCACTGACCGCAACCACGAGGGCAAAAAATACAACAGCCCCAACGACGGTTGCTACCACAAGGACGGCAGCCTGTTTTTCACTGACCCGCCGTATGGCCTGCCGGGAGGTGCCGATGACGAGACCCGTGAGACCGACTACTCCGGCGTCTACCGTCTATCAAAGGATGGCAAGGTGACTTTAATCGACGACCAGCTGGAACGCCCCAACGGGATCGCACTGTCACCGGATCAGAAAACGCTCTACGTCGCCAATTCCCACGGCACCAACGCCATCTGGATGGCCTATGAACTCAATGACGACGGCACGGTGAAGGGCAAGCGGGTCTTGAAAGATGTCACCAAGCATGTCGGCACCCGCAAGGGCATGCCGGACGGACTGAAGATCGATGACGAGGGCTACATTTTCGCAACGGCTCCCGGCGGTGTCTGGGTGCTCGACCCCGAGGGCAAACATCTCGGCACGATTGTCACCAAGGAATTCGCCAGCAACGTGGCTTTCAGCCCTGACAAGAAGACTCTCTACATCACCGCCGACATGCTGTTGCTGCGGGTGAAACTGAGATGATCGCAACAAAAACGGCGGCCTGCGCTTTCGCACAGGCCGCCGGAGAATATTCGGAAGAAGCCGGCTGGAAGCACGGCTTTCCTTACTTAGATGCCTTTCTTGACGACGTCGTCGAGGAGGTCGATGACACGGTTGGAGTAGCCCCACTCGTTGTCATACCAGCTGATGAGCTTGAAGAACGTGCTGTTCAGCTCGATCGAGGAACCTGCATCGTAGATGGAGGAAGCAGGATCGTGAACGAAGTCGGTAGAAACCACTTCGTCGGTGGTGTAGTTGAGGATGCCTTTGAGGTAGGTCTCGGAAGCCTTTTTGAGCGCAGCGTTGATTTCCGCGAGGGAAGTTTCCTTCTCAGTTTTGACGGTGAGGTCGACGCAGGAAACGGTCGGCGTAGGAACGCGGAAGGCCATGCCGGTGAGCTTGCCTTTCACTTCTGGGCAGACGATGGCGACAGCTTTTGCAGCACCGGTAGCAGAAGGGATGATGTTGATCGCAGCGGAGCGTCCGCCTTTCCAGTCCTTCTTGGAAGGGCCGTCGACGGTCTTCTGGGTGGCGGTGTAAGCATGGATGGTGGTCATCAGACCTTCCTTGATACCGAAACCTTCTTTAAGCAGCACGTGCACGAGCGGGGCAAGGCAGTTGGTCGTGCAGGATGCATTGGAGATGAGGTGGTGCTTGGCAGGATCGTAGTCGCCGTCGTTGACACCTTGCACGAAGGTTGAGACGCCGTCGCCTTTACCAGGAGCGGAGATGATGACTTTTTTCGCACCGGCAGTGATGTGGCCTTGGGCGAGTTTGTCTTCAACGAAAAGGCCGGTGGACTCGATGACGATGTCCACGCCGAGTTCTTTCCATGGCAGACCTTCGGGTGTGCGGGCTGAAACGACTTTGATCTCGTGGCCGTTGACAACGATGACGTCGTCTTCAGCGAGATCCGGTGAGGACTTCTTCGAGGAAACTTCACCGGCGAACTTGCCTTGGGTGGAGTCGTATTTAAGAAGGTAGGCGAGGTTATCAGCAGGAACGAGGTCACCGACTGCGGCGACTTTGAATGTGGTGCCGAGGTGTCCTTGTTCGACGAGTGCGCGGAAGACGAGGCGTCCGATGCGTCCGAATCCGTTGATGGCGATGGTGGTCATATGTTTGCTTGGGGAAAAAGTCCGAAGACTGGTTGGTTGTATTACCGCAAACGGTCCTTCCGGGCGCGGCGGCGGGATTGTGCATGGTACGCGTGAGCCGTCAACCCCCCTATCGCGCAGCTGAAAACCCGGCCAAATTCACAGAATCACGAAGAAACAATCACTTTGTAGGCTCCGGTCTCCACGATCAGACGGGAGCGCAAGCCCAGGGACTCCAGATGCGTCTCGTAGGGGAGCTGGCGATTCGCGACGATATGGAGGGTGCCACCGCGTTTCAACGAAGCGGCGGCTGTTGTCAGAAAGGCTTTCCCGAGATCCGTGTCCTTCGCCTGGCCGGTATGGAAAGGCGGGTTGGTGATGATGTGGTCGTATTTCTCAGGGAGTCCCTTGGTAACGTCGTGCCAGTGGAAAGTCGCGGAGCCGGTGACGTTTTTCTTGGCGCATGCGAGTGCGCGGGAGTCGGCTTCGAAGAGATCCATCTGAGAAATTTTCGGGGATTTCCCCAAAGCCACCTTGCTGAGATATCCCCAGCCAGCCCCGAGGTCGGCGACTCGCCCACGCAGGGAGGGAGGAAGATGCTCGGCGAGAAGTGCGGAGCCGGGGTCAATGTGGTGGGAGCTGAATACGCCCGGTTCGACTGTAAAATCGGTTCCGGGAATCTGGCGGGACTTAGAAAGTTCGTGCCAGTTTTCGAGCAGTTCCTCGCCCCACGGTTCCGAATTAGAAACGGAGAACGCACGGCACTTGTTTTTGGAAACGGAGAACAACAAGGGCGTGGCCTTAGAAAGCTCTTTCTCGAAACGGGAGGCACCCGCCGTGTTCGCAAGCGCGACAATCAGTTTCCCGTCAGGCTCCAGTAGCTCATGTGCCCGGGCGAAACCAGCGAGGATCTCGTCTTTCGATTTCCCAGGGAGGAAAAGCACCGTCTGGAACTTCCCATCAAGCTCGGTGCAGATCTCCATACCGGCTGACATGCACTTGTCGGCAAGCGGTTTGAGCGGCTGACATGCGGTTACGTCATGGATATCAGGATGCGGTTCCGCGCCGAGGAAGAGGGTTCTGCCCGGAGGATTGCAATACTCCCGAAATGCGAGGGCGAGGGTTTCTAGAGCGGGGTTCATGTCATAAGCTTCGCAAGCTCCGCCTCGATAATTTTCTCGCACTCGATAATCTGCTTGAGGCGGCGAGATCTCGCCTCATCTGCCATTTGCTCGAGCGCGTCGATATCGTAGAGATATACCTCCTCGATTTCACCGACGCTATGGTCGATATCGCGCGGGACGGCGATATCGATGAGGAACAAGGGGCGGAACTTCCGAACACGGCGGACGGACTCGACCTCATCCTTATTGATGATCGTATACGGTGCGCCTGTGGATGAAATGACGACATCAACATCTTTAAGCACCTCGAGCCAATCATCGAACCGCACGGCTCGCCCGTTCATCTCGTTCGCGAGTTCGATGGCACGGTCGTGAGTTCGGTTCGCGACGATGACGGATTTCGCGCCGCGTGAAACAAGCGCCTGGGCAGTGAGCCGGCTCATCGCCCCAGCTCCCAGCACCATCACCTCGCTATCCTTCAGGTGGCCGAAAATTTTCTCCGCGAGTTCGACCGCGACGTTTCCGATGGAGGTGGAGCCCTCTTGGATGGATGTCTGCGTGCGGACTTTTTTCCCGACGCTGAAAACTTTCTGGAAAAGCTTATTGAGTATGGGACCCGTGGTTCCGGCGGCATGAGCAGCCTTGTAGGCCTGTTTCACCTGGCCGAAAATTTCCGTTTCCCCAAGCAACATCGAGTCTAGCCCGCTGACCACCTTACAGAGATGCCGCGCGGCCTCCGCCTTTTCATAGCGGTAAAAAGGCTCCTCGTGACCGTGGACTTTTTCCGCGAGGCAATGCTCAAGCTGTTTCATCGCCGCAGGGGCACTATCGGCGGCGAGGTAGAACTCCGTCCGGTTGCAGGTGGAAACAACAACACCCTCTGGCGCTCCGACCATTTCTAAAAGATTCTGGGATGCTTCACCGAGCTTCGTGTTTCCCACAGCGAATCGCTCCCGCACCTCGACCGGTGCGGTTTTGTGATTCAATCCTAGGCAGATCAGTTCCATCAGACAAAAGCGAAAACCCCCAGTGAAAGAACGAACAAGGCAACCGCGCCCAGTGCGAACTTGCGCCCGGTGATACCCCGGACACGCTTCACCACCATCAGTGCAACATACGACCCCCAGACCCCGACCGCCACAAACACATGCTTCCATGCGCCCGCCGTCTCATGCGGCATCAGGATTCCGGCTACGATACCCACCGTTAGCAAAATCATCCCCAGCCACAGCAGCCGTTCCAGCGAAACTAGAAGCTCACGCACTGGAGGCAGATTTCGGAAAAGACCACCCTTGAGATGCTGCTCTTTTAACTGCCTATCCAGCACCAGAAACATCACCCCGGCGACAGCCGCCAACGCCAACGCTCCATAAGCCAGCACCGACATCGCGGAATGTGTCTCACCCCAGAACGTCGTTCTGATCACACGCTCCGGAATGTAGTCAAGCCCGCCCGGCAGAAGAGCCAGCCCTTGGAAAATCACAACCACCGGAGCAGTGAACACACCCAGTAGGGAAATCCGATAAACGGGTCCCACAAACAGGTAGAAAACCGTCAGCGACCACGCGAGGAAAATGGAAATCTCCGCGATACTCCGCAACGGGCAAGCTCCGCGCATTTCACCTCGCGCCGCCAAGTAGCCCATCTGCCCGAGCAAAACGCCAACCATCCACCAGACCGTCCAGTGACTCTTGTTCCCGTGCCTTAAAATCAACAGCCCACGCACCCCTGCCACGGCGGCGAGGAGGGTCGATGCGATAAGAAACCAGCGGTCCACGCACATTCAATCGCCGCTATTGGGAAAACTTGCAAGCATTGAGCGATATGCCGCAGGCGAGAGGAACCGTGGTTTAGAAACCGCGTCTGCAACGAGCCACGGAACCAAAGGACTATTCGCTCCCAAAGTCGCAGTTTCGAAACTGCGGTTCCTTTCTGCTGCGCGCAGGATTCAGCAGCCCAAAGGCTGCGCCCTGAGTTAAGGAGCCTCAGCAAACGGATTCGCCGTCTTACGTTGCTTCACCTCACCGGGCATCCAAGTCCATGGATTTACGCCTTTCCGGGTGAAAACAGCGATCCCGATCACGCCAACATTACGGGTATTACCGTGCCTCATATTTGCGTAAGAATTCGAAACGCTAGAGAACTTGAAGGCTGCAACCGTGCTTGTGCTTGTCCGGAAACCTTCGATCTCGATGGTCTTGCCCGGTTGGACGATGTATCCTCTTTTGGAAAATGACGCCGACTTCCCGTCCTGCACATCCAGCCCGTCCACACTCGCAACAATCTCCAGCGCGCTCTTCGAACGGTTTTTCACGACGATCGAGTAGGAACCGCCATTATTTCCCTCCACCAGCCTGCGCCCGTAACCACCTTCTTTGTAAGCCTTCAAAAATCTGACCCCACCCTTGATCCCCCATTCGACCATTTCACCGGAAGCCGTTTGCATAGGCGAAACCTTCCGCTTGTAGCCGCTCATCGCTTTTATCCCCGCACTGTTGTTGTAGAAAATCATGTCGGTACCAGCAGGTTTTGAGGAAGCGCGGACAAAGTGCACGTCCTCAAGCTTGGAAGCTTTTTCCGCACCCCATCCGGTGGCGAGGCCGGGTCGCTCTTTCGGAACGGGACTATTCCACGGAATTTTGCTCTCTGAGCGACTTCCCGCGCCGGAAAGTGCATCCGGTAATCCATAGCCCCCTCCCACCGGCGCACAGGAATTCAACACAAGGGCAACGAGCGAAGCTCCCAATACAAATACTGCTTTCAATTTCATAGTGCTGGAAAAACAGCATTTAAAAAGTGACCAGTCAACCTAAAATGCATTTTTTCCAGCATTTAAGTTGCAGTTTTTCCAGCATCAGGTAAATTGATGCCAGTGAAACGATTTGATGAAGGCCAGATTTCGCGGCGCGAAAGGCAGGTGATGGACATTCTTTTCCGCAAGGGGAAGTGTACGGCGGAAAATGTGATGGAGGAACTCCCGGATCCTCCGAGCTACTCCGCCGTCCGCGCCCTATTATCCACCTTGGAGCAGAAGGAACTCGTCACACACACCAAGGATTCCCGGCGCTATGTCTATCAAGCGGCGGTCCCGGAGAAGCGCGCGAAACGAACGGCGCTGAAACAGCTAATGGCCACTTTTTTCGACGGAAGTCCCGAGAAGCTGGTCGCCTCCCTGCTCGATCCCGGCGATCAGAAACTCTCCAAAGACGAGATCGCCCGCATCAGAACACTGATAGCCGAGCGAGTCTCAAAATGATATCCTGCAGCAGTAAATGATCGCCATCCTGACATTCCCAATCATCGCCGCAGCACTGGTGTTGCTTGCCGGGCGGAAGGATGCTGCACGCGATCCGCAACTTACTTTCCTGTTACTCGTCCTGCTCGCTATCCTGCCGAGCATGGTCGCACTGATGCCAAAAGTAGGCATTCTCCCCGCAAGCGGCGGACAAGGCGGCTTCCCGTGGATGACCGTGATCACTGCTGGATGGGCTGCCGGATTCCTTTTCTCACTCGGAAGAATTCTTCTGGCCGGGATTTTCATCGCGCGTTGGCAAAAGAAGTCCATCTGCATCGAGACCATAGATGGCGTTTCGGTTCGCGCCCTCGAAGGACTTCGCAGCCCGGTCGCCGCAGGTGTTTTCAAAAAAACGGTTTACGTCCCAGCCGATTGGAACGAACTCCCCCAAGCACACCGAAAAATCGCCCTCGCCCACGAGCTAGCTCACCACCGCAGGCACGATCCCCTCTGGCGCCTCTGCGTCGAGTTTGTGCGAGCGGTTCACTGGTGGAACCCACTCGTCCACTGGATGGCGCGCCGCTACATCATGCAATCCGAGTGCGCCTGCGACGAATCGGTCCTCCGCCAAGGCACCGACGCCAAAGCCTACGCAAACGTCCTCTGCGATTTCGCCGAAACCCATTCCCGCAACTCCTTCGCCCTCGCCATGGCCGATACCTCATCGCTCGAAAAACGAGTAGGCCGCATCCTCGCCGGGAAAAACAAACCAGGCACCCTCCTTCTCGCAATCCTGGGAGTCCTGGGCCTCACCGCCGCATGCGCCCTCTCCATGCTCGGCAGCGAATCATCCGTCGATGCTACCGAAGTGGAACTCCGCTTCTCCGCGAACCCGTTTCCGGGGGAAGAGTAGTCTTCAAAGCTCCACCCGCTTGAGCCACTTCTCTCTCCGAAACCAAGTCTCCTGCCTCTTCGCATACTGCCTTGTGGCGAAGACGATCAGCTCCTCGCATTCAGCGTGGGAAATTTCTCCGGTGAGGTGGCGGCGGATCTCTTTTACGCCGATTGCTTTCTCCCAGTTGCCGGGTATGCCATCCAGCTTGGCTACTTCCTCGATGGCTCCTTCGGAGAGCATCTGCTTCGTCCGTTGGGCGATTCTGGTGTGGAGATCGGCGCGATCGCGGACGAGCCAGACGCCTTGGAGCGAGGCATCGAGCTCTTTGGTTTTGCGCTCCCAGCCATCGCGGAGTTCAGAAACCTTTTCCCCGGTGAGCAGGCAGATTTCCAAGGAGCGCGAAACGTATCGGCGGTTCTCACGGTGAACCTGCGCGGCCTCGACGGGATCGAGTTTTTCCAACTCCATGAGAAGGTCTTCGAGAGGACGTGCATCCATTTCGGCACGGATCATATCGTCGCCTTTCGGCAGAGGCGAAGGCCCATGGGTTAGAAATTTCAGATACAAGCCGGAGCCACCCACCACCACAGGCGTCTTCCGCCTGCTTTGGATTTCCGCGATCACCGGCAGCGCCATTTCATAAAATCTACCCGCATCGCAATTCTCTCCCGGCTCTAGAACGCCGAAGAGATGATGAAAAAAAAGCGCCTTCTCTTCCTCCGAAGGAGCAGCACTGATCGTTTCGATCCCCCGGAAAATCTGGAAAGCATCGCCATTGACGATTTCCCCGTCCAGCTCTCCTGCAAGGGCGAGGGCATGGGCGGTCTTGCCGGAAGCCGTTGCGCCACAGACATAGATTGGCGCGGGGAGGTTGGACATGGGAAGACTTCAAGCAATATGGAATTGCTTTGCAACTCCCCTCTCCTCACCGACCCTCCCCTCATGGGAATCCCCTTCCACAATACCTACGCCCAGCTGCCTGAACGGTTCTTTTCAAAACAAACGCCAGCAAAGGCTCCCTCGCCCCGATTACTCAGGAAAAACGATGCCCTCGCAGCGGAACTCGGGATCGATCACGCGTGGTTCAATTCCCCGGATGCGCTGGAAACCTTTTCTGGAAATGTCGTCCCGAAAGGTGCGCAACCAATCTCCCAAGCCTACGCCGGCCACCAGTTCGGAGGCTTCGTCCCGCAGCTTGGGGATGGCAGGGCAATTCTCCTCGGCGAGGTGATCGATCCCCATGAGAAGCACCGCGACATCCAGCTCAAAGGCTCCGGGTGCACTGCATTCTCACGTGGGGGCGATGGAAAATCTGCCCTCGGTCCAGTATTGCGGGAATACATTGTCAGTGAAGCGATGCACGCGCTGGGCGTGCCGACCACCCGCGCATTAGTAGCAGTCTCAACTGGAGAAATCGTAGCCCGAGAAGAGCCGACACCGGGAGGTATCTTCACTCGAGTTGCAGCCAGCCATGTCCGGGTCGGAACCTTCCAATATTTTGCGGCGAGGGAGGATACGGAAGCCCTCAAAATCCTCACCCACTTCTGTATAGAGCGCCACTACCCGGAAGCTCTCGGCGGGGAGAATCCCGCCCTCTCCTTTCTAGATTTCGTCGTCGAAGCCCAAGCGCGCCTCGTCGCAAAATGGCTACCGCTAGGCTTCATCCACGGGGTGATGAATACCGACAACTGCTCCATTTCCGGCGAGACCATCGACTACGGCCCCTGCGCCTTCATGGACGATTTTCATCCGGACTGTGTCTTCAGCTACATCGACAGGAACGCCCGCTACGCCTGGGGTGCGCAGCCGAACATAGCTCACTGGAACCTCACCCGCCTTGCCGAAACCCTACTTCCAATCCTCGATCCCTCAGTTGAAAAAGCCAAGGAGCTCGCGCAAAGTGCCCTGGGAAAATACGTCAGTGCTTTCCAAGCTCAGTATCTGGAAAACTTCCTCCACAAGCTCGGACTCGATACGGAAACAGATCTGGAGAACGGAGCAGCTTTCGTGAAATCCACCCTCGGGACACTCGCGAATGAGGAGGTCGATTTCACTCTCTTCTTCCGCCACCTAACCTTGCACGCGGCCAGCGATCCACGTGCCGATCTCTCCGTCCTTTTCAAAAACCCAGCTTCCGCCGAGCACTGGATGAAAGACTGGCAGGCCTTAGCAAAGCCCTCCAACCATTTGGATAAAATGAAAGCTACCAACCCCATCCTGATCCCACGGAACCACCGGATCGAACAAGCTATCCAAGCGGCCTACAAAGACGACTTCGCGCCTTTCAATCGCCTAGTGGATGCACTCGCGAAGCCTCATGAAGAAAATCCAGATTACTCCGATCTCGAAGCCGCACCTCTACCCCATGAGCGGGTGGAGAATACGTTCTGCGGGACTTGATGATTGTCCGATTGCTACCCGCCACCCGACATGTTACGTTAAATCTATGGAAGCAATTCTTATCGAGAAAGAAGCTATGGTTCTGCCGGAAGCCGAAAGAGCAGTTCTCGCGGAGAGGCTTCTGGCTAGCCTAGAAAGCAAGAAAATCGCTTATGACGAAGAATGGCTCGAGGAATCAAAGGAAAGATTCGAAGCATACAAGGCAGGATTGATAAAGTCCATGAATGGAGAGGAAGAGGTTGCGAAGATTCGGGCGTCTCTCAGAAAATGAGACCGAGCTACCGACTGCTCGAATCCGCCGCTTTTGAATTGAAGGCATCAGCCAACTACTACGAGGGCTGTTCGGAGGGGCTTGGGAACGACTTCTTGGACGCTTTTGAACACGCGATGGATCTAATCCTAAGCTTTCCGGAGGCATGGGGCACCCTAGACGAAAATTTCAGGAGATTTCTGCTCCGGCGTTTTCCCTACGGAATCATCTACACGATCGATGATGAGGTAATTGTCGTAACTTCGGTTTTTCACCTCAGCCGCAAGCCGGAATCGTGGCGGAGAAACCGGTGAGTGTTTGAAATCAAAACGGGAACTTCCCGCCTTTTCCGCCACCGCCCATTCCTCCCAGGCCTTTCATCATATCCCCCATTCCACCGGCACCGCCCATTTGCTTCATCATGTTCTTCATCTTGCCGGGGGATTTCATCATCTTGCGCATCTCGCCGAATTGTTTGATGAGCTGGTTGACCTGCATCATCGAGCACCCGGAGCCAGCAGCGATGCGCTGGCGTCGAGAGGCTTTGATGATCTCCGGGCGGGAGCGCTCGTAGGGCGTCATCGAAAGGACGATGGCCTCGGTGCGCTTGAGCTTACTGCTATCGAGCGCTCCGGAAGGAAGCTGTTTCTTGATCTTGTTGAACCCGGGCATCATTCCCAGTAGCCCCTCAAGAGGGCCGAGGTTCTGGATCATTTTCATCTGGTCGAGGAAGTCATTGAAATCGAATTTCCCGGACTGCATCCGCTTCATTGAGCGCATCGCATCCTCTTCGTTCACGTTCTCCGCGACGTTTTCGACCATGCTGACGATATCGCCCATGCCGAGGATTCGGTCAGCCATGCGGGACGGGTGAAACTCGATGAGCTGTTCGAGTTTTTCGCCCTCGCCCGCGTATTTGATCGGCTTCCCGGTGACCTCACGCATGGATAGAGCGGCACCGCCGCGGGCGTCGCCATCAAGCTTGGTCAGAACAATGCCGGTGATGCCGACAGCTTCGTCAAAGTGGGTTGCAACTGAGACCGCCATCTGGCCGGTTGCAGCATCAGCCACGAGAAGGGTTTCCTTCGGCTTGAGGAATTTGTTCAGCTCTTTGAGTTCCTCGATGAGCTTTTTATCAATTTCTTGGCGGCCTGCGGTATCGAAAATGAGGACGGTTGCGCCTGTGCTTTCGCCGTGGGCAATGGCTTCGCGGGCGACTTTGATCAGATCTTTTTCTCCGGCCTCCGGCGCGAAAACCGGCACATCAATCTGTCCGCCAAGCGTCTGGAGTTGCTCAATTGCTGCAGGGCGGTAAAGATCGCATGCGACAAGTAAGGGACGACGCCCTTCCTTTTTAAGACGGCGGGCGAGCTTCGCGGAAGTAGTGGTTTTACCGGCACCGTTAAGGCCGACCATGAGGATGCGGGCGGGAGGGTTGAGATCGAGCGGGACGTTGTCACCACCGAGGACGCGGGTCAGCTCGTCTTGGAAAATTTTGACAATCTGCTCTCCTGGTTTGATCGACTTGAGGACGGCCTCACCCATGGAAGATACCTTCACGCGGGCGATCAATTCTTTCGCCACGCCGAACTCCACGTCCGCTTCAAGCAGGGCGATACGGATCTCCCGAAGGGCATCGGTGATGTTCTTATCAGAAATTTTCCCGACACCACGGAGGTTACGGAAGGTCTTGTCTAGGCTGTCGGAGAGGGATGAAAACATGGGATGTGCGGAAACTTTAAATTTTAAACTCAAAACCTCAACTGTGAATTCCTATTCATCCGGCTGATAGGACGCCTCCCTATCAATCTGGAAGCTCCATTTGAGCGGGGTTTCGGTTTCTTTTCCTGAGGTATCTTTCCAAGTGACCTGGACTTGGCAGACAGGTTGGCGGAGGCGGCGATTGACGCGCCAGAGGAAGGTTTTGGCTTCGCTGACGTAGTTGGCGGGAACTTCCCCGAAGCCTGCGATCTGCATTTTCAGCGTCTCGGGATCGATGTCTTCGACTGCGGAGACATCCACGAAAATTTCCGGTAGGCGGGTGTTAATGATTGCGCCAGGCTGCGGTATGACGGGGTGAGCCAGTTCTTTCATCAGCCCGGCGATGGTGCCCGCGGGCATGGAGCCCTGAGAACCTCGGAAGCTCATGGCAAATTCGAAGATGCGGTCGTGGTTTCCGAGGATGACGTAGCGCGGAAGGATATTGTTCGCTAGGGAGCGTTTTACTTTTCCCGGCTGGACGGTGAAAAGGTGAGTATAGCCAACCTCGTTCGCCTTGGTGAGCATTTCCGCCGTGAAATAGCCGCCCGGATAAGCGAAGGTGTTCGCTACGATTTTGAATTTCTCCTCCAGGAAACGCTTCGATTCTACCATCTCCTTGTCGAGGAACTTGTCGTATGCCTCCGGGCCGGCTTTGCGGTATTTCTTCACCGTCTGGGGAAAGGGGTGGGTGGTGGAGTGGCTTCCGATGGTTGCGCCGTTGGCCATCATTTCCTTGATCATCCGGGTGGTCAGAGCCTTGCCGCCGCCATCTACGTAGTTCTTGTAGAGGTAAATGGTGAAAGGGAATCCGAACTCTTTCAGCACCGGGTAGGCGTCCGTATAAACGGATTTCCAGCCATCGTCTAATGTGATCACGATGGCCTTTTCCGGAATCATCTTTTCTCCATTTTTCCATGCGACGAAATCCGCCATAGGAATCACCGGAATCTCCATTTTCCGAATGACTTCCATCTGTTTACGGAACTTCGAGGTGCTGATGCGCATGGCCGTCTCGCGCTCGGTATCGGAGAAATCGTGATAGCCAAGCACTGAAACGCGCACGCCGTCATCTGGAAGGCCCAGGCCGTGTATAGGAGCAGCAACGGGGGCAACCTCGGGTTCCGACTGGCCGAGCACAGCACAAGCGAGTCCCATCCATACACCCGCAACCAATATCCAATTCGTCATTTCGCGGGAATCTTTAGCGTGGAATTCGCCGGGGGCAATGCCTGGATGCCAACAAGGGGCCTTTGGAAAGGGTTTTCTGCTAGTGCCCTGAAAACCTTAATCTGACGGATGGGGATTTTTAAGGTCTTCAGAACACTAGAGTGCGGCACCTAAAAATTCTTATGGCCTAGGCGAAGGAACAGGGGGACTCTCCGTCCAGAATGATCCAGAAACTTCCTTTTTCATACGAAGGCATCGACGGCGACATCCGCCGGTTGGGGGGGCTGTTGCGCGAGGTATTTACTCTCGCAGAGACCTGTTTCTCGGGAAAAATGGCAGTGCTGAACATTGCTTGCGGACGTGCGGATGAGACAGGGGTTTTAGCGGCTTCGCTGGAACCTGCACGGATCGGTTTCTATCTGGGAATGGATCTGCGGGCGGATGCAATCACTGAAGCAGCAAGGCGTTGGGAGCTTCCTGGTGGTGAAATTGATTTCAGGGAAGGAAACGCGGCGATGATTGGAAGGATAGAGGGGCTGCCGGAGTTCGACTTGGTGTTCATTCGCCACCAGAATTACTGGCACGAACCGATGGTGTGGGAAGGAATTCTCGACGAGGCACTGGCGACCTTGAAAGACGGGGGGCACCTCGTATGTACCTCCTACTTTGATCTGGAGCATGAGCTTTTCGTGGCGAGCATGAGGACGAGGGGCGCGGAAATCCTCGCCAACATGCGGCATGCCTTTTCACGGGATCTTCCAGATGCGGAAGGAAAGAGCGTGGATAGGTGGGTGGCGGTTTTCAAAAAGTAATGGAGAGCCGTGCCTGTGGCCGGCTTCTGCGCATCCGATAAAGAAAGCCGCCTAAAAGGACGGCTCTCCATTATACGTGCGCGACGACCTTCTCCAGTGGGAAGCGGGCTTTCGTGGCAGACGCATACTTGTCGTCCGCTGTACGGTAGCCGAGCGCACAGCCAACTGCTGTCGCGTAGCCGCTACCTTTCAGGCCGAGGATTTCGTCGTAGTCCGCGGGGGAAATACCTTCCATCGGACAGGTATCGATGCCCAATACTGCAGAAGCAGTCATGAGTTGGCCCAGAGCGATATACACCTGCCGGGTGTTCCATGACTGTTTTTCTGGAATGCTCATGCCTTCTGAAAAGGAAGAAATCACACCTGAAAGACCAGCGAGAGCCTGCATGGGCGTGCCCTGCACATCGGACAATCGGGCGATCCATGAATCGATGTCCTCCTGATCCAGATCGGTGCGGGTGGTGAGGACGACGAAATGGGATGAGTCCGTAACCTGGCCTTGCCCCCAAGACGCAACCTTGAGTTTCTCACGGATCTCCGCGGAATCGATCACTAAGAACTTCCACGGCTGGAGGCCAAAGGATGAAGGGGTGAGCGCAAGTGATTGCTCAATGGCCTGCCAAGTTTCCACAGGAATTTTTTTCTCTGGATCAAATGCCTTGGTGGCGTAGCGGAAGTTGAGGGCGTCGAGGAGTTCTGGTGCTGAGATTGGCATGTCAGGCCGACTATTCCGCATCAATCCGGAAAGGCAAGGAAGCGGACGGGAAATTTTTCAATGTGAGGCTAAATACGATGCCTAACTCGTCCTCTATGTGATTGTCCCGGTGGGTGAGACCAACCCCGGCCACCCAGTTCCCGAAATCCCGGTGGAGAGTGTATTGCTGAACCTCCAGAGTGCCGTCGTCCATTTCGAAAATGTGCCGCGAGCCGAGACCCCAGTTCTCGCTCAGCCGGATGTAGGTCCCGAGATCAATACGGTCGGAATCCAGTAGCGCCGGGTGATTGTTCAGATGCCGGTATGCAAAGGAAATTTCCATATTTTCGTTGGGCATAAACCTTACCCGTGTGCTCAGCTCGGAGAATCCGGAGCCGTCATCGAAGACCGGGATCTGTGTTTCCAAATCCAGCCCAAGCCAGGGAAGTGGCTGCCAGCGGACGTCGTTGTAGAGGTTCGACCACGTGCGGTTGCCCTCTGGATCGTCCATATAGCGATCCATGTAGGTATCCACGAATAGCCAATTGTGGGACTGCCCATCGCGACGGGTCACGAGTTGGTTGCGAACGCCGAGACGGAGAATATTCCAGCTATTGAACTCGTCGATCGCGGTGTAGCGGGATGGATCGAGAGGGCGCGGGCGGGTAGTGAAGGTCAGGCGGTCAATTTTCGGGTAGTCTTGGTCCAGCTCGTCAACGGCAAGCACAGACCAGTTCACGTAAGGCTGCATGACATGGAGTAGGCCGTCCAAGCCCCAGAACGAACTGCGAGGGTTGCCGTAGTCTTTGGAAATTTTCACGGCTGCCTCGGCACCTCCGTAAAACATGAGCCGGGAGTCCGAACCGGCTGGCCCTTGGACTGCGGAATAATTCGTATATGCCGCACCGGCCTGGGGAGTCAGCGTGAACCAGTCGCCATAGGTGAGGGGCAGCGAAAAGGCGTGGTTTGTGTGAAAGCGATTGAAGCCGGTATCGAGAAGCTGAGAGCGCAGCGAGGCCGCACGGGTGCTACCAGGTGGGAGTCCACGAATCTGGCGGATAAGATTCCTTTCATATCCGTTCATTTGAGAAAGAAGAGACTGATACCTTGCGCTGCCGGTGGGCAGAACCAACAGGGGGTTAATAATATTGCGACGGGTGACATCTGCAGCCTCCACGCCGCGCACGGAAAATGATGTTTGTCCTTCATGAAGCAGAGCCGTTCCAAAGAAAGGGCCGCGCACCTGATCCAAGGCAATCTCCGGAGACTGGGTGTCCTCCCGGTAGTAATCGTTCAGACGGAAACGCCCGAAGAGGGAGAGCAGCGTTTTGTCATCCCGGCGGTAGATACCAATCGTATTTTCCGGTGCGGGATCGGTGCGGTAAATCTCCGGATCGAGATCCTCAAGATAGTATTGATCGGACAGGAGGGTAAGATTCGTATCCAGTCTCCAATCCGCATCCCGCTCAAAATCAAACTCCATGCGATCCTTGAGCTGCACTTTGTAACGGTTTTCATCCACAGAAAACCTCTGAAACCCGTTCCTTGTGTCACCGGGATCTGTATCGTTGAGATAGTAGAGGCTTAAGCCAGTGATTTCGCCCGAGTCCTCCTCACGGGTGTCGATCAGGTTCAGACCTACCGCCACACCACGGCTTGCGCGTATATCGAAGCGCCATTGCGAAAGCAGCCAGGCATCCTCGTTTTCCCCGGTGAACTCATTGCGCGTCCCGCCGAGCATGATCCCATAGGTATTGAGAAGATACGGACCCCAGTTCGAACGTGCTCCGGGTATGAAATGGTAGCCGAGCGCGGAATCGAGAGGCTGGCTCAGATACGGCAGCCAGAAAACCGGCGTATCGCCCAGATACAGCTTCAGATTCCGGAATGTGACCCTATCGCCGGGATAGACGGTCGTCTTATCAGAGCGCAACCAGTAATTCGGGTTTTCCACATCGTGGGTGGTGACACCCGCGTTTTCGCCGATAAAAACCTGTTTCCCATCTACCGTGCTACCGGTGAATTTTCCGGCCTCTAGAAGAATCGGATCGAGTGAAATACGGAGTTCCGATGCATCGAGTATGTTGGTTTCATAGAAATAGACAGCCTTCTGCCCGCGTTGGAGGACATTTCCTTGGTAAACCGAAACATCACCCTCGAAGGTGACCGACTTCTCCTTCAAGTCGATGTTCGCGCGGTTTGAAAAAATCTCCAACCCGTTGTCTCCCGTGACTTTGACGGGGCCGCCCAAGCGTATCCCCTCCTCTAGGTTGCCCTCAATCGTTCCGCCCCGGTTGTCTATCTTCAGGTTTTCCGGAAGAGTCTGATCCATCGCGATTTCCCCGATAGGTATTTCGGGTGCTGGAACCGGCTGGATGAGATCTACCGGAGGCGGCACCGCCCCGTCAAGGAGCGGGTTGTTTCCGGCTTCATTTCCTTGGGCAAGGAGTGAAACTTGGAAAAGCGGCAGGAGCAAGAGAGGAGCCGGGAAGCGGAGGGGCGACATCGCCGAGAAGTGAACAGGATTCCGACCCGGGAAGTAAAGGAGCAAGATGAATAGAATGGAACTAGTAAAGGGGAGCTTGCCATTTCCGTTGGAAACGTCTTTTGTCTTCGACGGATGCCGAAACGCCTCGCACAGTTGGAATTCCGATTCCCCGCATGGTTGCGGAAGGCTGTATCGCCCCCAAGCAAGACGGTTCGCAAGCCCGCAGCGGGCCAGCCTGATCCCGAAATGACAAGCTGGTGTAAAGGCACCGCCCAATCCTTCGAGCTCCCCGAACTTGCTAAGAAAGTCCGGGTTTCCTGGAACCCGCGGATGCGCACCACCGCTGGCCGAGCGTGGTGGCCAGCACGCACAATCGAGCTGAACCCGAAGCTCAAAGATTTCTCCGATGAAGAGGTTTGGCGCACACTCAAGCACGAATTCGCACACCTGCTTGCCTACGAGCGCTGTGGCCGGAAGCGCATCGAACCCCACGGGATCGAGTGGAAAACAGCTTGTGCGGAGCTAGGCATCGCCGGGGAAAGCACCTACCACTCCCTTCCGCTAAAAGGCCGGAAGATGAAACGGAAACACTCCTACGCCTGCCCTTCCTGCCTGGCCGTGATCCTCCGCGTCCGCCCGATGCGGCGCGCCGTCGCATGCTACACCTGCTGTAAGAAATACAACAATGGACGCTACCACGACCATTTTCGCCTGATCAAAAACGAGATCACCCCCCCGGCGTGACCGAATTGTCACGATGACACATTCGGGCGGACTGACATTCTTCGTCATTTTGCAAGAATTATGAAAAAAATGTCGTGAATGTGCCACTTGTGGTTGCAGGACGCCTAACAAGCCCTACTTTTTAAAAATGACAACGGATCTGATCAACACAATGCCCCTCGGCTTCATCGCCGGGATCTCCCCAACACTGATCATTCTCATCGCAGGCACCGCCCTCGCCAGCTGGCTGGTCAGCCGCACTTTAAAAAAGAGGTTCCACGAACACTCGCAGGTTCCCATCCGCTTCACCGGTGCTCAGATCGCCCAGGCCATGCTGCGTGAAAGCGGGATCGATGACGTGCAAGTCATCAGCACACCCGGCCAACTCACCGACCACTACGATCCGATAAAAAAAACGGTCAACCTCAGTGAGTCTGTTTACCACATGAACAACATCGCTGCAGCAGCCGTTGCAGCGCACGAGTGCGGGCATGCTATCCAGCACCAGAAATCCTACGCATGGCTCACCATGCGCTCGAAAATGGTTCCTGCCGTTCAATTCGCAGGGACAACTCTGAATTTCGTGATGATCGCCGGGATGCTGGGTGCTGCCGTATTTAACAGTCCGGCCATCCTCTACGTCTGGGTCGCGCTGTTCGCCGTCACCACTCTATTTTCCGTGATCACGCTCCCCGTAGAGTTTGATGCCAGCAAGCGCGCCCTCGTCTGGCTGGAAGGCTCAGGCGTCTCGTCCTCCATGGAGCATGAGAAAGCAAAGAACGCACTCTTCTGGGCAGCCATGACCTACGTCGTCGCAGCGCTCGGATCAGTCGCAATGCTGATCTATTACGCTTCCATGCTATTTGGCCGCAGAGACTGATCCTTGCGAAAAATCCACCTACTCCCGATATTGACTGGCGGGCTCAGCCGGGACAGGCTGGCCGCTCATGAGCATAGGTATCATTATGGGAAGCACGTCGGACTGGCCGACGATGGAACATGCAGCAAGGGTTCTTAAAGATTTCGGCGTGCCCTATCACGCGGAAGTCGTAAGCGCCCACCGCACACCGGAGCGTCTGGTAGAGTATGCCAAAGGCGCAAAGGCCAACGGCCTCAAGTGCATCATCGCCGGTGCAGGCGGAGCAGCACACCTCCCCGGCATGGTCGCAGCAATGACCCAACTCCCCGTCCTCGGCGTCCCGGTCGAATCGAAAGTCCTCAAAGGTGTCGATTCTCTCCTCTCCATCGTCCAGATGCCCGCCGGAATTCCCACCGCCACCTTTGCAATTGGCAAAGCAGGCTCCACCAACGCCGGCCTCTTCGCCGTCGCCATGCTCGCCGTGAACGACCCGGCTCTCGCCGAAAAACTCTCCGAATTCCGAAAAAACCAGACCGCAAAGGTCTCGGAAGCAGTGTTGCCAGAGCTTGATTAAAAAATAAGGAGAAGGGTATTTCCAACCCCTTTGCACAACCCAAGTCTTCTCCCGCAACCCCGGCTAAACAGTTCCCCACCCTCCGCTAAGGGATTGGAAACACCCTTCTCCTTATTTTTTATGTCAGCCTCCGTATTCTTCCCCTTAGACAAGCAACAAATCGTCGGAGTCATCGGCGGCGGCCAACTCGGTCGCATGCTAGCACTCGCAGCCCGCCGCATGGGTGTCCGCTCCGTAGTTTGGACGGGTGGATTGGAGGCGCCCGCAGTAGAAGTAGCGGATGAAGTGATCGACAAGCCCTTCGACGACCCACAGGCGCTCCTGGATTTCTGCGAAAAAGCCACCGTCGCGACAGTGGAGTTCGAAAACATCCCCCTCGCAACCATGCGAGGTGTCGCGAAAAAAATCAGCCTCTTCCCCTCCCCCGAAGCCGTCGGTATCTGCCAGAACCGCGAGAAGGAAAAGAATTTCCTCCGGGAAAACGGCATCCCCTGCACCAACTTCTGGGTCATCGAAACATTGGAAGACCTCACCGCCGCCATGGCGGAGCTAAATGGCCCAGGCGTCCTGAAGACCGCTGCCTTCGGATACGATGGCAAGGGACAACTCAAGATCGAGGGCGATGAGAATCCCGTAGATGTCTGGGAGAATTTTGGCAAAGAGCGCGCCGTGCTCGAAGCATGGGTGCCCTTCGATAAAGAGATATCCGTCATGGTCGTCCGTTCCGCAGATGGCGAGGTGCGCACCTACGATCCCGCTGAAAATCGCCACCGGAAGCACATCCTCGATGTATCCATCGTCCCCGCACGCATTTCTCCGGAAACATCAGACAATGCACGAAAAATTGCCACACAAGTCGCCGAAGCCCTCGACTACCAGGGCATCCTCGGCGTCGAGTTTTTCGTGAACCACGATGGCTCCCTGGTCGTAAATGAAATGGCTCCCCGCCCGCACAACTCCGGCCACCACACCCTCGATGCCTGCGCCTGTTCCCAGTTCGAGCAACAGCTCCGCGTCGTTCTCGGTCTCCCCCTCGGCTCTGCCAAGCTAGTTTCCCCCTGCGTGATGCTCAATCTCCTCGGCGATTTCTGGACGAGCGAAACCACCCCGCCCGACTGGACACCCCTCCTCGAAACCGAAGGCGCAACCCTCCATCTCTACGGAAAACGCCGTGCCATCGGCATGCGGAAAATGGGGCACGCCACTCTTCTCGGAGTGGACGCCCTAGCCAAAGCCGAAGCCCTCAAGGCCGGCTGGCTCTGAATATGGAAGGGGTTTCAAACCCCTTTCTCCATATTTTTCCTATTTCTTATACGCACCCACTGCCGGAGCATCCGGATTCGCCTCGGGGCCGAAGTAGCGGAGCATGACGAGCGGCTCGGTCGCGGAGGTGTTCTTGAATGTCACACCCGCCTTTGCGGCGGCTTCCGTGATGAAGAATTCGTCTTCCGAGAGTTCGTTGAAGCGGAGCAGCTTCGGGCAGTTAAGGCGGAGCTTGTTGGCCTGTCCTTCGCCTTGGACGACGATGACGGATGAGGCTCCGGTGTCCTTGATGATGGCGGTCGCGCCGGGCTCGACGGTGAGTTCCTTGGCGGTGAAATACTGGAAACCATCGACCTTGCCATAGACGATCCACTTGTCGTGGAAGCCCTCGCCTTTCTCGGAAGTGACCGGCTCGAGGTAGTGGTTGTCCTTGAAGTTCGGATCGACGTTCTTGTCCCAATCGAGCTGATCGACGATGAAATCGATGTCCTGATGCTTGTCCTCGGGCATGTCCTTGACGAGCAGCGACCAAGGCACCTCACGCCCTTCGACGAGGTTCTGATACATTCCGAAAACGTCGCTGCCCCACTGCGGCTCATAAGTGCAGAGCGAGCCAGGGGCGTGTAGGATGCAGGGATCGATCAGCCAGCCGGTACCGATTTTCAGGCGGTACGCTTTGGATAAATCGAGGATGCCGTTTTCGCCCTTGTTCCAGTCGGCGATGCACTGGCGAACCTGATCGCGGGTTGTCCCCGGCTCGAAGCCCATGAAGGTGTAGGGGAAATTATTACCTACATTGTTGTGCTGCGGCGGGAAATAGTAGGATTCCGGCTTGCCCTCCTGGCCGACCAGCGCCGCCTGTTCGGCGGATTGGTGCATGTGGTGCGGGATCGGCCCCATGTTATCGAAAAACTTCGAGTAAACCGGCCACTTGGAATATTTCGACCACAGGGCTTCGCCTATGATGTCGGCTCCGCATTCGGAGATAGCTTCGCGGAGGGTGAAACGTTCGTTGCCGACCACCACGTAGGAGAGGCCTTCATCACCATCGCGGCCTTCATTGGCCGTTTCCGTGGTGGAGCCGAACCAACGCTCATCGATGCCGCCGCGGTTCAGGCCGTATGCATAGGTATCGTCCGGGTGGAGCTTGATACGCAGGCCTGGCTGGAGGAAAGAGCGCGGAACCCACGTCGGGGAAAGGCGGAGAAGACCTCCGGTATCTTCAAGATGACCGGCGACGAGTGCCTTGATATTGGAGGAAACAGTGGAGAGGTCCTGGGTAACGAGTGGGTTCATGATGGATATTGTGGGGAAAGTTGGTGTTATTCTTTCGAGAAACACGGACAGGGCAAGCCGAGATTGAAAGTTTGCGGCCACTTCGCAAGCCCCGGCTTACCTCGGATCCACCAGCCCCTCGGCGACATCGAAGTTGTCGAAGCGGGCATGAACCTCCGCTTATCCGCCCTTGTCTTTAGGAGCGTATTCCGGCGAGAAAAGCGAATGATGTGCGCATAACGAAGCGACTGTGGCTCGCTGGAAGCGCGATTGTGTCCGATGCCGGAATTTCCGGGCGCGCCATGCCAGGCGCCCCGTCGCCCCGTCGCCCCGTCGCCCCGTCGCCCCGTCGCTTGCCATACCGCCGATGTCCCAGCCCCATGGGCATTTGCCAATACAGGGTCGTATCATCCCCGTGCTTTACA
>CAJJBR010000103.1 GCA_905182475.1 Akkermansiaceae bacterium | reverse complement strand
TTGTAAGCATTCCGAGCTTGCCGGCTTGCTCACCTAGTTAATACTTTTCTCGGATTTTTCCCGATAAATCCCTTATAAAACAAGGACTACAGCCTTAACCTGACGCGAATGCCCTCTCACCCATAAAACTTTCGACCCAAGTGAACTCAAATATCGACAGCTTCCTGCGTTATCTGGCCACAGAGCGAGGGCTATCCGAAGCCTACCAACTCTCGGTCGCACAAACGCTCGCCAGCCTTAACGACCGTTTGAGCCGGACGAACTTAGAATTAATCGAGGTGGGAACCACGGAACTCGCCGAATTTTTGAGCGAAAGGAAGTCAGAAAGTCTGAGCGCATCCTCTCTACGGCTTGCCACCGTACATTTGAAAATATTTTTCCGGTGGCTTCTCTCTAAAAAAATGATCTCCATGGATCCGGCAGAGCCTCTAGTTTCTTCCAAGGCCGACAGGAAACTCCCATCCACACTCTCCCCCGCAGTTGTCGAAGGATGGTTGGAGAGCATTCCAACGGACGAATTGCTTGGAAGAAGGGACAAGGCGATTCTCGAACTTTTCTATTCGTCAGGTCTCCGGCTTGCGGAATTGTGCGCGGCACGGCTCGAATGGATGGATTTTGAGGAAGGTTTTCTCCGCGTGACAGGAAAAGGAAACAAGACACGGATGGTGCGCGTGGGAAAAAAGGCACTGGCGGCAATTACCGATTACCTGAACCACGAACGCCCGAAACTGGTGAAACGGAACACGTCATCCCATATCTTCATCGGCATCCGGGGTGCCTCACTGACTCCCGAGCGCATCAGGCAGATCGTAAAGAAACGTGCGGCACTGGCCGGTATAGATACCACAGTGTATCCCCACCTACTCCGGCACTCGTTCGCAACACACCTGCTAGAAGGCGGCGCGGATCTGAGAGTGATCCAAGAATTACTCGGTCATGCGGATATTTCCACGACCCAGATCTACACCCACGTGGGCATGAAAGAACTAAAGAACGCCCATCGGAAATTCCATCCGCGCGGATAGAACAAAAAGTGCTGATTACTTCCCTTTGATCGGAAGCTCAGGTTTTCCTCCCGTGCCATACGGCTTGATCTTGAGCAGTTTGGTTTTCGGTTCTTTTTGCGCAGGAATCGGATTCGCTGGCGGAGGATTAAGGGGATTCACTACGACCGCCATCGGTGAAGTTCGGATCGCCTGGTAGAGTAAGTTATCGTTATGCCGCAGTGCTGAGGGAAAAGAAGCACGGCCGACCTCAACAAGTTTTTCCCGCAGCATCTTTGATGAAACGTCTGCGATACCGCCGCGCTTCACCTCTTGTGGAAAATCTGCTGTAGGCAGGGCGCAACAACAGCATGGGGCTTGAGCCCCATGAACCATGTTCCAGGCAATGCCCGTGCTGTAGGCACGGTGGATGGTTGCGCATTTCCCGCGTGCATTCAGCACCCATAGGCTTGGTTTGGGAAGTTCATGGGGCTACCCCCCCATGCTGTTGTTGCATCTCGCCGACAGCGAGGAAGACCTAAAATTCAAAGCTGAAATTCCGCCGCTTCCGGAAGCGCCAAATCACAATGCGCGCCAGTATAACAGGTCTGTTCCAATTTTTACCGCGTGATGGACTCCGGCTACCTGTTGCCCTGCATCTGTTCCACCGCGAATCGGATCGCTGGTTACTGAGCGCCCTTGGATCGCGATATTGGATTGTGCTGAAGCCACCCTGCCGTGGGAATCGACCGTGATCTCAAGCATCGCATGGTCGTTCGAAGATAACCAGCCACGCACATGGTCAATCCGCAGGGAGATGAAAATTCCGCCATCGGGTGTAGGCGTGATCTCCGGGCGGAAAGTACGGCAGTCGGCACCGGACAACGGATAGTCAGTAGCCTTACCGCCGCGTGCATCCCAGCCGCCCAAGCTTTTTCCATAAACGGTTTCATCACCCGAGACCTCCCCGAAGACGATGCCCACGAACATAAAGAAGAATATGGTAAGGTTCCTGAACCTTCATTTGTTCCCTTTGCTGCGTGTTTATACGGGAAATCTGGCGTATTTATTCAAGCTTGTTTGCCAGCCAGGGTAATTTCGTCATCACCGGCTTTCCCGTCTTTTCCCAGAAACCGGTCAGCAAAGCCCGCAGCCCGTTCCCGGTGTTCATCCTTGATATGGGTGACGACAGCGGCCATCGCGCCAAGAATCACGCTCCAATCATCTGTGAAACCCGGGCCGACAATCGCGTCCGGGATAAAATCCATAGGAAAAATTAGATACCCGAGGGCACCGAGAATCACACTCTTCGCCCATGCAGGGGTAGCCGGGTCTTTGAGGCAGAAAAACAAGGTCAGTGCGGAAGAAAGCAGTTTTCTTCCACCCCGCTTCGAGAGCTTTCCGACCACATCCCAAAAGCCATCCACAGAAAATTCTTCCGGGATGTGCTTCCTGAATCGAATTGGTCTTATGCCCGGGAACCTCATTTGTAGTTCCTAGGCTACACGCCCTCTGCCAGAAAATCAATCTCGCATACCTTACACACGAAAGACCTCTACTTATCGACCCATTACAAAAGTCGATAGTTTATCCTTCCGATTTCGCGTGCCGTTTCCCCGGAGGCTTGTTAGAAATCCTCCATGGCACAACGAGTGAAAACCGTGGCATCGATCACGGTGGAGAAATTTTTCGAACGGTATTCTGAATCCCTTAAAATCGTTCTTCTTGGTGAACGGGTCGGTTTCGACCGACTGATCAGCGAACCAGCAGTAAACAGACCCGGTCTCGCGCTGGCAGGATTTTTCTCCTATTTCGCCAAAAAACGCGTGCAGGTTTTAGGAAATTTGGAGATGGCCTACTTGCGGAAACTGCCCGAGCCAATGCGCATCGATCGCTTCCGACGGATGTGCGAACGCGACATTCCATGCATCGTCGTATCGCGTGGTGCCACCCTAGGCCCTGAGTTGATGGCTGTTGCAAAAGAACATTCCATCCCAGTTTTCGGAACTTCCCAGATCACCATGAAATTCCTCAACGCTGCCACGATCAGCCTTGAGCACGAGTTCGCCCCCACCGTTACCATCCACGGCTGCATGGTCGATATGCGCGGCATCGGAGTCCTCATCGTCGGTAAAAGCGGCTCGGGAAAATCAGAAACCGCCATCGGCCTGCTAGAGCGCGGAGGCTCACTTGTCGCAGATGACATGGTAAGGGTAAGGCACGTGGGCGGCGAACTCATCGCCACAGCCCCCGATCTCTCACGCGGCTACATGGAGATCCGAGGTATCGGCATTATCAACGTAGCCAACCTCTACGGCCTTGCCTCCATCCGTCCCGATAAGCGTCTCGACCTCGTAGTCACCCTCAAGCCCGCAACCGATCTCAACGAAGTAGATAGGATCGGACTGGAATCGAAAACCTACGAACTCCTCGGCCAACAGGTCGTCCACGTAGAAGTCCCAGTCGGCCCTGGGCGGGACACGGCTCGCATGGTTGCCATCGCCGCGCTTGATCAGCAGCTCCGCCGGCTTGGCTACAACATGGCAGATGAGTTCAACCAAAAACTGCTCAACCACATGTCACCGCAGAACAAAGGCGGAATTTAGCCAGGTTCACCCAAGGGTAAGATCGCGTAGCGATCCGAGCACCCAATCGGCACCTGCCTCCTCGAGTTGCGCGGCAGAAAACTGTCCGGTAGCAACTGCAAGGCACTTCGCTCCAATAGCGTGTGCACAGCCGATATCCTTCGGAGTGTCTCCAATAATCAAAGTCTGATCCGAGCGGAACTCGCGACCAGTCATCGCAAACGCACGCTCAAGAGCAATGTGGCCGAGAAGGTTCCGGTCGGCACGATCCGAGCCGTATGCTCCGAAGGTGAAATGATGACCAAGCCCGTAGTGGCGGAGTTTGATTTCCGCACCCAAAGATGTATTCCCGGTCAACAGACCAAGCTGGGCGTTCTCGGTCTGGGCAAGTTTTTCCAACAAATCGATCACCCCGTCCAGAACCCGCCCATCTGCGGGATTGGATTCGAGACTGGCTTCAAGGTGGCGGTGGTATGCTTCGAAAAACCTGTGGGTCTGTTCCTCCGTAGCATCGATTTTAAAATGGACGTAAAGATTCTCCAGGATCCCCAGATCAGTGGAACCCGCCAGATCCAGCGGCGGCCCGTCGCCACCGAAAACTTCTACAGCAGTTTTCTGCAGCGCGGCCATACCCTTCCCGCCGGTATCGACGAGCGTGCCGTCGATATCGAAAAGTAAAAGCCATGGCTCACTACCCTCTTTCAGTGTTTTGACGAAATCTTCGATCGTGCCGGACATTAGTCCTCTGCCTTGGGAGCTTCCTCTTTCTCTTCCGAATCGGATTTCTCTTCAGAACCTTCGTCGGAAGAAATCACATCCACATCCACATCGTCGTCGCTGTCTTCATCTTCACTCTGGTCGTCATCATCTTCGATGAGTTCACCGTGGTAGAGTTGGAAATTACGTTTCCGCTGATGGGCAGGAAGTGGAGAAAGGATCATAGCAACCGCACGTCCATTGAGGCGCGGTGCCTGGTCAACTGCTGCCATCGGTTTCAAATCCTCGATGATGCGTTTGAGCACAACGAAACCAAGATCCTTGTGGGCGTTTTCACGTCCGCGGAACTGCAATACGAAACGAACCTTGTGATTCCCTTCTAGGAAGGTCTCCGCACGGCCAAGCTTGATGTTGTAGTCGTGATCACCAGTGCCGACCCGGAATTTCACTTCCTTCATCCGCGTGGAGGTCTTCGACTTGCCCTTCTTGAGCTTCGCTTGGGTGTATTTGTATTTCCCGTAGTCGATGATCTTGCACACTGGCGGATCTGCCTGACCAGAAATCTCGACAAGATCCAGCCCCACCGATTTTGCTTTGACGAGAGCGTCGCGCGACGACATCACGCCTAGCTGTTCTCCGGCTGCATTCACTACGCGGACTTTAGGTGCGCGGATTCGATCGTTGATCCGCGTCATGTCGCGGTAACGGCCCCTGTTGTTGTTTTTCTGTGGTCTAGCTATGGTCTTATCCTTTGGATGGTTTATTTCATTGCCCGCAGACAATTGACGACCTAGTCGCCACCGAATGCAGGGGCAGGAAAGTGTTTAAAAGCTGACTGGAACGGCAAGTCATGAAAAGGTGACGAGGTAGCCACACCAACCGGATCTACCGGAGGTGGCTGTGGCTGGGAGGCGTTCCAAAAAAGTCATCTGAGAGAAATGCGGAGGTGTTTCACCTGCACAAGTGCTTTATGGCCATAATCAAACCGTGCCCCCGGGATTTCCGCAAGAAGGAAATTTCGCGAGCTTTGCCAGAGTGCCGACTCTGGGGATGACGGGTGTAACTGAAAGTGGTGGGCAGAAACCTTCAACTCCAACCGAATTACGTATTTCAGCCCGAGGTTGGCGCAACGCAGTGAAGCCTACCGTGGGCTTGCTTAAATCCGTATCCCCTTTGGGGATGTAAACGACACCGCCGCCACCCGCATAAAACTCCAAAGCCTCTATCCTTCAATCAAAGTGTGACGCGGCACTAGCTGCCCTCTTGGGGTGGTAGGTTCCAGCTCCTCCAGCGCCAGCCATGCGCCGTCGTGCTCGCCCTGCTAGGAATTTGCTTTTTTCGAGGGGCGCTTGAGGGCGCCGTTGAAGGGATAGCAGAGGGGGAGAAAGGGGCTTACTCCTCCTAATCATCTAATCCTCCAATCAACCAATCTCCGCCCTTGGCAGCGGCCCACGAAGCGTCCA
>CAJJBR010000102.1 GCA_905182475.1 Akkermansiaceae bacterium | reverse complement strand
GAGCAGGGAGCAGGGAGCAGGGAGCAGGCGGCGTAGGCGGCGTAGGCGGTCTTCTCCTGATCACTGATCACTCGGCACTAGCAAACTTCTTCCTACAACGGGAACGGAAACGTCGGGTGTAACTGAAAGTGGTGCTCAGGTTGTCATTTTTAGTGTGACGCAGCACTAGGGCTTGCGTTGCGGCTCGCATAGGCTCTGCATGGGCGCATGAGACCAGGTACCAAAATTCACGCACTGCTTTCCACCGCGCGCATCGCGAATGTGCCGAGCGTGGTCAGCAATCTCGGGGTCGGGGTGCTGCTGGGTAGTACTGCTGCGGGCTCGAGTTTTTCCTGGCCGTGGCTGCTTTCGGTCGCAGTGGTGCTTTTCTATGTCTCCGGAAATTTTCTCAATGACTGGGCGGACCGGGAATGGGACAAGGACAAGCGGCCGGAGCGGGCGTTGCCGCAGGGGATGTTTTCCGCAAACGCATATCTCGCGACAGCGGTTGGTGGGGCGGGGATCGGCTTGGCGTTGGCTGCTTTCTCAGGTCTCGGCGCGTTGCTTGTCGCTGCCGTCCTAGTATTTTTTATCTGGCTCTACACGAAGGTTCACAAGACCGCCGCGTGGTCGGTGATTCCCATGGGGCTGTGCCGGGCATGTCTTCCGGTGCTTGGATACGTGGCGATGGGGCGGGGGATTTCCGCAACCGTGCTTTTCCCGGCGGCTGCGCTTTTGTTATACATTATCGGCCTCTCGCTCAGCGCCCGGTGGGAGGCTCGTGGCGATCTACCCGTGGCGCAGAAATGGCAGGCGAGGGGCTTACTCGTCGGTGCGGGACTGCTTGCTGCGATACTCCCGCTTCTCATCGACCCGCTCTTCGGCTGGATCGGACTGCTGCCCTTCGGGATTTGGTTGGCACTTTGCGTGACGAAATTCCAATCGCCTGTTTCCACCCACGTATCCGCCCTGCTTGCCGGGATTCCTCTTGTGGACTGGATCGTCCTTCTACCCATGGCCTTGTCGTGGCTGAATCTGAAACGGGTGGAAAGCGTCGATGTGATGTTCATTACCGCCATCATTCTGCCTCCCCTTGCATTTGTTTCAGGCCGCCTCCTCCAGCGTCTCGCCCCCGCCACCTGATCGGGGCGGTCAAGCCCCGGAAAATTCGAATTTCCTCCTTGGATAGTTACCTCGGACCTTTGATAAATCTCATATAATTGCTTCCGTCACCTCCTCACCCTCCTGTTTCACACCGCCACCTCCACCCTCCAGGACGGCTTCCGCACACGTCTCGGTCTTCCTGATGGTCGCATTCGGGTCCTCGAAGATTCCTGGCGACGCCCGAAAAGGCTCAAAACGAGGCCTAATCCGGGCTCTCACAAAATTCTGTGCATTTTGTGAATTCTGTCAGATTCTCTTCTCTGCTCGTGAAATCATCCCTGACCTTATTTCTCTTCGTCGCCTTCACCGGCGTCCTCTCCGCCGCGTCCCCAAACTTCATCGTCATCTTCTGTGACGATCTCGGTTACGGAGATCTCGGGTGTTACGGCTCAACCAAGAACCGCACCCCGCACATCGATTCGCTTGCCAAGGACGGGCGGAAATTTACCGACTTTTACTCATCGAGTCCGGTTTGCACACCAACGCGGGCGGCAGTCTCACCACCTGGAACTACCACACTCAGCGCGGATTCCTCCTCAACAAACGCGATGCCGATGGAAAAGGCGCAGACTACACCTACACACTCGCCGGGAGGCTCTTGACCCGCGATTGGGAGCGTGGTGTGACCACCACCTACGGCTACGGCGCCGGAATGCTCGAAACCACGGTTTATTCCGATAGCACTCTCGGAGTCACTCAAACCTACGACAACTTCGGTCGCCCAGTGGAAACGAGCAACACCGTCGCAAAAACCACCTACGCCTACGATGCGGCAACCCTCGTCCTCAATACCGAAACCGTATCCTACGACATCGACGGAGATAGCACCTACGAACTCACCGGCATCATCGCCCGGCATCAGGACGGCCTCCTGCGTCCCACCGGCTTCCTCCTGATCCGAAATAGTTCTTATACCCAATCGCGTGAAGGCTTAGACAGTCAATTCAACGACTTTTGGATCGCAATCGCGGTCTGCGTTCCTGAGATGATTGCTCCTTCGATGGAGGCGCTCGTGGTGTGGTCTCCGCAGATCCAAATATCGTTCATCTTAAGATAGCCGGGCGGCTTGCTCACGGAGGAATCTGGTGCTTGTTCGGGAAGGCCGTGTTTGATGAGATCAGTTCGAAGATGATTCCAATCTTCCACCTGATCGCCGAACCATGTGGTGAGTTCTTCTTTGATAAGAGCTGGCAAGGTATCGTCTTTATGGAGGCCGAGGACTGAGGCCGAGATCAGAGATCGTCCTGGAGGCGCGTAGCTCGGAGCGACGTCCGAGGGGACGCAGACATTATTTACCAAGCCGTTTTCGCTATTGTTCAGGGCAATGATGGCTTCGTTCAGAGGGGACTGTTCGGCGCTGAAGTAGACGTTGGTGACAGAGCGCCAGGAAGGTGCCTGCGCTTTGAAATCGGGAACCAGAAAGCTGGTCTGTGCTGCCTGCGTGGCTACCACGACCAGCTTTCCATGGATTTCTTCGCCACCGGGCAGCAGAGCCGAGGTTTTGGTCACCGCAGCAACAGCGCTGTTGATTCGGATTGTTTCCGGCGGGAGATGCCGGGCAAGTTGGAGGGGGATTTCTCCCATGCCCTTGGCCGGGAGAGTCGCGCTTCCTTGGCTGAACATTTTAAAGGTGAATTCGAACATACGGCTGGAAGTCCGGAGTTCTCGCTCAAGGAAAATTCCGCCGTAAAAGGCCCTGAAAAACCCATTGACCATCTTGTCACTAAAGCCAAATTGCTTGAGAAAGGTTTCGGTCTTTCGGTCCGGCCGGTTGGCGATCTCTTCCGTGGAGCTGCCCAAGGAGCGGAATCTGAGAAGGGCGACACGCAGCTTGTCCACCAGCGAGCCCACGGGAGAAAAGGCGCTCTCGATCAGTTGAGATGGTCGGCGGAAAATATCCATGACCCGGTGCCGTTTCCTGCCGTCAAAGACGAGGGCCCCGGGCTCAAAGACTTGAAGTTGGAGTGCCTCCAGATCGAGTAGCTTTCCCGCTTCAGGGTAGGCACTGAGGTAAACCTGGAAGCCACGGTCTAATAGAAATCCCTCGACCCGGTCTGTCCGAACCCGGCCGCCCACCCCATCGCTAGCCTCCAGGATTTGCACGGGAATGCCTGCTCGATGCAGGTGCAGGGCGCAGGCAAGACCTGAGAGGCCGGCTCCTATGATGAGGACGGGTAATTCTTGTGACTCGGTTTCTTCAGTTGGGATGATTGAAAGGTGTCGGTTATTGGAAATTTTGCACCCGGAAAAATCACTCAATGTTCGGGGAGTTCTCTGAGCCCCTTGAGGTAGTCGTTTTGCGGCGCAGGTTTCTCCGGGGAAGGGGGGCTGCGGAGCATCTCATCGACATGATGGGAACTGTTGGAAATAAGGTCTTCGATGAGTTGGGCTTCCGGGAGATTCTTCCAATACTTCTTGGGCATCTCGGATTGCATCGCTTTCACTTTTACGCGGGCGACGTTGAAGATGCTTTTATAGTAGGAGCGCCAGAGGTCTTCGAGGGCGTCGGAGTCGGGGGCTTGGCTTTTATCGACCCCAGGAGTGTAGCGGATTTTTTGGCCATCCCAATGCATGCACTCGTCGTGCGTGAGGATGGACCAGTCCATGTTGGCGAAGCGTTTACGGAAGAAGGAAGAATTGAGCCGGATGATTTTATGATCGGGCTCGAACCATGAGACGAATTGCTCACGGCCTGTCTTCGGATCTTCACCGACTTTTCGGAAGCGAACGAAGGCGTGCATCTTGTGGCAGTCTCGACTGATGTGTTTTGCCATGGATTGCACGCGGTGGAGTTCGGGATCGGAGGCGATACTGAGAAGGTGACGCTCCCCGTGGGTAAGCCTCCACAGGAGGGAGTAGAGAAAGGGCCATTGGTCGCCAGAGCGATGACAGCTGACGGCTTCTGCGATTTTGATGAAGGCGGCTGGGACTTTGAGTTGGCCGGGGATTTTGGGGAGTGGAGTGGGATTTGAGAAGAGAGAATCTTCTTCGGTATCTCTCTGCCAAAAGACTTCCTGAGGGGGAATTTTGTCTGCTAACAATGTGCGTGCGAGTGAGCGCCATTCCGCGAAGTTGGCAGGGGGGGCGATAGATTGCATTTCTAAAACTCTCCTCCGATGACTTCTTTTTTTGGAACTTGGATGGCCGTGAAATCGAGTTCCAGTTGTCGCGCTTGTGGTGCGTAGATGGCGCGTAGTTTTTCAGGATCAAGTTCGTAGTTCGCTGGCTGATGATCGGCTGTGATGATGAAGGGGAGGCATTTTTTTAAGCTCACTCGGATCTTGATGAGGTCGGAGATACGGACCTTTGTGTGGCGGCGGATGGCGACAATGCGTTGGGCATTTCGCACGCCGAGTCCAGGGATGCGGTAGAGAATTTCGAGAGCGGCTTTGTTGAGATCGATGGGGAAGAAGGCGCGGTTTCGCAGCGCCCAAGAGAGTTTGGGATCGATATCGAGATCAAGATTCGGTTGCTCCTTGGTGGTGATTTCGCTGGCCTTAAAGCCATAAAATCTCATGAGCCAGTCGGCTTGATAGAGCCGGTGCTCGCGGATGAGGGGAGGGGATTTCAAGGGGAGGCGGACCGAGGCATCTGGGATGGGGCTGAAGGCGGAGTAATAGACGCGGCGCATTTTAAAATCTCCATAAAGGTCACCCGCTAGCTGCAGGAAATGCGAATCGTTCGAGGCATCCGCGCCCACGATCATTTGAGTGCTCTGACTGGAGGCAAAGGCTGGAGCGTTTCGCGGAGCATATTCGGAGATTTTATCGCGGATATGACCCATGGCCTCCCGAGTGCGGTGAATGTTTTTTTCAGGCGCAAGCTCCTTGAGGCTTTCTTGCTGTGGGAGCTCGATATTGATGCTGATACGGTCGGCATATTTTCCGGCTTGAGCGATTAGTTCATCGGATGCTTCGGGAATTGTCTTGAGATGAATGTAGCCACGGAAGTCATGGACCTCACGTAAGGTCTTAGCGACCAGCACCACCTGTTCCATTGTGAAGTCCGCGCTACGCACGATGCCGGAGCTGAGGAAGAGTCCTTCAATGTAATTCCGTTTATAAAAATCGAGCGTAAGGGTGACGACCTCCTCCGCGGTGAAGCGCGCCCGCCGGACATTGCTGGAGCGTCGGTTGATGCAGTAGTGGCAATCGTAGAGGCAGACGTTCGTGAGGAGGATCTTAAGAAGAGAGACACAGCGGCCATCTGGTGTGTATGAATGACAGATACCCACGCCGCCCGTGGAACCCACGCCTTTTCCGTTCGATGAATCCTTCCTCTTCGCTCCCGAGCTAGCGCAGGAAGCATCGTATTTCGCGGCATCAGCGAGGATTTCGAGTTTTTTCTGAACGTTCACAAGAACAGTGTGTTCAAATGAGTTGTTAAGTCGATGTGGATTTGAAGTTTTCTTGGTGGATCTTGCATCTAGGGGCTGGATTCACCCCTTGAAAAATCGGAAGCAGGAGGATGTGCCGGAAGATTTGTCTCAAGGTCAGGAGGCGGTGGAGTCTCATCGAGACTGGTTCTGATATCGACGCCAAGACTCTTTTGGTGCGATTCATGACTGAACTCAGAAAAGCCGGACGCTGGAGAGTCCACCGTCCGGGCGGAGAATTTGACCGGTGGTAAATTTAGCAGCGTCAGAAAGGAGGTAGCTGACAAGCTCGGCGACGTGTTCGGGTTGGCCGATCTGTTTGAGTGGGTGGCGTTCGGCAGCGGCTTCGCGACGTTTGTCATCAGCCAGGAGTGGGGCGGCGAGACTGGTGTCTGTTAATGATGGGGCGATGGCGTTGACTCGGATCTTTGGTGCCCACTCGGCGGCGAGAGAGCGGGTGAGTCCTTCGACCGCTCCCTTGGCAGCGGCAATGCTGGTGTGGAAGGGCATGCCGGTCTTTACCGCAATCGTGCTGAATAGGACGACGGAGGCAGATGGAGATTTCTTAAGTGAGGGCAGGGCGAGCTGGAGAATACGAACTGCGCCGAAGAGATTCACCTGAAGGTCAGCCATGAAGTCTACCTCATTGAGACGGTGAAAGGGTTTCAGGTTGATGGTGCCGGGGCAATAGACGACGCCATCGAGAGTGTCCGGGAGATCGAGGGTAGGTTCCGGATTTGTGGCGTCAAAAAACTGCGCGGGAATGCCGAGTGATTTGAGTTGATCACTGCTGCGCGATGCGGCAATGACGTGCTCGCCCTGATCAAGAAGACGCTTTGCGGTGGCGAGACCGATGCCAGAGTTGCCACCGACGAGTAGAATAGTGCGAGCCATGGAGGAGCATACTGAGCGATGATTTTTTTGCAAATGATCGTTAGACAAAAGGGAAATCCTTCAGACCTTTCGTTGACATGGAAGTGAGCCTCATTTTTCCGCATCAGCTTTTTGAAAAGCATCCCGTATTGCAGCGTGAAAGGATGGTTTATCTGTTGGAAGACTCGCTGCTATTTGGAGCTGATCCGCACTGGCCGATGAGCTTTCATAAGAAAAAGCTCATACTGCATCGGGCCTCGATGAAGGCCTATGAGGAAAAACTCAGTGCAGATGACTACGCGGTGCACTACGTGGAATGTCAACCTGATCAAGATACGGTTCAGACCCTAGAAGCACTATTTCCGGAGCCTCCCAAGGTCATCCATTTTTGTGATCCAGTGGATCATATCCTTAATGTTCGTCTTCAACGCTATGCGAAAAAGTACGACGTTTCCTTAGCGCAATATGACTCGCCAAATTTCCTCAGTTCCGAGGACTGGCTCAACGAAGTCCTTGGTTCAAAAAAGAGGCCGTTTATGGCCACTTTTTATAAATCTCAACGTAAACGTATGGACATTCTCATGGAGCCCGATGGCGAACCGGTGGGCGGTAAATGGTCCTTCGATGAGGACAATCGGAAGAAACTCCCCAAGGCTCAGCCCGTCCCTGAGCCTCCAGCAGATGAACCAAATGACTTTGTCAATGAAGCTCACGTCTATGTTGAGGCGAACTTCCCGGACACTCTCGGGAAGAGCCAGGGCTTTGCTTATCCCGTAGATCGTGCAGGCGCTAGAAAGTGGCTCGCTGTCTTTTTTAAAGAACGCTTTCACCTCTTCGGCGATTTCGAGGACGCCATTCATACCAAGCACCGCATCATGTTTCACAGCGTGATCACGCCCGCGCTCAATATCGGCTTATTGGGTCCGGGCGAAGTTGTAAAGGATGCCCTAGCCTACGCCAAAAAGCACGAGATTCCCATGAATACGGTCGAGGGATTCATCCGCCAGATCATCGGCTGGCGAGAGTTTGTGCGCGCGATGTATCTCCAGCACGGAGTGACCGAGCGGCAAGGCAATTTCTGGGGCTTCACCCGTGATATGCCGGCCGCTTTTTACGATGGCACCACCGGGATTGATCCCATCGACGAGACGATTCACCGCGTCCTGGAAGACGGCTATTGCCACCACATTGAGCGACTCATGGTGCTGGGGAATTTTATGCTCCTCTGCCGCATCCATCCCACCGCTGTTTACAAATGGTTCATGGAACTCTTCATTGATGCCTACGATTGGGTCATGGTCCCCAATGTTTACGGCATGAGTCAGTTCGCCGACGGGGGGCTCTTCACCACGAAGCCTTACCTCTCCGGATCGAACTATATTCGTAAAATGTCTGACTATAAAAAAGGCCCCTGGTGTGAGATCTGGGACGGTCTCTTCTGGAGCTTCGTCGCCGACTACCAGGACGTCTTTCTCAAGAACCACCGTATGTCGCAGATGGGCCATATGCTCAATCGCATGAACGATGAAAAACGCGCACTTCACCGAAAAAATGCAGACGACTTTCTGGCCCAGCTCTAACCGCTTTCCCGCGACACGTGCTGATGCGCTGGCTCGACTGGCCGAGTTTGAAAAGACCGCCTCGCGCTACAGTAGGGATCGTAATCATGTTGTTCCTGATCATACCAATGTCTCTCGTCTTAGCCCCGCTATCAGGCATCGGCTCATTTCCGAAGAAGAGGTAGCGAAGCGCCTCCTTCATCGCTACGCCTTTTCCACCGTGGAGAAATTTCTTCAGGAAGTATACTGGCGTCGCTACTGGAAGGACTGGCTCGCTCTGCGCCCTCAAGTCTGGACTGAGTATCTCAAGGGACTCACCGCTCTCACTCCCTGCGAAGCAGCTCTCAAGCTCATGGCCGGGGAAGGGGAGGTCGCAATCATGAATGACTTCGCGCGGGAACTCATCGAAACTGGTTATCTTCACAATCACGCCCGTATGTGGTTCGCAGGCTACTGGATTCACACCGCGAAACTTCCGTGGCAAATCGGTGCCGACTTCTTCTATCGCCATCTTCTTGATGCTGATCCAGCTTCCAACACCCTCTCATGGCGTTGGGTCGCCGGAATTCAGACACCCGGAAAAACCTATCTCGCTCGTCGCTCCAATATTGAAAAATACCTCCATCCCGACTTGCTCAAAGAAGCCGGTCTCGACCAGTTCGAAAGCTATGAGCGAGCCATCCCGAAAAATACAAAGCGTCCGCCGATTACTGCCGCACCCTTTGAAAATCTCAATGTCACGATCACTGCGGACACCGGCTTTTGGCTACACGATGAAGATCTCAGCACCGAGCCAAGCTGTGAGCGAGTCTTTCTGAGTGAAGAACCGCAGGCCTCATCGGCGAAACAGAAATGGATTACCTCTGCTTTCGACGACACCCAATCGCGTCTCAATCATCTCAAAGTGGAACGCTCAACCATCGATGACCTCGTCTCGTGGGCCAAGAAAAGCAAGGTCTCTCAAATCATCGCTCGTCGTCCGGAAATCGGACCTATCAATGACAAGCTGCCTGCCATCCGTTCCACTCTCGAAACTGCGGGAATCAAACTTTACCTCGAGATGAGACCGGAGGACCTAGCCCTTCAATCTCATGCCACAGCAGGTTTCTTTGGTTTCTGGAAAAAGATCGAACCTCAAATCCGAGCTCTCATATGACTGCTATCGTCGGAATCGACTTTGCTTGGAAAAAACGACCCCTAGCCTGGACGCGCTTCAATCCAAGGTTCAAGTCCTTCTGGATGTGAAAGCGCAGTGAGTGATCCGACGACGGCTCCGCGGTGACAGCTGTCACCGCCCACTCTGGCGTTGGCGATGATGGCAGCGGTAAAGTCGTCATGGTATTTCCACGCGAGGTAGAGGGCAGCAGGAAAAGCCTCGGCGATGTAGCAAGCGGGGCTCATGATTTGGCCGATCACGGTGCGGTCGGGGCGGGATTCCCAAGTGAGCGCCTTCCGGGTGGAGAACCAATCGCCCGCTGACTGCATGATTGCTTCGCGAAGCGGGATCCCTTCATTCAGATCTAGGAGAAGGCGTGTGAGGCAGTCGGCGGCGCGGAGGACATTGGAATGCCGATGAGTCAGGGCGACGTGGGTTTTCACGGCTTGTCGAATTTCTTCATGCGGGAGCCCTTGATGAGCTGCGACAAGAGCAGGAACCTGGGAAAGCCCGCCGATGTGTTCATCTTTAATGCCACATTTTTCAGGAGCTTTCCCTTGGGCGTAGTTGGCGAAGAAGCCACGATGATATTCCTCTAGGTAGGTGTCACGGTGCCATCCCGGGGTAAGCATGTTTTCGATATAGCGCGCGAGCCAAGCTTCAGAATCATAGCGTCCGATGGTGGTAACTTGTTCATAGAGAGCGGTGGCGAGTTTGTAATTTACGGTGTTCTCTCCGGCTTTGAGATTTTGGTGATAGTGGATATTTTTGATGCCCCAGAATTGGGCTTGGTCGTGGAGGATATCGCCTTTTTCGTTCAACGCGGTGTAGTTGGATCTCCAAAAGATACTATCGGGATGATTTTGTTGCGGAGGTTGAAAGGTGGAGAGGTCCGGGTAATCACGGTCGAGTGTTTCCCGGTCATAATACCAGTGCACGGGCATGGCCAAAGCATCTGCAATGAGAGATCCTTGATAAGCGCGTTTCATGGTTTCGCGTAGGGGAGTTGGCAGTGTTGTGTGATGGAGAAGTAAGTATCGAGCGCTGTGGAGGCGAGGGAGCTGGAAATATCAATTCGTCCATCGCTTGTGAGGGCGTCATCAGGGATTTCGACGAATTGGACGCGGCCAATGATCAGCTTGGTGTTGTTTGTTGGAATATCCAGGATGTCTTCGAGTGAGAGCGCCATGCGGATGGGGGACTCTGCGACGAAGGGAGCGGAAGTCTCAGGGTGAGTGGATTCGGTGAGGCCAGTGGCTTGAAACTCGGATTCGTCATGAGAGTAGCGAGCAGAACATTGGTGTGCTTGCTCGACGATCTCTGCCGTGACGTGGTTGAGCGTCCAGCATTTGGTCTCGATGATGTTTCGTAAAGTGTGGCGATTAACGGTGTCAGGGCGTGAGAGCATGCCGAGCAGGATTGGATTGGATCCGAGATGAGTGACGCTGGAAAAAGGAGCGAGATTTGCCTGACCTTTGCTGGAGCGGGTTCCGACGAGACAGATGGGTTTGGGGCCGGGCAGAGTGGTGGCAAACTGCACGCGAGCTAGTTTTTCCATCTGCTCGATGTCATTCTTGTTGATAGTCACGAAAGAAAGTGGCGAGCATGCTGGCTTGTGCAAAAGATATTTTCTCAAGGGCGATAGTTAGCCGGAATGGAGCGCATCGCCGGATCCCGTTTCCAAGACTAAATAATGCACTCGCCCACTATTCCCCCGGCAAACTATAGAGAACCCCAACCCCTGATCTTCCAGTATTTCCCAGGACGCCTCTTCCGGAAAGCTCGCGTCCTTGCTACCCACCGGTGATCCACCACTGGCCGTTGCGAAAGATGAGGTCGAAGCTCACCCCTCCTTTGGGCGCCTTGGCGATCCCTGCGCGGGCACGCAACTCACCCCGCTTCCGGAACACCCGCAGGTTTTTCGATGGCCTCAACCCGCAGGGGGTCGCGTGCCATCTCCTTGCGGAAGGCCAGCCGCAAGCGCTCGTCCACCATCGCCGCGGCCTCATCGAGTTTTCCGTTCTCCCATGCCACGACAAACTCGAGTGTATGATTCCAGTGTATGATTCCAGTGTATGATTCC